>JAIBJO010000015.1 GCA_020029615.1 Actinomycetota bacterium
CTTCTTCAAGTCGGGCCGAGGCATCTCGCACGAGGTCGTCGAGGCGATCTCCGAGCACAAGAGCGAGCCCGACTGGATGCGGCAGTTCCGCCACAAGTCACTCGACTACTTCCTCGCTCGGCCCATGCCGAGCTGGGGCGCCGACCTCTCGGGAATCGACTTCGAGAACATCTACTACTACATCAGGCCCACCGAAAAGCAGGCAGATTCGTGGGAAGACCTGCCTCCCGACATCAAGGACACGTGGGACAAGCTCGGCATTCCCGAGGCGGAGAAGAAGTACCTGGCCGGTGTCGGCGCGCAGTACGAGTCCGAGGTCGTCTACCACAAGCTCCAGGCCGACCTCGAGGCCAAGGGCGTGCTCTTCCTCGACATGGACTCGGGCCTGCGCGAGCACGAGGACATCGTCAAGCAGTACATGGGCACGATCATCCCGCAGAACGACAACAAGTTCGCGGCGCTGAACTCCGCAGTCTGGTCGGGCGGGTCGTTCATCTACGTGCCGCCGGGTGTGAGGATCGAGATGCCGCTCCAGGCCTACTTCCGCATCAACGCGGAGAACATGGGCCAGTTCGAGCGGACGCTCATCATCGTGGACGAGGACGCCTACGTGCACTACGTCGAGGGCTGCACCGCCCCGATCTACTCGTCCGACTCGCTTCATTCCGCGGTCGTCGAGATCATCGTCAAGCGCGGAGGGCGCTGTCGCTACACGACGATTCAGAACTGGTCGAACAACGTCTACAACCTCGTCACCAAGCGTGCCGTCGCCTACGAGGGCGCGACCATGGAGTGGGTGGACGGGAACCTCGGCTCGAAGGTCACGATGAAGTACCCGGCCATCTGGCTGATGGGCGAGGGCGCGCACGGCGAGGTGCTCTCCATCGCGTTCGGTGGCAAGGGGCAACACCAGGATGCAGGCGGCAAGGTCGTCCACGTCGCTCCGCGAACGTCGTCCGTGATCACCTCGAAGTCGATCTCGAAAGACGGCGGCCGTGCGGGCTATCGCGGGCTCCTGCAGGTCGCGAAGGGCGCCGTCGGCTCGAAGTCGAAGGTCGTCTGCGACGCGCTGATCCTCGACGAGGAATCGCGCTCGGACACCTACCCGTACATCCAGGTGGACGAGAACGAGGTCGACCTCGGCCACGAGGCGACGGTGTCGAAGATCGGCGAGGAGCAGCTGTTCTATCTCATGAGCCGCGGGCTCTCCGAGGCCGAGGCCTCGGCGATGATCGTCTCCGGGTTCGTCGAGCCGATCACGAAGGAGCTTCCGCTCGAGTACGCGGTCGAGATGAACCGCCTGATCCAACTGCAGATGGAGGGGTCGGTCGGTTGATCGCCGAGCGCACCGACTTCGTATCGGTGCCCGTAACGGATCTCGAAGGCTCGACGGCTTTTTACAGCGACGTGCTCGGGCTCGAGCAGATCAGTCACGGCGCCTGGCCCGAGTCCAGCTCGGCGAAAACGTGAGCCTCTACCTGTTCGATCCGACGAGCGTGGGACGCGAGTTCGAGGGTCCGCACACGGCGCCGATCGCCCTTCGAGTTCCGGACGTCGAGGAGGCGCGCCGGGAGCTCGAAGAGAAGGGCATCGAGTTCGCCGGCGAGACCTTCGACACCGGCGTCTGCCGTATGGCGCACTTCCGCGATCCCGACGGGAACGTCCTCATGCTCCACAGGAGGTACGCCCGTGATTGACGTCGAACGCGTCGACTTCATCCGCGTCCCGGTGACGGACATGGATGAGGCGAACCGCTTCTACGGCGAGGTGCTGGGCCTGGAACGGAATCCGAACTCACCCGGTGACGACTGGGTCGAGTACGAGGTCGGGAACGTCACGCTGGCGGTCATGACACCGCACACGCACGACGACGAGTTCATGCCGTTGCCGCCCGCGACGATCGCGCTCCACGTCCACGACGTCGCGGTGGCGAAGACGAAACTCGAGTCCGCCGGTCTCGAGGTCGACGAGATGTGGGACTCGGGCGTCTGCCACGGCGCGGGAGTGAGCGATCCCGCCGGTAACCGTCTCCTCCTTCACCACCGCTACGCGCCGCACGAGTGATGGGCGGCGTTCGAGGAACGGGAACGCCCTCCGACCCGTGGGTGCTGAAGACGCCGCCGGGCACGTCGGAGTACGAGATGTACCGGGACGGCAGCGTGGATCCGCCGGCGCTCGTCTGCCAGGTCGGCTCGACGAAGCTCAGCTACGACGCACGTGCGATCGACGACCTGCACGCGATGCTGAAGGCGCACGGCGACTGGATGGACCTCGGAGCGGCCGACGAGCAGAAGCCCGCGAAGGACGGAACGGTCGAGGCCTGGGCACGATCGGAGTCCAACCCGCTGGGTGGCTGGTACGGCCTGCGGAAGGGCTACCGAGGGCGCTTCGGCACGTACGTTCCGCCGCTGCTCGAGGCACTTGGTCTTGCCGAGCTTACGCACGAGGCGCGCAGCAACAGGATGAGGGCCATCTGATGGCGACAACGCGCGCGCAGGCGGACGCCCGCTATCGCGAGCTCCCCCTCCCGACGACGAAGGACGAGCATTGGCGCTTCACCGACCTGGCCGGGTTCGACCCGGACGCATGGTCCGCCAACGGCGCGACCGAGATCGCGTCGCCGCCGACCATGCTCGAGCTGGATGCGACCGGTGTGGCCTACGTCGGTGAGGCAGGCATCGAGATCGTTTCGGCGCCCGACGGCATTCGCTTCGAGCCGCTGACGGATGACCACGAGCTTCTCTACTCGCTCGTCGGCTGGGACGAGAAGTTCGCGGCGCACAACGCTTCGATGTGGACGAACGGGCTTCTCGTGCACGTCCCGCGCGGGGTCGAGCTCGAGAAGCCGCTCTACGTCCGGATCGCAAACTCGGTCGGGCGTGGCTCGCTCTTCTGGCGGCTTCTCGTCGTCGCGGAGCCTGGGAGCCGCTTCACGCTGATCGAGGAGTACGCGTCGGCGTCGCCCGGGCTCGAGGCGTACACGAACGCGGCGGTCGAGATCGTGGTTCAGCAAGCAGCGAAGGTCGAGTACGTCTCCGTGCAGAACCTCTCGCGTGGGACGTGGCACTTCGCCTCCCACCACGCGAAGGTCGAGCGCGATGCGGAGCTCGATTGGGTTGCCGGCGGCTTCGGCTCTGCCAAGGGGAAGGTGCGGATCCAGAACGACCTTGCGGGGCCCGGCGCCACCTCTCGTGTCACGGGCGCGTACTTCGCCGACGGGACCCAGCATCTCGACTACGACACGTTCCAGGAGCACATTGCGCCCAACACCACCTCGGACTTCGCCTTCAAGGGTGCCTTGCGAGACACTGCACGCGCCGTCTGGCGCGGGATGATCCGTGTCGAAGAGGGGGCGCAGAAGACGAACGCGTACCAGGAGAATCGCAACCTGCTCCTCTCGAAGACTGCCCATGCCGACTCGATCCCGGGGCTCGAGATCATGGCGAACGACGTTCGCTGCACCCACGGGGCGACGCTCGGACAGGTCGACCGCGAGCAGCTCTTCTACCTCATGGCGCGGGGGCTCTCGCGTGGAGAGGCCGAGCGGCTGATCGTGCGCGGCTTCTTCCAGGACGTCCTCGATCGAGTCGAGCTCGAACCGGTACGCGACGCGCTCGCGGGCGCCCTCGAGGCCCGCATTCCGCAGGCCTGAGGGACCGGCGAGGCGCTTCAGCATCTCGCCAGCCTTCTTGAGCGCACCTGAACGGCCGGGTGCGCGGCTCAAGCCCCGCACCACGCACGGCGCGGCCGTGGCAAGATCTACCGATGCAGGCTCCCGTCGTGCCGCGGCTGCGCGGCGTCTTTCATCAGTACGCGTTCTTCGCCGCCGTCGTTGCCGGGATGGTGCTCCTCGTCCTCGCAGACGGCTACCTCGAGCGCTTCGCCGTCTGGGTCTACGTGGTCGCTCTGGCGGCGATGTTCGGAGCGAGTGCGCTCTACCACCGGTTCCCGTGGCGTAGCGCGGCGGCCCGCCTCCGCGCGCGCCGACTCGACCACGCGATGATCTTCGTGTTCATCGCCGGCACGTACACGCCGTTCGCGCTGCTTGCCTTCGAAGGAGCGTTGCAGGCGATCGTGTTGGCGTCCGTCTGGGCGGGAGCCGCCCTCGGTGTCATGGTGGAGCTGTACTGGATCCACGCACCACGTTGGGTCTCGGCGATCGCCTATCTCGCGGTGGGGTGGATCGGGATCATCGCGCTCCCGCAGTTCTTCCCAGCGCTGGGCGTTGCCGCAGCGGTGCTGGTGATCGTCGGCGCGGGTCTCTACACGGTCGGCGCTCTGGCATACGCGACGACCTGGCCGAACCCGTTCCCGTCCACGCTCGGATTCCACGAGGTGTTCCACCTGCTCGTCGTCGCTGCGGCCGTGACCCAGTTCGTGGCCGTCTCGCTCGTCGTGCTCTGAGCTCCGAGCGGTACGCTCGAGTAATGACTACGAAGGTTCGGCTCACCGACGAGGAGTGGCGTGCGCGCCTCTCTCCCCAGCAGTACGAGATCCTGCGCCAGAAGGGAACGGAACGAGCGTTCACGGGCGCCTACTGGGACGAGCACTCGCCCGGTGTGTACCGCTGTGCGGGGTGCGGGGCCGAGCTCTTCCGCTCGGACACGAAGTTCGAGTCGGGAAGCGGCTGGCCGAGCTTCTTCGAGCCGTCCGCGCTCGACAGCGTCGTCACAGAGACCGACACGAGTCACGGGATGATCCGCACCGAGGTGATCTGCGTGTCGTGCGGTGGGCATCTCGGCCACGTGTTCGACGACGGGCCGGAGCCCACTGGGAAGCGGTACTGCATCAACTCGTGCGCGCTCGACCTCGAGCCGACGTCCTGACCGCCGCTATCGTCGACCCATGACCTGCTGTCGCAGCGGGCCGTGCGAGCAGATGTTCAAGCCGCGTTTCGCGCGGCGCAGTCTCGAGCGGTACCGGAAGCGGGGGCTCGACCGACTGGAGCGGCGCATGGTCGCGAGCATCGCCGGTTCAGGCGTCGACGGTGCGACCGTTCTCGAGATCGGGGGCGGTATCGGCACGATCCAGGCGGAGCTCCTCGCTGCCGGCGCAGCGACCGGCCAAGTCGTGGAGCTCGTCGCCGCATACGAGCCGTACGCGCGGGAGCTCGCCTCGGAGAAGGGTCTCGGCGACCGTACTTCGTTCGTCGTCGCGGACATCCTCGAGAGCCCCGATTCGGTCGCGCCGGCGGACCTCGTCGTCCTCAATCGCGTGGTCTGCTGCACGCCTGACGGTGTCGAGCTGGTCGCGGCGGCGGCACTGCTCACCCGTCGTAGGCTCATGCTCGTCTACCCTCGCGACGTCTGGTGGATGCGCGCGGGCATCGGGGGCATGAATGCCGGATTCCGTGTCCTGCGCCGCTCTTTTCGCGCCTTCGTCCACCGACCGGCCGCGATCGCTGGAGCTGCGGAGGCCGCCGGGCTCGCCCTGACGGAGAGCGGCCACGGCGTCGGCTGGGAATTCGCGACCTTCGGGCCGGCGGCGTGACCGAGCTCGGGCTCTTCCCGCTGCCGCTGGTGCTCCTCCCGACCGAGCGCGTTCCACTGCACATCTTCGAGGAGCGATATCGCGAGCTCATCGGCGAGTGCCTCGAATCCGACGGTGAGTTCGGGCTCGTGTATGCGGACGACCATGGCGTCCGCGACGTTGGTACCCGCGCACGGGTGACCGAAGTCCTCGCTCGAATGGCGGACGGGCGCATGGACGTCCTCGTGGAAGGAGGCGACCGGTTCACGTTGATCGAGCTGACGTCCGGCAGGAGCTTCCACACGGGTGAGGTGACTCCGGTCGAGGACGACGTCGACCCGGCCGCGCCGGAGTCGATCGAACGCGCGCTCGGCCTGTTCGAGCGCCTTCGCGAGCTCACCGGAAGCGAGGTCGACGTGCCCGAGGACGACGCAGCCCAGCTCTCCTTCGTCCTCGCGGGCCGAGTCGAGCTTCCGCCGGAGGACAAGCTCCGACTGCTGAGAGATGTGTCCGAGCGCAGCCGACTGGACCACGTGGGCGATCTCCTCGAGAATGCCCTCGCCGCGGCGCGGCGTGTTCGTGACGCTGCCGAGCGGGCTGCGACGAACGGCCGCGTCCATCTGGATGCTTGACGGGTGACTCGAATCCGCGGGGGTACGATGCCGTCGTGGCCGTGACCGCACAGCCGAAGCTCGATGCCGAGCGCCTCCGCGCGGATTTCGCCGTATTCGACGAGCTCGTCAACGGGAAGCCCGTCGCGTTCCTCGACTCTGCCGCCTCGACGCAGAAGCCGCGTCAGGTGCTCGATGCGATGCGTGACTTCTACGAGCATTCGTACGCAAACGTCCACCGGGGCGTCTACCGCCTAGCCGAGCGCGCGACGGCCGGCTACGAGTCCGCGCGCCAGAAGGTCGCGTCGTACGTCAACGCACCGTCCGAGCGCGAGATGATCTTCACGCGCAGCGCGACCGAGGCGCTGAACCTCGTGGCCTACGCATGGGGACTCGACAACCTCGGCAAGGGCGATCTCGTGGTCGTCACGGACCTGGAGCACCACTCGAGCTTCGTCCCGTGGCAGTACGTCGCCGGCCGGACGGGAGCTACCTTCCGGGCGATCCCGATCGACGAGAGCGGCGAGCTCCGGCTCGATGCGCTCGACGAGATCGAGCGCGAGGGGAGAGTGAAGGTCGTTGCCTCGAACCTCGTGTCGAACACGCTCGGCACCGTGAACCCGGTGCAGACACTGGCTGCGTGGGCCCACGAGCGTGGCGCGATCATGGTCGTGGACGCCGCTCAAGCTGCGCCACACCGTGTGCTCGACGTGCAGGCGCTCGACTGTGAGTTCCTCGCGCTCTCTTCGCACAAGATGTGCGGCCCGAGCGGCGTCGGCGCTCTCTGGGGCCGCCGCGAGCTGCTCGAGACGATGTCGCCCTTCAACCTGGGCGGCGAGATGATCAGGTCCGTCTCCGCCGAGCGCACGACGTGGAACGAGCTTCCGTACAAGTTCGAGGCCGGCACGCCGGCCATCGCCGAGGCCGTGGGATTCGGCGCCGCGATCGACTACGTGTCGGCGGTCGGGCTGGACGCGATCGAGAGCCACGAGCGCGAGCTCGTCGAGTACACGCTCGGTCGCCTCGGGGAGCTTCCCTGGGTCGACACGTACGGGCCGCCTCCCGAGCGGCGTGCCGGGATCGTCTCCCTGAACATCGAGGGCGTCCATCCGCATGACGTCGCCCAGGTGCTCGACTGGGAAGGAGTCGCCGTGCGTGCCGGGCATCACTGCACGCAACCGCTCATGGCCAAGCTCGGGGTGAGCGCGACGATTCGTGCGAGCTTCTACCTCTACTCCGTCCCCGAAGAAGTCGATCGCCTCGTCGAGGGCCTCGGCAAGGCCAAGAAGAGCCTCGGGTAGCGATGAGCGAGTTCGACCAGCTCTATCGCGAGCTCATCCTGGACCACTACAAGAACCCGCGAAACCACGGCCTGCTCGAGCCCGCGGACGCTCATGCCGAAGGCCAGAATCCGCTTTGCGGCGACGAGATCGCAGTCACGGTGCGGCTCGGTCAAGACGACGTGATCGAGGAGGTCGGGTTCGACGGCCGAGGCTGTGCCATCAGCCAGGCTGCGGCGTCGATGCTCGGCGACCTGGTGAAGGGTCGTACCGCCGAGGACGTGGCGGCCATGCCGAAGGAGGAGCTCCTCGACGAGCTCGGGATCCCGCTGACGCCGGTTCGCCTCAAGTGCGCGATTCTCGGTCTCGGTGTCCTGAAGCTCGCCCTGCACAAGGCCAGAGGGACGCCGCTTCCCGAGGAGTGGGGCACCTCCTCTCGCGACCTGGTGCTCGAGTAGTGGCCGAGGTCGAGGTCGCTCCGATCGAGGAGCTGCCGCCGGGGACAATGCGACTCGTTCCGACCGGCGCGGTCACGATCGGTGTCTACAACTGCGACGGAAAGCTCTACGCGATCGAGGACCGCTGCTCCCATGACGACGGTCCGCTCTGCGAGGGTGAGTGGGAGCCGGGGCTCTGTGTCGTCGTTTGCCCACGTCATGGCTCGCGCTTCGACCTCCAGACCGGGATCCCGATGAGCCTGCCCGCGTTCGAGGCGGTGCCGACGTACGCGGTGTCCGTGCGCTCCGACGGAGTCGTCGTCATGGAGGTTCCGGACTGATGCTCGACGAACGCGTGTCGGCCGTGCTCGCCCGCCTGGAGGAGGAGGATCGCATCGAACGCGAGGCGGGAGTGCCGGCCTCCCAGCGCTCCCGACAGGTTGCGCCGAGCACTGGCCGACTGCTGTTTGCGCTAGCCGCGACACAGGCCGGCGTCGAAGTTCTCGAGATCGGAGCCTCGCGTGGCTACTCGTCGATCTGGCTCGCGGCGGGAGCTCGTGTCCTGGGTGGGCGGCTGCTCTCGCTCGAGCACGATCCCGTCAAGTGCGCGGCGTGGCGCGCGAATGTCGGCGCTGCGGGGCTCGCGGAGTGGGCGGAGCTCGTGGAGGGTGACGCGTTCGCGACCCTCCGAGAGATCGACGACGTCTTCGACGTCGTCTTCCTCGATGCCGAGAAGGACGACTACGAGCAGCTCTTCGCGCTGGCGCGGCCGCTCCTCGAGCCTGGTGGCCTCGTGGTGGCCGACAACGTCACCTCGCATGCGGAGACGCTTGCCGCGTACTCGGCCGCGCGGCAGGCAGACCCGACCCTCTCGAGTGTCACGGTCCCGCTCGACCGTGGTCTCGAGCTCACCACGGCGCTCGCCTGATCTCGCTCGCCCTCCATCCGCTCGGAGTACGTATGCTGACGGTACCGCGGAAAGGAGGTGGTCCGGCTTGAGCGATGACAGTACGGGCAGTGGAGGTACCAGCGGGTAGAGGCGTGTCCCCGGGACCACCGGGAACCGCTTAGCCAGCGTAGGGGGCTCGCGCATCGCGCCGCACTCGTCTCGTCGAGAGGGGAGTGCCGGAAGCGCCTCTACAAATCCAACGCTGGTATCCGTTACGAGGGGCCGCGGTCACCGCGGCCCCTCGGCGTTCTACGCGGCGACCGTGATCGGGCTCGCCTCTCGGACGAGCCTGGCAACGTGGGTGCGGAGCCGCTCCGCCACCAGCGGATTGATCAGGACGCCCGACTCGTCGAAGGTCTCGTTCGCGCGAGACACCGGGAGATCGCCCTCGATGACGCGCGCCCCGGCGATGCCGAGGATTCGTCGGAGCTCCTGCTGGGCCCAGATCGCGCCGTACTGGCCTGTGGTGACTCCGGCGATGGCCACGGTCCTGCCTTGCAACCAGCTTCCTCGGTGTCGTGCCGAGGCCCAGTCGATCGCGTTCTTCAGCACGCTCGTAACCGAGCCGTTGTATTCGGGAGTGACGATCAGGAGCGCGTCCGCGTCGTCGATCCGGCTGCGAAGGTCCGCGACGGCGGTCGGGGTCTCCACGTCCGATTGGTCGAGGTCCTCGTCGTAGTGCGGAAGCAGCCCGAGCCCCTTGAAGAGCTCGACTTCGACGCCGGCGGGCGCGAGCCCGGCAGCCGCCCGGGCGAGGGCCGTGTTGTACGACCCTGCCCGGAGGCTTCCGGAGAGGACGAGGATGCGCATCGTTACTCGGCCCTCACTGCTGCGAAGCTCGCTCTGAGGACGACGTCGTTCGGCAGGAGGAAGCCGCCCGTCGGGAGGGGTGCGTTCCAGTCCAACCCGAACTCGCGGCGGTCGATCTTGCCCTCGAGCTCGAGCCCGATCCGGTCGTTTCCGTAGGGATCAGCCGCCGAACCAAGGAAGGTGCCCTTGAGCTCGACCGGCCTCGTCGTGCCCTTGATCGTGAGGTCGCCGTGCACGACGATGCGGTCACCGCGGCTTTCGACCGCGGTCGACTCGAACCGGAGCTCGGGATACCGCTGGACGTCGAAGAAGTCCGGCGACTGGAGGTGCCCGTCACGGGTCTCGTCGAACGTCGTGATGCTCGAGACGTCGACGGTCCCGTCGATCGCGGGGCGATCGCCGCCCAGGATCGTGCCGGTGAAGCCGGGCACTCGACCCTTGATCGGGATGAGCCCGATCTTCCTGACCTCGAACTCGAGGGCCGACCAGGCAGGATCGATCGACCAGGTGCCTGCCGGGATCTGGGTCACCGGAGACTCTGCGAGGATGGACATGTACACTCTCCTTTGCGTCCGCTACTATTGAGTACGCAAGCAACTCTACAGGAAGAAACATGATGAGTCAAGTATTGAGCGAGCAATCAACATGTGTCGGCGCATTCGTCGCGCTCCTGCGTGCGCACGCCGGCATCACGCGACAGCTGAGCGCGCAGCTGACGGCCGAGCAGGGCCTCACCCTGAGCGACTTCGAGGTCCTCTTGCGGCTGTCGCGTGCGGACGATCGCCGGATGCGGCGCGTCGACCTGGCTGACCAGGTGCTCTTGAGTGCGTCGGGCGTGACTCGGCTGCTCGACGGGCTCGAGCGTCATGGGCTCGTCGCGCGCGCGTCGTGTGACAGCGACCGGCGCGTGGTCTATGCGGTGCTCACGGACGCCGGCCTCGAGCGGTTACGGACGGCCGCCGAGAGCCACTTCGGCCAGGTCGATGCCTATTTCGGTACGAGGTTCGAGTCGGATGACCTGGCCAGCCTGACCAACCTGCTCGACCGCCTCGCGGAGGGTCACCCCGAGACCGAGGACTGCGGGCCACCCGACGAGTACGGCAGGGCGAGCCGCTGAAGCAGCTCGCGAGCGCACGACCGCAGTGCGTGGCATGACTCTGGTGCGTGGACAGCTTTAGCCGCGCACCCTGCCGTCCGTCTATCAGTCGTCGCGGAAGTTCTGCCAGTAGCGGCTCGGCGTGGGGCCGCGCTGGCCCTGGTACTTCGACCCGATCCCCTCCGATCCGTACGGACGTTCGGCCGCCTCCGACAGCTGGACGAAAGACAGCTGGCCGATCTTCATCTCCGGGTAGATCGTGATGGGAAGGTTCGCGACGTTCGAGAGCTCGAGCGTGACGTGCCCGTCCCAGCCCGGGTCGATGAACCCGGCCGTCGAGTGAATGAGGAGCCCGAGCCTGCCCAATGAGCTCTTCCCTTCGAGCCTGGCCACCAGGTCGTCGGGGAGCGTGACCCGCTCGAGCGTCGAGCCCAGCACGAACTCGCCGGGGTGGAGGATGAACGCCTCGTCTCCCGCGACCTCGACGAGCTCGGTCAGCTCCTCTTGCTGAGCCTTGACATCGATGAAGGGGTAGCGGGAGTTTCGAAAGACACGGAAGTACCGGTCGACGCGAACGTCGAGGCTCGATGGCTGCATGAGCCCTGGCTCGAACGGCTCGATTCCGATGCGCCCGTCCGAGATGAGCCGTCGGATCGTTCGATCGGAGAGGACCACCCGGCGATTCTAGGCCGAGCCGCCTTGTGACACTGTGTCACATGGCTGCGGTCCCGTTCGAGGGCGCGATGCCTCCGCTGTTGTAAGGTCTACCCCCGGTGTCGATGCTGTTCCCACCCATCGACCCGAACGAGCGATTTCGCAACCGGCGGGCCGCGGCGAGGCGCAGGAAGCGCCTACGGCGCGGTGCTGCGGTCAGTGCCGGCCTGCTGGGTGTCGTCTTGCTGGGAGCGGGCGCGCAGTTCGTCGGCTCGGGCAGCCCGTCGGCAAGCGCCCCCGAGAGCACCCAGGTCGCTCTTGCATCGCCGTCCGGGACGGGTGGTCTTCCCGTGGAGATCCGAGGGGTTCACGTCACGATGGGGCTCGCATCGCTGCCCGGCAAGCTCGACGAGTACCTCGATCTCGAGAGCGACGGCCTGACTGCGCTCGAGGTCGACGTCAAAGACGAGAACGGGCAGATCGGCTTCTCGGGACGCGGGCTTCCTCTTGCGTCGAAGGTGGGAGCGACCCGAGGCTTCTACGAGCCACGCGCGGTTGCGCGGCTCGCCCACGAGCGAGACGTGTACCTCATCGGCCGGATCGTCGTCTTCGAAGATCCGATCCTGTCGAGCGCGCGTCCCGACCTTGCCATCCGGAGGTCGGGTGGCTCCGTCTGGAAGGACTCCGCAGGGCTCGGCTGGACGAATCCGTACGACCGCCGCGTGTGGGACTACAACGTGGACGTTGCCGTCGTCGCGGCACGCGCGGGGTTCGACGAGATCATGTTCGACTACGTGCGCTTTCCGTCCGACGGCGACGTCGAGAACGCCGTCTACCGGGATCGCGGCGCGCTGAAGAAGCACGATGCGATACCGGCGTTCTTGCGGTATGCAGCGCGGCGGCTCGACCGCCACGACGTCCGCGTCTCGGCGGCGGTTTTCGGCCTCTCGGCGACTCGGGACCTCGGGATCGGCCAGCTTCCGAGGCGCATGGCTCCGTATCTCGACACCTTGTATGCGATGACGTACCCGTCGCTCTTCGGCCCCGGTGAGCTGGGCCTGGCCGACCCGAGCTTGGCTCCGGGAGAGACGGTGTCGCGGGCGCTGCGGAGGTTCGCGATCAGGCTCCGCGGCATGCACGTCCTCGTCGTTCCATGGGTCCAGGACTTCAGCTTCACGACGCCCTTCGAGCTCGAAGAGGTCAGCGCCCAGATAGACGCGGCGCGCCGAGCCGGGTCGAAGGGATTCATGCTCTGGAACGCGGAGGGCGTCTACACGGACGGCGCCCTCGCTGCGCCGTAGAACCGACTCACCTCGTACGAGCAGCCTCAGGGGGCGAGCCACTCGCGTCGCCAGCCGGCGCCGGAGCGGACGAAGCGTACGCGGTCGTGGAGCCGATTCTCGGAATGAGACCAGAACTCGATGGACCCCGGAACGAGGCGGTAGCCGCCCCAGAACGGCGGGAGCGGGACGTCGGCTCCGGCGAAGCGCTGCGCGGCTTCGGTGAAGCGCTCGTCGAGCTCTGCTCGGGCCCGTAGCGCTTGGGACTGAGGCGACGCCCAGGCTGCGAGCTGGCTCGCGTGTGGCCTGGTGCTCCAGTACGCGGCGGACTCCTGCTCGTCGATCTCGACGACGCTTCCCTCGACTCGGACTTGGCGTCCGAGCTCCCACCAGTGCAGCACGACTGCCGCCCACGGATTGCGCTGCAGTTCCTCGCCCTTCCGTGACGTCCGATTGGTGAAGAACGCGAGGCCGCGATCGTCGACGCCGCGCAGGAGCACGACCCGCGCCGACGGACGGCCGCTCGGGTCCGCCGTCGCGAGCGTCATCGAGTCGGCCTGCGGCACCGCGTCCCGGGCCTCGTCGAGCCAGACCTGGAGCTGGACGATCGGATCGGCGTCGAGTTCGTGCTCGTCCATCGGCGACAGGATGCCTATTGACTTGGCAGGCGACAGCAACGAGACTCCCCGCCCATGTGCTTGATCTTCCTGCTCGCGCTCTTCGCACCGCGCGTGGCTTTCGGGCTGATGTGGATCTTCGGCAACCGGGTGGACGTCGTCTACGGCTCGTTCATCTGGCCACTGCTGCTCCTGATCTTCCTCCCGTGGACGGGGATCGTGTACACGCTCCTCTGGTCCCCGCTCGGAGGGGCCGACGGCGGTGGCGGGGTCGACGGCGCCGAATGGATCCTGGTCATCCTCGCCGTGGTGGTCGATCTCGCGTCCTGGAGCGCACGGGTCGCGAAGCAGAAGCTCACGTCGTACTGAGCCGAGGAGCCGGCAGCACGCTCGGATAGGCTGCCGCGCGTGGCCGCTACCCGCGTGATCGAGCTGCGGACGGAGATCCCGGGACCGCGCGCTCGCGAGATCCTCGAGCGGGAGCGTCGCGCCGTCGCCAGCCCGCTCATCGTGCATGCGCCGATCGTCGCATCCGAGGCTCGCGGCGCGACCATCACCGACGTGGACGGCAACACCTTCGTCGACTTCGTGGGCGGCGTCGGCGTCGCGAACGTGGGGCACAACCACCCGCGTGTCGTCGAGGCCATCGCGGAGCAGGCGGAGCGCTTTCTCCACACCGACTTCACCGTCGTCGCATACGAGGGGTACATAACGCTTGCGGAGCGTCTCGGTGCGCTCGTCCCGATTGCCGGAGAAACACGTGGCGCGTTCTTCAGCGCGGGCGCCGAGGCGGTCGAGAACGCGGTCAAGCTCGCCCGCCTCTACACGGGCCGCCACGGGGTGGTCGCCTTCGACGGCGCCTTTCACGGGCGGACGTTGCTGGCCCTGACCATGACCTCCCGCACGCACCCGTACAAGAAGGGGCTCGGCCCGTTTGCTCCAGAGGTCTATCGCGCGCCCTACCCGAACGGGTATCGCGGTCCCGATGCCGAATCCGCCCTGGCCTCGCTCGAGCGAATGTTCACGACTCACGTCTCGGCCGACCACATCGCCGCGATCGTCTTCGAGCCTCAGCAGGGGGAGGGCGGCTTTGTTCCCGCACCTCCCGAGTTCGTCCGTGGGCTACGGCGGATCTGCGACGAGCACGGAATCGTCCTCGTCGCAGACGAGGTGCAGACGGGGTTCGGCAGGACGGGACGGATGTTCGCGATGGAGCACTTCGACGTCGAGGCCGATCTCCTCGTCGTGGCCAAGTCGATCGCGGGCGGGCTGCCGCTCTCCGGGGTCATCGGCCGCGCCTCGATCATGGATGACCCGCACCCGGGAGCTATCGGCGGCACGTTCATCGGGAATCCAGTCGCCCTCGCCGCCGCCTGCGCCGTACTGGACGTCTTCGACGAGGAAGGGCTCGTCGCACGTGCCGGAGCCGTCGGCGACACGATCAGAGCGAGGCTGCTCGACTGGCAGCGGCGGTGGTCGCAGATCGGAGACGTGCGCGGGATGGGGGCGATGCTGGCGATCGAGCTCGTGCGCGACCCGGGATCGAAGACGCCGGCACCGGAGCTCGTCGAGGCGGTGATCGAGGCGGCGCTCCAGCGCGGGCTCATCCTGCTGAAGGCCGGGGTCTACGGAAACTGCATCCGCGTGCTCTGCCCGCTGACGATCGCCGACGCAGAGCTCGACGACGGCCTGAGTGCATGGGAAGAGGCGCTCGTCGCAGTTCTCGGCACGTAGGGGCGAGATACATCTCGCCCCTACGAGGTGGGGCGATCTTCGGCAACTTCTTCTCGTGACCGCCCTTTTCGCCGACCTCGTCTGGGTTGACCGCATTCGCGGGTGACCGCGATCCCGAACGTGTACGCCCCAGCTGGACGAGACGTATGCCCCGGCGTCTCAGTACTCGAGGCGGCTGCGTCGCTCATGTCGTTCGAGCGCGAGCGCGATCAGCCGATCGAGAAGCTCCGCATAGCCGATCCCTGTCGCCTCGAAGAGCTTGGCGTACACGCTCGTCGAGGTGAATCCGGGAATCGTGTTGATCTCGTTGACCACGACCTCGCCGTCGGGCCGGACGAAGAAGTCGATGCGGGCCATCCCCTCGCATTCCGTCGCGACGAAGGAGTCCACGGCGAGCTCGCGAACCCGCGCGTCCACCTCGGGGGCGATTCGGGCCGGGATGACAAGCTCCATCCCGCCCTCGTCGTATTTCGCCGCGTAGTCGTACCACTCGGCATGAGCAACGATCTCCCCGACTGCCGAGGCGATCGGCTCCGAGTTGCCCAGTACGCCGCACTCGACCTCCGTTCCTTCGACGAGTTCCTCGATCAGCACCTTGTCGTCGTGCCGGCGAGCGAGCGCGACGGCGGCCTCGAGCTCGACTCTGTCATGTGCCTTCGAGATGCCGACGGACGACCCCAGGCGTGCGGGTTTCACGAACACGGGATACGGGAACGGGTGCTCGACCTCAGCTCCGTCGCGAAGTGTCACGTTTCGCGCCACCGTGATTCCCCGGTCTCGCAGCACCGCCTTGCAGAGGTCCTTGTCCATGCACAGCGCCGACGCCGCAACGCCGGCGCCTACGTACGGGACGCCAGCGAGCTCGAGGAGCCCCTGCACGGTGCCGTCCTCGCCGAACGGGCCGTGCAGGATCGGGAGCACGACGTCGACCTCGCCGAGAGCCTGTGCGGGCGCCTTGCTCGCCACGACCGGGAGCGTCTCGACAGCTGGTTCGTCGCTCGCCGTCGTCAGCGAGCGCTCAGCTGTCTCTATCTCCCAGCGACCGTCGCGTCCGATCTCGATGACAGTGCTCTCGTAACGACCCGGATCGAGGGCCTCGACAACGGAGCGGGCTGAGGCGACGGAGATGACATGCTCGCTCGAGCGGCCGCCCGCGATGACCGCGACGCGGAGGCGGTGGCTCACGGAGGCGTGGTGGATTCGCCCGTGAAGCGCCCGACGAAGAGGGTGACGACGGAGTTCGGCGCCGCCTGGGCGCCGCCCGCCGGATCCTGTGAGAGGACGATGCCGTCGTCGGTGGCGACGTCGGTGTCCTCGAGCACCACCTGTGTCCGGAAGCCGGCATTCGTGAGCGTGGTCTGGGCGATGGTGACGTCGAACGTCGTCACGTCCGGGACCGCGATCGTCGACGGCCCTCGCGAGACCGAGAGCGTGACGGTCGAGCCCTTCGAGCTTTCGGACCCTCCGTCGGGAGACTGGTCGACGACGGTCCCGCTCGTGCGGTCGGAATCCACGTCCACGCGCACGACTCCGAACCCTGCGCGCTGGAGCTCGGTTGCCGCCTCGTCGTACGGGATCCCGACGACGTTCGGCACGACGACCGGCTTCGGGCCCTTCGAGACGTTGATGCGAACCTTGGTTTCCTCGACGACGACGGTCCCCGGGTCCAATGACTGCGCGGTGACGGTCCCCTCCTCCCTTTCGGAGTTGACCTGGGCGACCTGGGCGACCAGCCCGACTCGGGTCAGCTCGGCGACGGCGTCCGCCTCGCTCTGGCCGACGACGCTCGGGACGGACACCTCCGGCTTGCCCGAGGACACGTCGATCACGACGACCGTTTCCTTGTCGACGCGCGTGCCCTCCTTGGGGTTCTGCGCGAAGACGATTCCTTCCTCGACGTCCGAGTTCGCCACAGGGCGGACATTCGGGATGAGGCCTTCGTCGGTGATCTTCTTCTCGGCGAGCGCCTGTTGGATGCCGAGCACGTACGGCACGGCGACGGTCTCGGCGCCTTTCAGCTGGCTCTGGATCGAGTCGTAGAGGAACCAGCCACCCGCAAGCAACGCGAGCACCGCGCCTATCCCGAGGAGCCAGGGCCAGATCGGGCGGCTGCGCGATGGGGGCTCGTACTGCGGCGGGGGCCCGCGGTGCAGCATCTGCGTCGCCGCCGTCGCGTCGACGTCCCGCTCGCCGGAGAGCACCATGGTTGCTGCTTCAGCGGTCTCGGCTGCGACCCGGCCGCCGCGAGCGACCGTCTCGAGATCCGCGTCCATGGCCGCGGCCGACTGGTACCGGTCGGCGGGCTCCTTGGCGAGCGCCCGCACCACCACCAGATCGAGGTCGTCGGGTACGTCCGGCCTGAGCTCCGAGGGCGTCGTCGGGGTCTCCGCGAGGTGCTTCATCGCGATCTCGACCGGGCTGTCACCAGTGAACGGAACCTCTCCGGTCAGGAGCTCGAAGAGCACGATGCCCGTCGAATAGAGATCCGAGGTCTGGTCCACCGGCGCGCCGCGCGCCTGCTCGGGCGACAGGTACTGAGCCGTGCCGATGATCGCGCCTTCCTCCGTCATCTGGCTCGCGCCGGCCCGCGCGATCCCGAAGTCGGTCACCTTGATGACACCTTCGGGATCGACGATGACGTTGTGGGGCTTGATGTCGCGGTGAACGACACCGTTGCGATGCGCATAGCGCAGCGCCGCGAGGATCTGGCGTGTGTACGCGATCGCAACGGGGACCGGGCACGGGCCACGCGAGCGAATGAGCTCCTTCAGGGTTCGCCCCTCGACGTACTCCATGACGATGAAGTACGAGCCGTCCGCTTCGCCCCGGTCGAAGATCGAGACGATGTTCGGATGGGAGAGACCGGCGGCGTGCGTCGCCTCACGGCGGAACCTCTCCACGAACTGCTCGTCGTTCGCGTACCGCCCGTGCAGCATCTTGATGGCCACGCGGCGGCCGAGCTCCTGGTCCTCGGCCAGGTAGACGTCGGCCATGCCGCCGCCGCCGAGCTTCCGCGAGATGCGGTAGCGCCCTGCGAAGAGCGTTCCGGAGAGGGTGTCCTGAGTCGTCATGACTTGTAGAGGTTAGGGATTCTCCGTGGGCTGCAGGATTGCCTGCATGACCGCCCGAGCAATGGGAGCCGCTGTGGTGCCTCCGGTTCCGCTCTGGTTCTGCAGGACGACGGCGATGGCGAGCTCCGGCGGGCTCTCGTCGTCCTTCCCGGCGAATGCGATGAACCACGTCGTGTTCGCCCCCGGCACGCCGGTCTCACCCGTCCCCGTCTTGCCGCCGACCGAGTACCCGTAGATCTGCGCGGCTGTTCCGGTGCCTTGTGCCACGGCGAGCCGCATCATGTCCGCGACCGCGTCCGCCGTCTTCTTCGTCACCGCGCGGCGGATGAGTCGCGGCCGCTGCTGTTCGATCACCTTGCCGCCCGGAGCGACGATCCGGTCGACGACGTGCGGCTCCATCAGCTTCCCGCCGAGGCCGATCGTCCCGGCGACCATCGCCATCTGCAGCGGTGTTACGAGCATCCGCTCCTGCCCGAAGGCCATGCGGCCGGCGTCGACGTCGGAGTCGAGCTTCGGATAGTAGAGCTGTCCGTTGCGGTAGAGGCCGCTCGCCAGGCGCTCGTCGAGCGGCGTCTCGAGCGGCGGTCGCTCGTAGAAGCCGAAGCGCTTCGCCGTGTCGAGGATCCGCTTCGCGCCCAGCTTCAGGCCGATCTTGCAGAAGACCGAGTTGACCGAGTTGGCGAGCGCGTTCGTGAGGTCGATCGCCCCGTAGGGCCGCGTCGTGTCGAAGTTGTTCACCCGCTTGCCGTAGACCGTGCAGTAGCCGGGATCGACGAAGGGTGCTTCCGGGCCGTATTTCCCGGACTCGAGCGCCGCCGAGGCGGTGATGACCTTGAAGGTCGAGCCGGGGACGTAGAGGCCCGCGCTGCCCCGGTTCAGCAGGGGCGCCGCGGGTGTGCAGTCGGCGGTGATGCTCGAAATCTCGCCGTATCTCCTCTCGACGAGATTCGGGTCGAAGCCGGGCGTGGACGCCATCACCACGACCTCTCCGGTTCGCGGATCGAGGGCGACGACCGCCCCGCAGTCGGTGCCGAGCTCTTCGAGCGCGACCGCCTGCGCGTCGAGATCGAGGTTCGTCACCACGTTGTTGCCCCGGATGGGCTTCCCGCGGAGCTCGTCGAGCGCCTTGTCGACGAGCGTCGAGAGATTCGCGTTCGACGCAGTGAGGTAGTCGTTCAACGACCGCTCGAGGCCCGTGCGCGAGCGGCCGACCGTCGAGTAGCCGACGACGTGGGCCGCGAGTGGCCCGAACGGGTAGCGGCGGAAGAAGAGCGTCTTCGAGTCGACCTCGCGCTCGACGTTCCTGGCGAGGCGCTTGCGCGGCTCGAAGGAGAAGATCAGCCC
Organism: Actinomycetota bacterium; assembly: GCA_020029615.1. Classification (GTDB taxonomy): domain Bacteria; phylum Actinomycetota; class Thermoleophilia; order Gaiellales; family Gaiellaceae; genus GMQP-bins7. Next base: position 19,353 of record JAIBJO010000015.1, read on the forward strand.
GCGGTCGATGGAGAACTCGGCGACGCGCTTGACGGCGTTGTCCTGCCGGTCGGCGAGGCTCGCCGCCGCCCAGGTCTGCCAGTACGTCGTCATCACCACGAGAACGCCGACGAGCGTGAGCGCGACGTAGGTCAGACGGACGATCTGCCTGTTCATGTCCGGAGCGCGTTGGCGCGATTCGAGATGAGCAGGAGGCCCGCGAGCAGGAGGAAGTTGGCGACGATGCTCGTTCCGCCGTACGAGACGAACGGGAGCGTGATCCCGGTCAGCGGCACGACGCGGAGAACGCCGCCGACGATGATGAACGTCTGCAGCGCGAAGCCGAACGTCAGGCCGGCGGCCGCAAGCTTGGAGAAGCCGTCCTGCGCCTGCAGCGCGACGCGCATCCCACGCACGACGAAGAGCATGAAGACGAGGAGGAGCGCAGCTGCCCCGACCAGGCCGAGCTCCTGGGCGATCGCGGAGAAGATGAAGTCGGTGCGGAGGTACGGGATCAGCTGCGTTCCGTCCGTCGAGGCGAACGTGCCCTGACCGAGGCCCGTGCCCCCGAAACCCCCGTTCGCGATCGAGTACAGGCTCTTCACCAGCTGGTACGAGGCGCAGTCCTGGCGGAACTCGAGCTCTCCGTTCAAGGCGCAGTACACACGCTCGTCGGTCCACGGGTGCAACCAGATCGTGACGCGGTCCTGCACATGATGGAGCGCGTTGTAGAGGACGGCCGCACCACCGACGAACAGCGCGATCCCGGCCGCGACGTACAGCGCTCGCCCGGTCGCGACGTAGAGCATCGCGAGGAAGATCCCGAAGTTCAGGAGCGCGCTGCCGAGGTCCGAGGTCTGGACGATCACGATCATGGCGGCGCCCCAGATCACGAACAGCGGCCCGAAGTCCTTCAGCCGGCCCTGCGCGAGCACCTCGCGCTTCTCGCGCAGGTAGCCCGCGAGGAACACGATGAGGAAGATCTTCGCGAGCTCTCCGGGCTGGAACTGGAGCGGTCCGACGTCCACCCAGAGCCGTACCCCGTTGACTCGCTCGCCGAGGCCCGGGACGGAGGGGAGGAGCAGGAGCGCGACTGCTGCGACTCCGAACAGGTAGCGATACCCCTCGAGGAGGCGGTAGTCGTGCCGGAGCCAGACGAGCGTTGCGGCAAGCACGGCGACGCCGACCGCGACCCAGACGGCTTGTCGACCTCCGTCGTCCGGATCGAGACGGTAGATCGAGGCGAGGCCGAAGGCCGTGAGGACCGCCGTCAGTGGCAGGAGCGCGGCGTCCGCGTACGGCACGGTGCGCCGTACCACGACATGCGCGACGACGTACAGGCCGAGGAAGAGCGCCCCCCAGACCGCCGCACTGGCTGCGACCTCGGCGTTCCGGGCGATCGTCACGCTTGCGAGTGCGACACTCGCGATCAGGCCGGCTACGACGAGCCCGAAGAGCTCCCGGTTGCGAGCGCTCACTTGGTGATCCCCCAGTACAGGACGAGCGCGCCGACCACGACCACGACCACGATCAGTGCCAGCGCGGAAAATCGGCCTCCCGGGCCGGCGCCGTGGCGCTGGAGCTCGGCGGGGGGCGCTGCGACCTCCGAAGTCTCGCCGAGCGCCGGCTCTGGCTCTGCGGCGGTCGCCGGCGTCGCGGCGACCTCCCTCGCCGAGTCGACGACACCGGCAGGCGCCGCCTCGGCCGGCGGTGTGTCGCCCTCCGCGAGCTCGAAGAGAACGACGGTGATGTTGTCCTCGCCCCCGCGCGCGTTCGCGGCCGCGACGAGGGCCTCGGCGGCCGCGACGGGCTCTCGCTCCGCAGATTCGAGCGCCGCGAGAATCTGCTCGTCGCTCAGCATCACCGAGACGCCGTCGGAGCAGATGAGGAACACGTCTCCTGTCCGGCCGGCGATCGTGAACACCTCGACCTCGACAGTAGGCTCGGTTCCGAGCGCTCTCGTGATGGCGGACCGCTGTGGGTGGCGCTCGGCTTCCTCGGGTGTCAGGACACCGCTGGAGACCAGCTCTGCCACGAGCGAGTGGTCGGTCGTCAGCTGCGAGAGCGTGCCGTCTCGCAAGAGGTAGGCTCGCGAGTCGCCGACGTGCCCGATCGCGACGGTGCCGGAGTCGCCGTCCACCAGCGCCGCAGTCACCGTCGTGCCCATTCCCGCAGTCGCGGGATCGGCGATCGCGCGTTCCCAGATGCGTCGATTGGCCTCGACGATCAGCTCCGCGACGGCCTGCTCGCCCTTGGCCTCGGCCCCGGCCTCCTCGAGCGCTGCGGCGGCAAGCCGGGCTGCGACCTCACCCGCGCGTGCGCCACCCATCCCGTCCGCTACGGCGAACAACGGCGGCTCGCAGATGAACGCGTCCTCGTTGCGAAGACGTCGTCGCCCCGTGTCGGTCACGCCTGCAGCCCTGACGATCCTCATTGCAGCTGAAGCTCCGTCTCCCCGATACGGACGATGTCGCGTGGTCGTAGCGCCTGCGCCTTCTGTAAGCGCGTGCCATTGACGAACGTTCCGTTGGTCGACCCGAGATCGTGGATCCAGACACCGTCCGTACGCGGCTCGATCCGCGCATGCCGGGCCGACGCGAACTCGTCGCCGTCGAGGGTGATCCCGCTTCCCGCCTCGCGCCCCACGACCGTCGGCGCGCTCACCTCGATCGTGCTCCCCTCTCTTAGCTCCCGACTCGCGACGACGAGAAAGCGGCCGGGTCGGACCTCGAGCTCTGCGCGCATCGCCGCAGCGTCTGCGGCCCCGAGGACGATGCTCTCCTGTGGCGCCCCGCCGATGTCCTTCGTCGCGGTACGCACGACGAGAATGATGAAGCCGTACAGAAGGACGAGGAATGCGATCTTCAGGATCAGGAGCGTCTCGTCGGTTGCGAGCGCCTCGACGGTCACGGTCTCGGGAGCGACCGGCCGAACACGATCTCCGTCGAGCCCAGCGTGATCCGGTCGCCGTCGCGAAGTCGCTGTCGGTCGACGCGCTTGCCGTTCACGAGCGTGCCGTTCGTCGAACCGAGGTCGACGATCCAGAACGTTGCGCCCTCCTGGCGAACCTCTGCGTGCTTGCGCGAGATGTTGACGTCGGAGACGCGCACACCCGCGTCGCGCGACCGGCCGAGGACGACGCGCGGCTCGCTGATCACGTGCTGTCTTCCCGCGAACGTCAGGGACACCTCCTCGCGGGCGGGCTCGGGCTCGGGATCGGGTGGAGGAGGATCGACGACGAGAGGCGTCGCGGTGCGGTAGATCATCGTCATGGCCGGCTGGTCGACCGGAAGCTCCGGAGGCGGCGACTGCTTTTCCGACGTCTCGTTCGAGACAAGGCGTGTGGCGATCCCGAACTCTCCGACCGCGAGATCGTCGTCGGTCGTGACGATCACGACCGGGGCGCCGAGGAGCGCGTAGCGCTCCCGCTTCGCGTGCTCGGCGAGGTACTCCTGTAGCTCGCCGACGAGCGACGTCTCATAGCCTGCGAACTGCTTTCGATCCTGCGGGGAGAGGTAGAGCGTGTACTCGTTGGGGACGTAGACGCGTGACACGGAGACGTTGCGGTGATCGTCCATCTCCTTGACGAGCTTGCGTGCCAGCTCGATCGGCTGGACGTTCGTGCGAAACGCGCGTCCGAAGATCCCTTCGAACAGGCCCTCGATCTTGGTTTCGATGGTGCGCAGCATCGGCATGCGGACGGTTTCCCGCGGTCGAGTGTAGTGGTCGCTCCGGTGCCTACCGCATGTCGTGGAGACGTCAGCTCGGGCGGTAGAACGCGCCCGTGACGACGGCCGCCAGCCCCCACGCCAGGACGAGCGCGAGCGCGCTCACGATACCGGCCCCGACCGCGATTGCCCCGGCGATCACGACGGTGCCGACCAACGCCACGCCATAGCGAGAACGGCGGCATGCCCAGGGTAGGATCCCCGCGGCCACGGCAGCGAGCGCGACGCCGCCGAGCACAGTCGGATCGCCCCTCAGCGTTCCCCAAACGGTGAGCGCCGTACTGGCCACCGAGTCGAGCGGCCCGATGCGGAGCGGTACGGCCTGGCGGCCCATGAGCGGGAGCGCGTCACCGGCGACACCGGCAACGAGAAGCGCCGCGAGCACCGCGAAGGCTGCTTGCGCCGCTCGTCTCACGGCGCCTCGGGCGAGTTGGGCGACCAGGGGCACGAGCGCGAGCAAGCCGATGCTCGCGAGAAGCGGCCCGCACACGAATACCAACCCCCAGCGCGCGTCCCTCCATGAGAGCGCGAGCCATGCAAGAGCGAACAACCCGTACAGGACAGCTGCGCTCTCGGCGTAGTTTCCCAGCGGGAGAATCGGGGCAGCGAGTGCGATCGCGAGGCCGATTCGCGGGTCGCGCCAGGTCGCGAGCCCGGCTCCGAGGGCGATTGCCGCAACGAGACCGGGCGGCCAGAAGGGAAGGAGCGTTGCGCCGAGCGCAGCGGCGACGACGGCGAGACCGATGGGTGCGATCCGCTGCGCCAGGGTCGTCGCAGGGGTCTCGAGGGCGGATGCTGGCTTCTCCCGTGGCTCGCGAGCTGCGCGGGCCTGAGTCGATCGAAGCGAGCTTCGGAGTTGCGTCGCGAGCTCCGACGCGCGCGGGCGCACGTCCGGATTCGCCGCGAGAGCGCCGTCCACGGCCGCGATCAGCCGGCGAGGGAGCCCCCGGCGCTCCGCCGCGAGCGGTGGCGCTCCTGACTGGATGGCACGCGCGACCTCCTGTAGGGGGAGGCCCCAGAACGGGTGCCTCTGCGCGAGCGCTTCCCAGAGCACCACGCCGACCGACCAGACATCGCTCTCGGGCGTCGCGTCCCCGCCCGCGAGGCGCTCGGGGGAGATGTAGGCGAGGGTTCCCGGAACGTCACCGACTGCCGTGAGCGTGTCCGCGCCGTCGAACTGCGCGAGCCCGAAGTCGAGGAGGCGCACCGCGAGGTCCTCGCAGTCCTCGAGAAGGACGTTGGAGGGCTTGACGTCGCGGTGCACGATCCCGGCTCGATGGGCATGGGCGAGGGCGTCGAGGACCTGCGCCGCGACCTCGACGGCATCGGGGCCCGACAGCGTCCCCGTGCGAAGCGCCTCACGAAGCGTGCGGCCCGGCACGTACTCGTATGCGATGTAGACGTGACCCGCGTCATGGCCGACGTCGTAGGCCCGCACGCAGCGCTCGTGTCGGAGCCGGCGCGCCGCGAGCGCTTCGCGCTCCGCACGAGCTGCGGCCTTCCCCTCCCGGGGGATGATCTTGAGGGCCACATCCAGCCCGTTGCGCTCGTCGAGAGCGAGCCAGACGGAGCCCGAGCCGCCGCTTCCGAGCGGGCGCATGGGCCGATAGCGGCCGAGTACGAGCTCCTGCGTGGATGGGGCGACTGCGACCGAGGACACGGGTACGGCCACTCTTTGCCGCCGCCCCTGGAACTCCTTGCGCAGTGCCCGTCGGGCGCGCTCCTGTGCCTCGTTGTGATGCCTCAGCGTTACTTTCCGATCAAGCATCTAGAGTGGCGAGGCGGCAGATGAGCACGCGTGACGACGACATCCTCGATTTCGACTTCTTCGACGAGGAAGCCCCACCGTCGTGGGACGAGCCTGAGGAGGGAGGGCCGGGACCACGCGGCGACCGCGGGCCTCGTCGTGGAGGCCCCCGCTTTCGCGCTCCAGGCACCCTGACGCCGCTTCTGCGGCTCATCGCGCTCATCGCGCTCGCGATCCTGATCGTCGTGCTGCTCGTCGTCTGGGTGGAGGGCTGCACCTCGGCGGCCAAGAGGGATCGCTACCAGGACTACCTCTCCGAGATCGGCGCCGTCGGCAACGCCTCGGCAAGGCTCGGACAGCAGCTCAACACGCTCCTCACGACGCCGGGCCTGAACCAGGAGGACCTGGACGCGAAGCTCGGAGGCTACGTTCAGACGGCCGAGAACCAGGTCCAGCGGGCGGAGAGCCTCGATCCGCCCGGGCCGATGGTCGGGCCGAACGAAGGAGCCGTCGAAGCGCTTCAGTTCCGCGTCAACGGGCTGCGCGGGCTGCAGACCACCTTCAAGCAGACCACGGACGAGACGGAGCCGAGCGTGGCGGGGGAGAGACTGGCAGTCCAGGCACAGCGGCTGCTTGCGAGTGACGTCGTGTGGACGGATTCGTTCCAGGCGCCCGCTGAGAGCGTGCTCGAGTCGGAGGGGATCGAGGGGCTCGACGTTCCTTCCTCGGAGTTCGTCACGACGGACGACTTCATCTCGCCGGGCTCGCTTGCCGCGATCTGGCAACGCATTCAGGGTGCATCGACCGGCGGCACGCCGACGGGTCTGCACGGGACCGGTATCGCGTACGTGAAGGCGCTTCCAAGCGGCCAGTTGCTCTCGACCACGACCGAGACGACCATCCTGGCGACCAACGACCTGGCTTTCGAGGTCGGTGTCGAAGGCACCGGCGAGAGCCAGGAGGTCCAGATCAAGGTCACGCTCACCATTCCCGCGCAGCCGGACCCGATCGTGAGGACCGCGATCATCCCCATCATCGAGCCCGGGGAGACCAAGGCGGTGACACTGAAGGTCGGCGACCTCGTTCCCTTCGCAGAGCAACTCGCGCTGAAGGTCGACGTCGATCCTGTGGCCGGGGAGACCAACACGGCGAACAACACGGCCGAGTACCCCGTCATCTTCTCGTTTTGACCACGTCGCTCGGCGTCGCGATCGCGGCCGGCGGAGTGGCCGCGCTGGCGCTCGTGCTCGGTGTCCTCCTCTGGCGCAGGGTCTCCAAGGTCCAGGCTGCGCAGTCGGTGGTGCTCGGAAGCGATCGCCACGACCTACTCGACTTCGCCGTCTCGCTCCAGGGCCGTATCGACGACCTCTACCGCGCGGTCGACGAGGTCGCAGCGGGGCTGTCGCGGGTCGACCGGCGCGTGGACGGCTCGCTGACGAACACTGCCGTCGTCCGCTACGACGCCTACGAGGGAACCGGTGGCCAGCAGTCCGCGTCGCTCGCACTCCTCGACGCAACGCGCACCGGCACCGTCGTCACCGCGATCCAGGGTCGTGATTACGCGCGCATCTACGTGAAGGATCTCGATCGCGGGCGCTCCTCCGTCGCGCTCTCACCCGAGGAGCAGGAGGCCGTCGAGCGCGCGATGTCCCGCTAGGCAGCCGCTGCAGCGACCTCGAGCCCGGGCAGGTAGCGTCGCCACACCTCGGGGACGTGATCCGCTGCGAGGCGGATGAAGAGCACCGGCGTTGGAGGTCGAGGCGTCCGGGTGAGCTTCATGCTCGTCTCCTCGAGCAGACGATCGCCCTTGCGGTGGTTGCAGGGAGCACAGGAAGTGACCACGTTCTCCCAGACCGAGGTGCCCCCTCTCGATCTCGGTACGACGTGGTCGAGCGTGAGCCGGTTCCCGGCCGAGCCGCAGTAGACACACTGCCATCCGTCTCGTGCGAACAGCACCCTGCGCGAGATGCGCCGCGTGACACCCCGCGGGACGCGAACGTACGCCACGAGCCGGATCACGTGCGGTCGCCTGAATTGCGTGCACGCGGACCGCATGGGTCGCTCGTGGCTCTCGAGGATCTCGGCCTTGCCTTTCCAGACGAGCACGTGCGCACGGCGCAGCGAGCAGACGTTCAAGGGCTCGTAACTCGCATTGAGGACGAGGACGCGCTCCACCGCGCGCGCAGCGTAGCACCCGATTCTGAGCGCCCTGCGCCCGTCGGGCGCTCGAGTGGGGCAGCAAGCAGTCGCTTCGCACGGACGCACCCACGCACCGCGTCGGCGTGGTTGAGGGCGTGGGGCTGCAGATCAGCGCCGAGCTGCACGAGCGATGGATTCCGGCTAGGTTCAGCGGTGGCCGTCGTGTCACAGATCCAGCGACCTTCGCCGTCGTGCGTTCGTCGCTGGTTGCCGTGGGGGCCGAGATGTCCGCCGCAACTCGGCCCCGCGGCACTTCAAGTGACGCAAAGTCGATGCTGAACGCATATCGTGCTAAGATTCTGCATACTATGAATCGCCGCGAGAGACAGGGCGCGATCCTCGAGCTTGTCCGCGATCGCGCCCTCTCGACACAGGCCGAGGTGGCCTCGGCGCTCAGGGAGACCGGGTTCGAGGTGGTGCAGACTACGGTCTCGCGGGATATCGCGGAGCTCGGGCTCGTGAAGGTGCGCGCGCCGAGCGGCCGGCTCGTCTACGCACCGCCCGGCGCCAGCGACGGCGACCGCATGCGCGCCCTCGGCGCCGCCATGCGTCGGTACGCGATCGGGTCGGAGGCTGCCGGGACGCTGGTTGTGCTGACGACGCCGTCCGGCTGTGCGAACGCCCTCGCGCAGGCCATCGACGAGGCTGCCCATCCGGGAGTCGCGGGCACCGTCGCCGGAGACAACACGATCTTCGTCGCTGCTCGGAACGGGATCTCGGCGGTCGCGCTCCGGGACGAGCTCTCCGGCCACCTGCTCCAGGGTGCCGCGTGAGCGGGGCTCGGGTCGCGGTCGTCGCGTACTCGGGCGGGCTCGACACCTCGTGCATCGTTGCGTGGCTGAAGGAGGACTGGTACGGCTACGACGAGGTCGTCGCGGTCCTGGTCGACGTCGGGCAGGAGTTCGACCTCGAGGAGTCGATCACACGCGCCGAGGCGGCAGGCGCCGACGACGTTCTCCTCGTCGATCGGAAGGACGCCTTCGCGGGCGAGCAGTGTGCTCGAGCGATACTCACGAACGCGCTCTACGAGGGAAAGTACCCGCTCGTCTCGGCGCTCTCGCGCCCTGTCATCGCGGGAGCGGTCGCGGAGATCGCTCTCGAGCTCGGCGCAGAAGCAGTCGTGCACGGCTGCACCGGGAAGGGGAACGACCAGCTCCGTTTCGAGCTCGCGTTCAAGGCGCACTACCCCGGCGTGAAGGTGATCGCGCCGCTGCGGGACAGGATCTGGACGCGCGACGAGGAGATCGAGTACGCGATCGCCAAGGGCATCCCGGTCGTTCAGACTGCGTCGGCGCCGTACTCGATCGACGAGAACCTCTTCGGTCGCGCCATCGAGGCAGGCGTGCTCGAGGATCCCTGGAACGCTCCTCCCGACGAGCCCTACGCGCTCACGTCCGAGCCGGGGACCGCACCACCTCCGCTCGAGGTGACGGTCGGCTTCGAGTGCGGTCTTCCGGTGTCGATCGACGGCGAGGAGCTCTCGCTCGCCGAGCTGATCACCCGCTCCAATCGCGTTGCGGGCTCGTACGGGATCGGGCGGATCGACATGATCGAGAACCGCGCGGTCGGGATCAAGAGCCGGGAGGTGTACGAGGCGCCGGGTGCGATCATGCTCATTACGGCACACTCAGCCCTCGAGGACGTCGTCCTGACGAAGGACGAGGCCCGCCTCAAGAGGCCGCTCGAGCAGCGCTGGACGGAGCTCGTCTACGAGGGGTGCTGGCACAGTCCCGCGCGCGAGGCCATCGATGCGTTCGTCGACTCGACCCAGCAGCTCATCACCGGCGACGTCCGCGTCGAGCTCCGTCCGAACGCCGTGGTCGTCACGGGCCGCCGCTCCCCGCACATGATCTACGCGGCCGGTCTTGCTTCGTACGGAACGGGAGAAACGTTCCCGCACGAGGCGGCCGAGGGCTTCATCCGGATCTCCTCGCTCGAGACCGAGCTGCACGCGGCCCGCACCCGCACCTCTAGCCGGGCATAATCGCCCGCGTGACCACGTGGGCGGGCCGGGTCGAGGGGGCGCTCGACCAAGGGGTGTGGGAGTTCCTCCGCGCAGATGATGCCGAGCTCCTGCCATACGACTGTGAGGCAACGGCGGAGCACGCGGGACGCCTGGCTGCTGCGGGCCTTCTTACGGCTGACGAGCTCGACGAGGTAGAGGCCCGCCTCGCGGAGGTCGCTCAGGACCCGTCCGGCTACCTCGACTCCGACGAAGACGTCCACACCGCGATCGAGCGCCTGCTCGGAGACGTCGGCCGCAAGATCCACGCCGGTCGCTCGCGCAACGACCAGGTGGCCGCGGCTCTCCGCCTCTACGTGCTCGACGCCTGTGCCGAAGCGCGCGACGCCATTGATGCGCTCGCGCTTGTCGCGCTTTCGTTCGCCGAGTCCGAGGCGGACACGGTCATGCCCGGCTACACCCACATGCAGCGTGCCCAGCCGGTCACGCTCGGCCACCACCTGCTCGCGTGGGTGGAGATGCTCGATCGCGACCGGACGCGGTTCGCGGCCGCAGCCGAGGCGGCTGCCGAGAGCCCGCTGGGAGCAGGCGCTCTCGCCGGCTCGACGCTCGACCTGCCTCCCCCGCCCCGGCAGATGCGCAACTCGATCGACGCGGTCGCCGATCGCGACTTCGCCCTCGACTACCTGTACGCCGCCGCTGTGCTCTTCACACACCTTTCCCGGATCGGCGAGGAGATCGTCATCTGGGCGACCTCCGAGTTCGGGTTCGTTCGGCTCCCGGAGTCCGCGGCGACGGGCTCGTCGATGATGCCCCAGAAGCTCAACCC
>JAIBJO010000163.1 GCA_020029615.1 Actinomycetota bacterium
GTCGGGCAGCCGGTAGTTGAAGCCCGGCAGCGGCATGTTGCCGAGCGCCGCCCAGCCGTGGTGCCGGAGCCGGCGAACCGCTGCGTCCAATGCCGCTTCATCCGTCGTCACGGCGCCGCCCTCGCCTGTCGTCACGATCTTGCGCGGATGGAACGAGAAGCAGCCCATGACGCCGAGCGCGCCGCATGCGGTTCCTCGATAGCGCGCGCCGAGCGCGCCGGCAGCGTCCTCCACCAGCGCGACGTCCTGCGGAACGGCCGTCTGCAACGCCTCCCAGTCGACCGGCCGACCGAAGAGATGGACTGCCATGACGGCACGCGTACGCGGCGTCACCGCCGCCGCGACAGCCGCTGGGTCGACGACGAACGTGACGGGGTCGATGTCGACGAGCACGGCTCGAGCGCCGCACAGCTCGACGGCGTTCGCGGTGGCCGGGAACGTGTAGGCGGGAACGATCACCTCGTCGCCGGGGCCGATCTCGAGGGCGAGCAGCGCGAGGTGTAGCGCGGCCGTCCCCGACGACACGGCGGCGGCGTGCGAGGTGCCGACTGCCCGAACGATGGCAACCTCGAGCTCCTCCACCTTCGGCCCCATCGTCAGTTGACCGGTGGCAATGACCTCTCCCACCGCAGCGAGCTCGGCCTCGCCGACGTCCGGCCGGGCGAGGCGGATCCGATCAGCGGTGTCTGACACCGAGCATCCTCGAGCCCGCATTCCTCCACGGGGTGGTGTCAGACACCGGTGTTTTCCCGGTACCACGCGATCGTCCGCTCGAGCCCTTCGTCCAGATCCACCGAGGCTTCGAAGCCCAGCAGCTCACGCGCCTTCTCGACGTTCGGAATCCGGAGCTCGACGTCCGTGTAGTGGAGGGGCTGGAAGACGATATCTCCCGGGCATCCCGTGAGGCGCTTGATGCGTCGCGCGAGATCGTGGATCGTGACTGCGGACCGAGCGTTGCCGATGTTGAAGCTCTCGCCGACGGCGTTCGGGCTCTCGAGGGCGAGCAGCGTGCCGTCCACCATGTCGTCCACGTAGCACCACGCGCGGATCTGCGAGCCGTCGCCGTGAATCGTCAGGTCGCGCCCCGCCAGCGCTGCCTCGATGAAGGCGCGGATCGCCCCGCCGCCGATCTGACCCGGCCCGTAGACGTTGAACGGGCGAACCGAGGTCGTCGGCAGCTCGAGCTCCGCGTGATACGCGTGCGCCATGTGCTCGCCGGCGAGCTTCGAGACAGCGTACGTCCACCGCGCCTCGCCGACCGAGCCGATCGTCGTCGCGTGACCCTCGTGCACGTTGAACGCGTGCTGGCCGAATACCTCGCTCGTCGAGAAGTCGACGAGCCGCTCGACGGTCCCGCGCGTCCGCAGCGCTGCCTCGAGGACGTTGTACGTCCCGATGACGTTGACGCGCATTGTCCGAACCGGGCTCTCGAGCACCGTGTCGACGCCTGCGATCCCTGCGCAGTGGACGACGTGCGTGGCGCCGCTCATGACCTCGGCCAGGCGCTCGGCGTCGAGGACGTCGCCCTGCGCGAACGTGAAATTGCCATGCGCGGCGAGATTCGTTCCGCCGAGCGTGTCGCGATGGAGGTTGTCGAGCGCGACGATCTCGTTCTCCTCGACCAGCCGGTGCGCGAGCGTCGTGCCGATGAACCCGGCGCCCCCGGTGATCACGACCCTCTTGCCGCTCAGTGGCACGCGGCGAGTCTAGAGGCTCAGTGATCGGGCGCGGTTCGCCGCGCAACGTCTCCCACCGCGCCCGGAGGCGAGGGCGCGCGGGCGCGACCGGACGACCGAGGACTACGCAGCGTTGCGACGTCCGAGGCAGGCGCGGCCAATGTCGGCCGCGCGCGGAGCACTGGCCGACCGGTGGCCGCGGAGTACCCTGGGGAGCATGCCTCGGCGCACGGCTCTCGGGCTTGCAACGGCCGTTCTCGTCGTCGGAGCGTCGGGCGCTGCCGCTGTCTCTCAGTCGATTTCGCTGCGTGTCACGTACTGGGCAGACAGCGCCAAACCACGGTCGGGTGTGAGCTGGACGCTCCGCTGCAGCCCGCCGCGCGGCTCGCATCCCCGACCCGTGGTGGCATGCCGCCGACTCGCTGCAGAGGGTCCGACGCTCTTTGCGCCGCCGCCGAAGGAGATCGTGTGCACGCAGATCTACGGTGGCCCACAGAAGGCGCGCGTCGTCGGCCTGGTCGCCGGAAAACGGGTCTGGGCGACGTTCACCCGGACGGACGGATGCGAGATCGGTCGCTGGCAGCGGATCTCGCCGTGGCTCGTCCCGCCCGGCGGCGTGACCTGATGCTTGTCGCGACGCGTCGTTAGCATCGGCGGCCGTGAAGACCGTCCTCTTCGTGGGCGCCGGCCGCCACCAGAGACGCGCGATCGAGCAGGCCCGCGCCCGTGGGCTGCGTGTTGCGGCCGTCGACCGGAACGCCGATGCGCCCGGACTGGCCTGCGCCGACACGGCAAAGGTCGTGGACTTCCTGGATGTCAGCGCGGTGCTCGAAGTGGCACGCAACATCGGGATCGACGGGGTTCTGACAGTCTCGGCGGACCGCGCGGTGCCCGTGGTCGCCGCCGTCGCCGAGGATCTGGGGCTGCCGGGCATCGGAACGGCGACTGCACATCGTCTGACACACAAGCTCGCAATGCGCAGAGCGCTCGCGGCGGCCGAGTTGCCGCAGCCGCCGTATGCGCGCCTTGGCTCCTTCGCCGACATGGAAGATGCGCTCGAGGAAGTGCGGCTGCCGGCGGTCCTGAAGCCCGTCGACTCTGGTGGCCAACGCGCCGTCTTCCGCATCGAGAACCGTGCCGAGCTCGAACGTGACCTCACCGATGCCATCGCCGAGTCGCCGACGGGCGAGGCAATTCTCGAGGAGTTCGTCGACGGCATCGAGATGAACGGGATCGTCGTCGCCCGTGACCGCGAGCCCACTCTCGTATCCCTCTCCGATCGGCTGCGCCCGCCAGGCATCGGCTTCGGCGTCGGCTGGATCCACGTGTACCCGCCGTCGGTGAACGGTGAGCAGCTGCGCCTCTCCGAGGAGGTGGCGGTCGAGTCGGTACGAACCCTCGGGCTTCGCGACGCCATCGCATTCCCGCAGCTGATCGCGAGCCCGAACGGGCGCGTCGCCGTGGTGGAGGTGGCAGCCCGGATACCCGGCGGGCAGATGGCCGACCTCGTCCGCCATGCCGTCGGGGTCGATCTCGTGGAAGTGGCACTCCGGCAGGCCCTCGGCGAGGACGTTCCTGACGACGTCGCGCTCCCCCGCTTCAGGCAACCGCTCGCAATCCGGTTCTTCACTGCCGAGCCGGGGTCCTTGCCCACCGGTATCGTGACGCGCATCGGGAGCCTCGACGCGGTGCTCGCGTCCGAGGGAGTCGTCCAAGCGGACACGTACCTCCAGCTCGGGGAGACGATCCGCCCAGTGCGCCGGGACGGCGATCGTTACCGCTTCAGGACGTTCGGTGAGGGCCCGGAGCGGGGAGACATCTTCCTCCGACACGACATCGATCTGTCGCTCGACGCCGCGCTCACAATGGCCGAGCTCGAGGCCACGTACGGCGTACGGACGACGTATCTCCTCATGACCGAGTCGCTGTTCTACAACCTCGCCTCGAGCGAAGGCGTCGAGGCGATCGCACGCCTCCGCGTGCTCGGGCATGCAGTCGGCCTGCACGCCGTCTATCCGAACGTCGAGCTCGACGAGCGGTTCGACCGCGTGGTCTCGTGGCACAACCCGCAGTCCGAGTACATGTCCAAGACGATCGCGGGCGCGGTCAACACGTACGCGGAGCCGTATTTCTCTCCGCAGAACTACCGGTCCGACTCGAACCAGCACTGGCGGTCCGGCTGTCCGCACGAAGAGCTGCGTGGAGGCGGCTTCCCGTGGCTGCAGATCCTCGTCCATCCGGAGATCTGGGTGTACGAGGGGGCGACGATGGGCCTGACGATGCGGTCGATGCTGAACGCCGAGAAGGTCCGCCGGTTGGAGCAGCTCGCTGACGACGGTATCCACCTTGACTAGCCGGGGTCAGACCCCGGGACACGTCCGAACCTGCCTCGTCCCGGGCGTTGAGGCGACCTCGGAATGACGTCCCGTGTGCGCGGAGCGAGGCCTACCAGGGGTCTGGCTAAAGCCAGACCCCCGGCAGGCGATGGCGGCGCGTCCTGGGGTCTGGCTTCAGCCAGACCCCAGAGGGGTGAGCGCTCCGGTGACTTCGGAAGTCGACGCGCTGGCTCATCGTGAGACGAGCTCCCCACCCCTCCGACAAGCCGCTGCGCGTCGTCCACTGCCCGGTCAACACGGCAGGCGTGCCGTGGGCCAACGTTCAGGCACTTCGCCGCCGCGGCGTCGACGCGCGGCTCGTCGTCTTCAACCGCTACAAGCTCCATTCCGAGGCGGACTGGTCGCTCGAGCGCCGCGGAGGCTTTGCGCGGAAGCAGCTCACACAGTGGTCAGCCCTCCTGAAGCTCCTGCCGCGCACGGACGTCTTCCACTTCTACTTCGGCCTGACCCTCGTGCCGCAGTCCTTCCAGTTTCCGATCCTCAGCGCACTTCGCAAGAAGTCGGTCATGCACTACCTCGGCTCGGACATCCGCGGGAAGACACCCGCCGAGCTTGCTTCCGGGAAGAAGGCGAGCGCCGAGGTGGTCGGCTCGTACGACGCGATCCGCTGGGTTCCCGAAGCCGAGATGATCCCGCCGGGGATCGACGTGGCCGCGATCGAGCCTTCGCCACCCTCGGACCGCTCGCGGCCCGTGATCCTGCACGCGCCATCCTCACGGCGCCGCAAAGGCACGGAGCAAGTCATCGATGCGTGCAAGGGCCTGGACGCAGACCTCGTCCTCGTCGAAGGCCTGCACCACGACGAGGCGTTCGAGCGCTACCGCGAGGCCGACATCGTCGTCGACCAGCTGAACGCCGGCTGGTACGGGCTCTTCGCGATCGAGTGCATGGCGCTCGGGAAGCCGGTCGTCACGTTCCTGCACCACGAGGCGGTCGCGCGGACAGAGAAGGAGCTCGGCACGCGAGTGCCGATCGTGAGCGCAACGAAGGAAACGCTCCGCGCGCGACTCGAGGCGCTCGTCGCCTCCGCGGCCGAGCGGCGCAGGATCGGCGCCGAGTCGCGTGTGTACGTCGAGCAGGTGCACGACCTCGAACGTGTCGCCGACCGCCTGCTGGCTCTCTACGCTCGCCTCTGACGTGGGCGAGCTCGGCGGACAGCTCAAGCGGCTCGGGAAGCACTCGGCGATCTACGGGCTCGGCGGTCTCGTCTCGCGGATCC
>JAIBJO010000080.1 GCA_020029615.1 Actinomycetota bacterium
GTCCGGCTCTCTACATCTCAAGACGCGCTCGGATGCGATTACTTGCGCGTTCAGGCCCGTCGAACCCTCGAATGGGGGCAAACATCCGCTCGATGGGGGTCGGAGCAGTTCCGACAGCGCAAGCAACTCGGGCTCATGGAGATCGTCGCGCGACCCGGACGCACCAAAGCGGGTCGTGGGGTGAACCTGGAGAGCGTCGGAACCGCCACCACTAAGCAGAGAATCAGGCGTTCTCTCCCGCTCCGTAGGAACGCCACGCCTTCGACTTCCCGCTCAACATCCCTTGTCTACCTCGCGTCTAGTGGCGCATAATCCCGCGGAGGCCGGGCGTGGCTGGCCTGTCACAAGAGGGGGCCACGGTTCTTGGGAACGCCGTCGGTTTCCATTTCCCGCCCGGCCTCGCCACTTACGGCACCGCCCTCGGATTGGCCGCTGGTGACGTGCCGATCGAGGGCGACTAGGCGTCGTCAGAAGCCCTGGGCCGACCGCAAGCTCCGCGAGATGTTCCTCGAGCAGGGCGGGCGACCGAGGTCGCGAGAATGGTGAGCGCAGTCGTGGCAGTTGGGGAGTAGGCCCGCTTCGGCGGGCCTACTCCCGGTCCACGAGCGGTGTCTGCGTGCCTACGGGTAGGGAGGGTAGGGATTCGTTGTCGTGGTGGTGGTGGTGGTGGTGTCGGTGGTCGTAGTGGTCGGGGCCTTGACGACTGCCCGCCCCTTCGCGGAGACGGCGTACCACTTGGCGCCGAAATTAGAGCTGCCCTGGCCCTTCGTCTGACCCGCCGACCTGTCGAGCGCAAAGGTGTAAAGCGGATGCTTGTTGTATGTCACTTGCAGACGGCCGTCGGTGCGTTTCGTCGCGCCGATCAAAGCCCGTTTGACGCCCGGCCCCACAGTCAACTTGCCAGTCTTCATCAGAGGCGGCCAGTACATCGCGCAACTCCCGCTGCAGGCGCTCTTGCCGTGCATGTCCTTCATGAACAGGTAGAGCGTGCGGCCTTTTGCGCTGACCAGAATCTGACCGAGGTTCGTCTGACGGAGCGAGACGGTCGCGTTCGCCTGGGAGCCGGTGCGACCGGCAAACGCGTTGGCGGCGAGGAATCCCGTCACGCCCAGTACCGCTGCCAGGACGAGCATGCCGGCCATACGCGTTGTGCGCCCTAGCCGCGCCGCGGGGCCGGCCCGTGCGTGCGTTCGATCGCTCATCTCATTCATCGCAACATCTCCTTTCTCCACGGTGCTACGCGACCGGAGCCTCCCCCGGATTCGCTGACTCGTGAAGCGTTTGGGCTCGTAATGAAGGCTTAAACTCGAGCGGCGCGCGAACGACACATGCAACAACTCCTCAGTCGGCAGAGAGCCTGCTGACGCGGGGCTCTGGTGTTTCTCAGTGCTCGCGTCTCGCGAGTTCGCCCGCGATCTCCGCGAAGTGCTGCAGTCGCGGCGAGCCCTCAGTCAGAGACTGTTCATCTTTTCGACCGACAAGCCGGATGAGGCTCCTTTCTGCTTCGGCAATGTGCAACTCGTTGTCTGAACACAGGACGCAGAGGGAACCCCGTCGCCGAGACACGCGCTCATTGTCAGGAGCCGGCGAGCGCGACGGAGTGCGCAGCGGGCGGGTGCAATCCGGATGGGGATGGTGTGGTCAGTCGATGCGATCAGGCAAATGCGAACAGCGGTGGAAGGACAACCACGACAGTCACGGCCCACAGCGCGAAGACGGGAAGGTACGTCGTCTGCCAGCGCTCGAGCCGGTGGAAGCCGCTGCGCCCCGTGAGGAAGCGCGCAGACAGCCAGGCGGCCACGGCCAGGTTCATGAGCAGAACGAGATTGAGACCGAGCGCTGCCGTTCGGTTCGGGGTGAACCCGAGCTCGCCGATCCGGGCGATCATCGCGCCGAGCACCATCAGGTCGAGCACGAGGGCGCTGACGACGGCGACCAGCTGGATGCCGTCCATCCATCCGGGAGTCGACGTGAACGGGTCCCGCGCGGACATCCCGTACAGGACGAGCGCGAGGACGACCACGAGCAAGGCGTCGATCACGCTGAGGAGCTCGCGATCGAACGCGCCGCCGAGCCCGGTCACGGCGTAGACGACGGCAGCGCAGACGAGCATCACCGCGAAGAGCGGCGTGAAGAGCATCGTGAGCACTGGCGCCATGTTCTCGACGACCCGTTGCTTCGACTCGACGAGCCAGGCGGCGACGATCACGGCACCCGCTGCGCCCGAAGGCAGCACCCACTCGGCGACCCGCTCGACGTCGACCCCGGCGGGCTCGAGGATCGCAGCGGTCAAACCCATGAGCACGCCGCCTCCGAATGCGATCAGCACGTAGTAGATGAACCACTCGCCCGTGAAGCGGACGAAGTCCATGCGCCGCTCGTGCGCCCGCACCGTACCGCCCATATACGGGTAGGCGGCGGCGAACCAGAGAGCGACGGGCAGGCTGAGAATCACGAGGGCCTCGGTGTCCGAGCCCGTACTCCACGGGTAGAGGTTGACCACGAGCGCGGCGAGGACGAACGGCAGCGCCGTCACCACCCATTGCCGGATGTCGAGCGCTCGCCGGTGAGCGAAGTACGCGGCGAGGAACGGAAGCACAAAGAGAGTGGCATTCCGCGCCAGCCAGGTCGGCTCCTCGTCGGGGAAGCCGGCCGCGAGGCGCGCGACCTGGATCGCGACCGCCGCGCCGACGGCGAAGGCGAACGCCTCGACCCAGCCGCTGGACGTGCGCGCCGGCTCGTCGTCGCTCGAGAGAAGCTGCTTCCAGAGCCGACCGCTGTGCTCCCGGGCGAACTCCCGGGACAGACCGTCGACGTCCCCGAGCCGTTTCACCGCGATGAGGAACGACTCGTCGGTTGTGAGACCGGCGTTGCTGAGCTCGGCGATCTGGTGGCGAAGGTGGTCCTCGAGCTCGTCGACGTCGCGGCCGTTGACGCCCGGTGCGCGTGCGGCGTACGCGCGCCACTCTGCGATCTGTGCTTCGAGGTTCTCCATCCTCACGCATCGCCGAGAGCCGCGAGCATTCCGCCCGAGCCCGGCCAGACGTCCTTCAGTGCACGGGTGACGGCCACCCATTGCTGCTGCTGATCCGCGAGTGCCGCTCGTCCTTCGTCGGTGATCGCGTAGTACTTGCGGCGACGGCCTTCGGGCGGTGTTCGCCACTCCGTCGTCACGTACCCGAGCCGCTGGAGACGATGGAGCAGCGGGTAGAGCATCCCATCGGTCCACTGGAGCTCGCCCCCGGAGAGTGCCTGCACGCGCTTGAGGATGGCGTAGCCGTAGCTCTCACCCTCTGCCAGGATCGCGAGCACGAGCGGTGTCGCCGAGGCCGCGACGAGATCCTTGTCGACGTGCATACACCTCCATAGCTCGAAGCGCTATGCATAGAAGCACAAGGGTGCATTGAGCGGCAAGGCGTTCGACTGGGAGCGAAGCCGGGCGCACCCGCAGCTGGGTCAAACGACGAGTTGGAGCGAAGATAGGTGGTCAGTCTGCCGTACCCACCCCCTCCGATCGCTGCTGGCGTCCTCGGCCATCCACAGAGCTCGACGCTCCATCGCTCGGCGGAAGCGGACATGCGCATGAGCTTCCGCGGTCACGAACGTATGTTCTCACGCGAAGCCAGAGGCCCGGAAGCCGCCCCTTTTGCCCCTGGGTTGGAACGCTTAGCGCCGCGGCCTGACTGTGATCGTAAACCTCGCCGTGCGTGTGTTTCCGCTCGTGTCGGCGGCCGTACAGGTGACACGGGTGCGACCGAGCGTGAAGCGGCTCCCCGACCTCGGCTGGCACAAGGCGGGAACGACGCCGTCGACCTCATCGTTTGCCGTCACGTCGTACGTGACGCGGGCGCGTTTGGCGCCCTTCGGAGCGCGAACGGTCTTCGACGAAGTTCCGCTCAGGGTCGGCGGCGTCACGTCGAACTCGAGACCTGGCACACTCAGCGTGCCGGCCCACGTGTCCGTCCCGCCTGAGCCGTTCGACGTGGGAGTGGCCCGATGGCTCACCGTGCCCCCTCCCGAGGCTCCTGCATAGATGCCCGAGCCGTCGGTGATTGTGAACGCGCGGCTCAGGTTCAACGCCGACGAGATGCACTCCCCCCGATATCGGTCGACCGCAAGTTGGAGCTCGCCCTTGCCGGCGACCTCGAGACGGACTGTCGTCTCGAACACGCCGTCACAGTCTCCTTCCTGCACGAAGAACGTGTACGTCTCCGAGACTGCGCCGAGGCCGCGGACCGTCCCGCTGCCCCTGCGCGCCGCGCAGAGGTCAGCGGCCGGTGGCGAGCCGGGCGGGCACTGGCCCGGCCTCGAAGTCATCGCAAGCACGGCCTCGATGGTGAGCGACCCCATGGTCGCACCCGTCTTCGCGACGCCTGAGGCGACCTGGACTGTCGCCGCGACTGCGAGCGCCGTCGCCAAGACGGCGAGAGCAAGACGTCGCGTCTCGTTTCCGGTCATTCCGTATCGCTCTCAGATGAGGTGATCCGACGGCGGGATTCTGGTCGACTCGTGCCTTGAGGTCAAGGGCGGCCGACGGCTACGAGAGGCGCCACCTTTTCGCTTCGTCGCGAGTACGACCACCGCAAGACGGGCCGCGTTCCGATGTGCCAGCTCTGCCGGAGGCTGGAGCGAGCGGCACCCGGTCCCGAGCACTACGCGTACTGGACAAGCCGCTTTAGCTACGCGGAGATTGTCGAGCTGGCCGCAGGCTGGCGGCTCGGCTAGTTCTGCCCGCCGGCCTCGAGCTCGCGGATCCGCAGGTGCGATGCGAGCTTCGGCTTGTCAGACGAGCAGCGAGATAGGGAAAAAACGGCGGGCGGGTTGCAGTCAGGGCTCGGTGTCGTTTGGACAACGTTCCTTGCTCGCCCGCGGAGTGATCGCAGCCTTTCAGACCGCCGCGGCTCTCGCAACTCCGGCTCGAGCGTTGCCATTCCGTTGCCATGCCACTCGCCCCGTTCTCTCCTGGGAAAACGAAACCCACTGCTTAGCGGGGGTTTCGCGAGGAGCGGATGAAGGGACTCGAACCCTCGACCTCTGTTGGTGCGACGTACTGAGGCCACCGTCCCGATTGTCGAGACCTACGAGCACTATCCGACGCGCATCCGCGCCGACGTCTTCTAGCTGCGGGAGGCCTGAGGCGACGCTCATACCCGCCCTGCGAAACATGCGATTTGCAGACGCCAATCGAGACGTCCGAGCCTGCGCTCGGAGATCCCTTCCGCTCGACGTCGGCCATACGGCGTCTGCCCGACCAGCCGGTTCCGTCGTATCGTCAGCAGCCGTGCCGCAGAGCGAACTGCACGACCTCGGTGCCGCCTCGCAAGCACTCGGGCACAGCGATCTGTCGACCACGGCAGCGATCTACGGCCATTACGACCTGAGCGACCTCGAGCGGGCGATGGATGCTCGGGCGCGTGCTCGCCGGGAACAAGACGAGCCGGCCGACTAAGCAAACGTTTCAGTCGACCGGCCCTGAGAACAGCTCGGTTGAGCCAAAGGTGGAGGCGGCGGGAATCGAACCCACGGTCTCTTCCGATCGCCTAGCAGGACGAAGAGCGCGAGTACACCGACTCGATCGAGGCGACGACCGCGGGCGAGAGGGCGGATGAATCAGTCCGGCGGGATGTTCTGGTTCTGCCTGAAGAGGTTCGCCGGGTCATATGTGCGCTTGAGCGACTTGAGCCGCTCGTACTTCTCCGGGCCGTAGGCCTGCCGGATCCGCTCCTCGCCTTCTTCCATCAGAAAGTTGACGTAGACGCCCGCGTGATGGGGCTCGAGCGCCGACCAGCAGGCGCGTGCCCACTCCCGCTCGGCCTCGAAGCCTGCTGCGGTCTGGCTGTTGCCGTTGATGTTGAGCGTGAATCCAGCAGCGCGGCCGTCGAAGGCGGTCTCGGACTCGCCGACTCGCGCGACTGCGCCTCCCATCTGGAACAACGCGATGCTCGTGATCAGAGAGACGATCCGCGTTCCGTGCTCGACCACGACGTCGATCACCTCGTCGCTCAGCTCGGCGACGTCGCAGGCGCGGAAGTAGTACCACCACCCGTGCGGGAACGCCGGGTCGAACGTCGCCTGATGGGTCACGTAAGACTTCGGCTGGCAGCGGTCGAGGAGCGGTGAGCGGAAGGCCCGGAGCGGCCGCACGATGCGCTCGCCGTCGTCGGGCGCGCCGGCATAGCAGCAAAGGACAGTGACCACCGGCCGGCCGTGGAGCTCCGGCGGGATGAACGACACTGCGGGCGCTTTCCGCAGGACGACCATCGTCATCAACTCGTCCGGGACTTGGGAGACCCACTCGCGGTAGAAGCGCAAGACGGCCGGCGCGTCCTCGACCGGCCAGTAGATCGGTCCGGCGAACACGATCGGTCCGACGGGATGCAGGCGAAACTCGAACTCGGTGACGATGCCGAAGTTCCCTCCTCCGCCGCGGAGGCCCCAAAAGAGATCGGAGTTCTGCATTGCGCTGGCCGTGACGAGGTCGCCCCCGGCCGTGACGAGATCGGCGGACAGCAGCTGGTCCACC
Source organism: Actinomycetota bacterium (assembly GCA_020029615.1). Lineage (GTDB taxonomy): Bacteria > Actinomycetota > Thermoleophilia > Gaiellales > Gaiellaceae > GMQP-bins7. The sequence goes on from JAIBJO010000080.1 coordinate 6,524, forward strand.
GTCAGCCCGAGCTTGCGGTGAAGCCAGCCGATGCCGCCGCCGAGTGTCAGTCCAGCGACGCCGGTGTGGGTGACGATTCCGCCCGTGGTCGCGAGCCCGAACGCCTGCGTCTCACGGTCGAGCTCTCCCCAGAGCACGCCCGCCTGGACCCTCGCGGTGTGTGAGACCGGGTCGACGCGGATCCCCTTCATCGGCCCAAGATCGATCACGATCCCGCCGTCGCAGACGGAGTGGCCGGGATAGCTGTGCCCACCACCTCGGACTGCGAGGGGCAAGCCCGTCTCGCGTGCGTACGCGACCGCCGCCCTGACGTCTGCAACCCCGCCGCAGCGTGCGACGAGCGCGGGATAGCGGTCGATCGATCCGTTCCAGATCCTGCGGTGAGTGTCGTACGCGTGATCGCCGGGACCGATCAGATCGCCCTTGAACGCTTCGCGCAGCTCGCTGAGCGCGATGCGATCGGGACCTAGGTCGGTGGTGACGGTGCTCACGTCGTCCGAGTATCGGCCGGTTCCGACCAGCTGCCTTCGCCTGGCGAGGCCAACTACGCACGTGGCCTGTCGAGGCCATGGGCTTCGGGCGCGCCGCTGCTACAGCAGCTGCAGCCTGTTCGCCTTCGTCACGGCCGCGGCGCGCGAGGAGCAGCCGAGCTTGGCGTAGGCGTTCTGAAGGTGCCGGTGTACCGTGTGCTTGCTGAGTACGAGCCGGCCGGCGATGTCGCCGTCGGTGAGGCCCTCGGAGACGAGGCGCAGGATCTCGACCTCGCGCGGCGTGAGGATCCGGTCGCGTCGGCTAGCACTCTTCCCCTTCGGCGAGGCACCGAGCGTGCGCAGAAGCTCACGAGCACGCGCAGCCTCGGCGCCCGCTCCGATCTCCTCGAGTCGCATCAATGCAAGCTGCGCCTCGCGTACTGCCGCGTCCTCTCGGCCGAGCCACGCGAGAACCCCCGCGAGCTCGAGTCGTGCGCGCCCGAGCTCGAATGACGCGCCGCTCACGGCGAAGAGCTCGACCGCGTCCTCGAGCCTCGCCCGTGCCGCCTCGTGATCGCCGGCGGCCGCGGCGACGAGCCCTTCGGAGAGGCTGAGCGAGGCGCCGAGCGGGCGCGTTCCGGTGGCAGCAGCGATCGCGCGTAGCTCGGCGACGTGAGCCGCGGCCGCATCCGCGGCCCCGGTCGCCACCTCCGCCCTCACCATCACCTCGACTGGCGCGGCACGCAGGGTCTTGTTCTCCACCGGGACTCGCCGAAGGACCGGCTCGAGCAGGTCGACCGCGGTCGAGGCATCGCCCCGGTCGAGAGCGAGCTCGGCCAGGACCACAGGTGTGAGTGGGTTGCCCGGCGCTCGCTCGAGGAGCTCCTCCGCCTCGGCGAACCGTCCCTGCCGGCGGCGCAGGTCCGCGAGCCGCACGATCGCGAGGCCACCCCACGAGGGCCGCTCGAGGGCGATGCGCTCCGCCTCGGTGAGCGACTTCTCGGCCTCGGGCCAGCGGCCCTGCCACGTGAGCACGGCCCCGTAGTGCGCGCGGCAGGAGAGCGTCACGAAATTGGTGTGCATCCGTCGGCTGAACTCCGCGACCTTGCCGCACCACTCTGCGGCCCGCTCGAAGTCACGCACCCGCTCGCAGGCGTTGAGCAGGAAGCAGAACGTCCAGCCCGCTGCAACGATCTCTTCGAACTCGCCGGCGAGCGCAGCGGCGGTGGCCTCGTCCAGGCGCCCCATGCCGTCCGCGACAGCACCTTCGTTCACGAGCGCCAAGCCCTCGACCGCGAGCGCGAACATCTCGAGCGACACGACCCCGAGACGTCGCCCCAGCTCCCGCCCGCTGAGCGCGAGCTCTCGCGCTGTTGCCGTGTCCCCGTCGGTGATGGCCACGTATCCGAGCATTGCATCGAGCCAGCCGTGCTCCGGGCAGTCGTCGAGGCCGTCGAGCATGCGGGCCGCTCGCTGGAACCAGCCGTTGGCGATCGCGCGCTCACCGCGGAGGATCAGGTAGTCGTCTCCGACCCTGAGCGCGAGCAGTGCCGCGCGCCGCCTGTCTCCCTCACGGTGGCTCAGGCGAAAGGCGCGCTCGCGCGCCTCGATGCACGTCGGGACGTCCTCGACCCACCAGGCGGCCCAGCTGAGCCCCTCCAGCGCGTCGACGGACTCGTGCGCCTCGAGCGCCCGCTCGAAGATCGCCCGCGCCTCGGCCCACGCGCCGCGGGCGAGCGCAGCTTTGCCCTCCAGGACACGCTCGTTCAAAGAAACGCTCTCCGCGATGCGCAAACAGTAACGCCGGCCGGGCGACCGCCTACGGCTGATTGGAGGCACGCCCTCCTTCAAGCGCTCGGCTAAGTCAACGCATCGGCGTCGGGCATGAGAACATACGTTATTGACCGCACAGCCTCGCGCCCACTTCCGTTTCCGCCGCGCAATGGAGCGCCGGGCGCTCTGGATGGCCGAGGATGCGACTCGCGAGCTACCTGCGGATCGAGGAGTCGCGAGCTCGAGGCGGGTGGGCTGAACTACGGCGGCTCTCTCGCACCACCGCAAGTCGACTCAGAAGCGGAGGCGCAGCCTACGATCGTCAGGCGTCTCCGAGATCCACTCGCCGACTGGAGAGGGCTGTCCTGCACGGCACGTGTCGATCGCGTCTTGCCAGGCTCGATCGTAAGCCACACGAGGCACTCGGTTCCAGCTGAATTCCATATTGTCGACTGCGACGAGGCCCGGACTGCGGTGTTCGAGCCTGCGAGCATGCCGGATGCGTCCGATCTCGTCACCATTGCACTCGGCGAGGTAGACGTGCGCGCCGTCCGCCTTCACCCACGCCCACCATCCCTGCTCCAGGGCATCCCACACTTCATCGTCGGCGTGGATTGGAAGCTCCCCCTTCTCGCGGCCGAGCAGGATCCGGTCAGCGTGGTCGTGCCAGGGAAAAGCGAGCAGCACCTCACCGTCAGTGCTGACGAGGTGCGCCTGCCAGTTTGTCGGGCTGAAGCGGTCGAACACGACGACGACGTCCTCGTGCGGTCGCGCCCAGGCAAGTGGGAGTTCGATGCTCCGGCGCCCGATCCAACCGGACAACTCGAGTACCCGTTGCGACTCGAGGTGACGATCGGATCTCTGCGCGATCTGGATGGTTCCCCCTTCGATCGTGAACCGGCGCCTCTGACGGTAGATCTGTCGGAAAGCCCGGCCTAGCCCTCCAAAGGGTGACGGGCCGAGAACCCGCCACCTCGGAAAAAGTGCCGGGAGACGATCCCGGCATAGCGGCGAAGCTGCGGATCGAGGAGCTGGAGCTCGAGGCGGGCGAGCAGAACTAAGCTGCCGCCATGTGGTCGCGGATCGGCGTACGGGCCATCGGCGCCGCTGCCGTCGGCGCCTGTGGCTGCGGTGGAAACGACGAGACGAGCCCGCTCTCGGATGGACGCCACTTCGCGTACATCCAGACCATCGAAACGTCTTCGACGCCCGCCACCCTCACCATCGACACCGCCGAGTTCCTGAGTGGCGAAGAGGCCAACCGCGCGGCCGCCGAGGACGGCGTGATCGAGGAGGGAGAGAGCGTTGAGAACGACTACTACGTGCGCAACCCAGACGAGACGACGGTCGACCTCCTCATCTCCTCGGACGTGAGCGTGACGCACCTTCACTGTAACGGCGGCTGCCGCGAGGACGTACCTGGAACGTTCGAGGATCTCGCTGCGTCGTTCGCCGATCCTGAGCCGAAGCGCCTCACCGACGAGTACCGCGGCTCCGAGTCGCAGTACTGGGTCACCGTCGAGGACGGCGAAGTCGCCGCGATCGACGAGCAGTACCTCCCGTAGACGCTTCGTCCCACGAACGATCGAGAGCTCGCGGAGCCTGCGGATCGAGGAGCGGGAGCTCGAGGCGGGCAGGGTGAACTAGGCAGCAGCTCAGTCGGAGTGAAGCGTGTACGGAGCGAGGCCGATTGCCTCGGCTCCGCGAGACGTGAGCACGTAGAACGTGTGCTCGTCCGCCGGAGTGTGGCGCGACTGCGACTTGACCGGGTTGGTCCGGCGCGGCCGAGCTAGTTCGGCTCGAACGAGGCGCTCTAGGTCGAACGCTGGAAAGCGGTCGGAAACCTGCTCGGCCGTCTTGCCCTGATCGCCGATGAACTCGAGCACCTCACGATCAGCCTCTTCCATGAGGCCACGGTACTCGTCGGTCGCCCCCGGGGCCCTGTGGGCTTCTATCGAGCGTACGGACGCGAAACCTGTCCTATGGGACACTCGTGATCGCTTCACACAACACGGCCGAGTCCGTCCCCGCCCCGCCGTGACACTTGTCATCACCATCGCCCGATGTCACTCCGCCGACATCGGCCCAGTGGCCATACCGTGCTCCGTCAGCTGCTGAGGAGTAGACTCTTGAGCCTCGCCTTCGTTGCGCGCTTCTTCTGAAGCCCGTTGTCTCGCAGCAGGGCACCCGCCCCGGAAGGGGGCACCATGACGAGCACCATTTCTCTTGTCCGCCACCGCGTTGCCGACTTCGACGCCTGGAAGAAGGTCACGAGGTCATCGTCACCCACACATTCGACTCACTCGAGGCCGCGAAGGCTTTCTTCGCCATGCCTGAGTTGAAGGAAGCAATGAGCCAGGCGGGCGTGGATGCCGACTCTGTTCAGATCTCCTACTTCGACGAGGTCGAAGCCGGCACGCTGGTCGGCGTCTAGTCACACGTACAGCCGGGCCGCGTTGCATCGGAGGCGCGGTCCGGCTCATCTCTGAGCGCCGCCGATCTGCGGCTCGAACGAGGAGGCGAATGCCCCCGCAGTCTGGTTCCACGAACCTCGAGACCCTGCCTTCCTCGGGCCGGGTGCATGTCCTCGGCGCGGGCCCGGTAGGTCTCCTGCTGACGGCACTGCTCCAGTCGGTAGAGGGGTTCTCCGTGCACCTCTACGAGAAGCGACGCGAGTACACCCGTACCCGGATGGTCCGGCTCGGGTCATACCTCGTAGCGGATTCCGTCGAGAGCTACCGCGACGATCACATCGATGGAGAGAACATCGAGGCGGTCTTCGATCCGGCAGAGCTCGACGAGGGCCTCGCGTTCAGACAGTCGATTCCTTTGGACCTGATGACACTTCTTCGCGGATGGGCATTAGGGTTCTGCCCGCTCAACGCCATCGAGCGCTCCCTCAGCGATCTGATCGATACGCGCAGGTCGAATGGGGTGCAGCGCACCGCGGCCGTCGTATCGGCAGAGGACGCGGTGGCGATGCTCGAGCGGGGAGACATCCTGATCGACTGCACGGGCAGCAAGTCGCTGCTTCGAGATCACCTGGCGGCAGGCTCCGACGAGGTGGAGAGAGGCACGAACACGCTCAACATCCGACTCGAATACGCGCTCGTCATCACGTTCTTGTACGGCCAGACGTACGACTGCAACGAGTACTGCAAGTACTACAAGAACATCGAGAACGCTCACTACAAGTTCATTCCGATGGTCCACCGCACACACGCCGACGGCAGCGTCAGCCACGTGACGGGCATCGTCAACATCACCGCCGAGGACTATGAGGCGATGCCATCCCGATTCGACGGCCAGTGGCTTCGGAGCAACTTTCCGGACGTCGCCCAGTCCATGGACCGTTTCATCGACAAGATCAAGCAGGAAACTCACGGCGAAGTGCTCGGCGACCTCGAGATTCTCCGGATACCACTGGATCTGTATCGGGCCCGGAATGCGACTAGCCGGCAGTGGCTCACGGCGGGGCATAGCAATCACCCGTTCGCCAGTTCGCCGGTGTTCCTCGCCGGCGATTCGGCCATTGGCTCTCCGTACTTTCAGTCGATTTCGCTCGGCTTCGAGTGTGCGATGTACCTGGCAGGGCTCGTCGCGCAGCGTGACCTGCCACTCAGAGAGACGTTCGATCGCTATGAGCTGTACATCTACAAGCAATGGCTTCGCGTCTACATGCAAAGCAAGATGATCAAGCACAACAAGGATCTGTTCGAGTGCGTCGATGACCCGCTTGCGCTCCTGGACAAACTTCACATCTATTAGCGCGATTCGCGAGACTCGTCAGTGATCTCGTGCCCGCACTGTGGTCGTACCATCCTGATCGAGCACACCCCTCTGAACTACCCGCAGGCTCAGCTGCTGAAGGTCGTGCCCGAGGACGGTGCTGATGTTCGCGTCGAGCACCTGCCCGATGGCTTACGCAAGTACTACGAGGACGCGACCCGCGTCCTTGTGCACGCGTCCCACGTCGATGAGAAGACGGCGCGGCGGGCATTGCAGTTCACAACCCAGGTTCTGAGGAACCTCTTCGAGATCCCGGCTGAGCTTGCCCCTCACTCTGAGCCTGAGGACGAGCCCGAGTAGAGCTCGCTCCGTGCAGGCTAGGCGAACATGATGCGATACGACCGGTGAGGTCGCACTGTCGTGGCGAGTGTGCTCTCGTTTGAGCAGACCGTGTGGAAGCGGACGGTCTGTAACAGGAAGCGTGGGGGCGAGCTCGTCATCTTGATCGCTGCTGCCCCGACAACGGCGAAAGGCTCCTCGGGGATGCTGAATACGTCTGTGAGGCGAGATATCAGACCTCGACGAAGCGCTGAGGCCGGACGATTTGGTCACGCTGGTGGCGCTCGTAGTCGAGGATGTAGTTGAAGCGGCGGACGTTCTCGAGCGCGCGCAGGTCGGTCGGCTCGGGATCAGGGAGCTCAGAAGGCGCCGGCCGCGACAGCACCGAGTAGCGGGCGCTCGCGTGGGAGTGCCCGTGGGCGCCCTCCCACTTCGCGTCGACCGCCTCGCCCGCCTCGGAGCCGTCCTTCGCGATCGGCGCCGACTGCAGCTGCGCGATCAGGTGCTCGCAGGTGGAGAAGATGAACAGGCGCGGCGATCCGTACTCGCCCGAGCGTGGGTGCCAGCCGGGGAACGGGCGCTTCGGGTCGGGGTGGACGAGCTCGAGCAGGCGCGCATATCCGGCGGCGCGGTCGTTGTTCGCGCGGCGAAGGTTGTCGATGCCGTGCTCGCGGTACTCGGTGAGGACGCTCGCAGGAACCCCGAACTTGCTCGAGAGCCCCTGCGACGCCTTGATCGAGGGGTCCGCATAGACGTCGTTGCCCTCGTACTCGCCGTGCTCGTTGTGTCGCCACCACCAGGCGCGAGTCGGACTTCGATCGCCCGGACGATTACGTGCTACCGAGTTCGACCGGGAGGCAGAACAACCCATCGAACCTCCGGCGTGACGTGCTCGCGCCGGCGATCGCTACGGCGAACGAGGAGCTCGTGAAGGACGGGATTGCGCCGATCGGGTCGATCACGTTCCACTCGTTGCGGAGGACGTTCGCGAGCCTTCGCTCCGCGGCCGGTGACGACGTCGCCTACACCTCGGCGCAGATCGGACATACGGACGCTCGCTTCACGCTCCGCGTCTACACGCAGGCGACGAAGAGGCGCGAGCGGCTCTCAGGAGCACACCTGCGAGCCTACGATCGAGCGATCCATTGGGCACAAATGGGCACAAATCAGGAGTTGGAGCGTGTGCTGGCTACTGCGGAGGCAACAAAAAACCCCGGCTAGCGGGGCTTTTCTGAAGCGGATGAAGGGACTCGAACCCTCGACCTTCTGCATGGCAAGCAGACGCTCTAGCCAACTGAGCTACATCCGCGAGGTGGCTGAGTATAGCCGCGGCTATGCGTCCAGCTTCTCGCGCAGGAGCGGCACGACGTCGTCGGGCTGCGGATAGCGACCGAGCATCGACTTCGTGAAGACGAGCTCGCCGTCGACGTGGACGTCGAAGATCCCGCCGTCGCCCGTCACGACCTCGACTGCGCTGACCGAGCCCTCCCAGTCCTCCAGGATCCGCGCCGCCAGACCGGCGGCGTTCGGCAGCGCCCCTCAGGGGACGCAGTACTCGATGCGGACGTGGTGAAGGCTCACCGCGGGCGCATTCTCTCAGGTCGCGCAACAAGAGGAGCGGCCCACCGAAGCGGGCCGCTCGCGATACCCCACGAAGCACGACTGATACCCATCGCATCGTAGCTCGGAAGCAGGTCGGGCGAGAAGCCGATACCTGCGGCTGCCACACCGCGGCCTCTCGCCGACCGCTCTGATCGGAAGGCGCCGGAGTCGAACCGGATCCGGTGGCAAGCCGGACGCATCAGGTATCAGCTGTGCTCTGCGCCGTGCGGAATCGCCTTCCGACTGCGATCGACCGTGCCTGCATGCCGACCCTTGGACACGGTGTCTCGTCAGGACACGGGTCGGTCGAGTGCCTCGTTGACGAGGCTGTCTGCGAGCTCGTTGTGCTCGCGGCGAACGGCCGTGTAGGTCACGCGATGGATCTTCCGCGCCGCGCGTGACGCGTCGAGGAACAGATCCTGCAGGGCACGGTTCTTCACCTTGTATTCCCCACGCATCTGCTTGACGAGGAGCTCGGAGTCGGAGACGACCTCGAGCTCGTCGATGCCCGCTTCAACCGCGCGCTCGAGCCCGGCGACGAGCGCCGAGTACTCGGCGACGTTGTTCGTCGCGACGCCGATCGCCTCACCGCGCGCGTCGAGCACCGTGCCGTCCTCGGCTTCGAGCACGAAGGCGTAGGCGGCCGGACCGGGGTTCCCGCGCGAGCCACCGTCGGTGAAGAGCTTCGCCTTCATCTCGACGGCGCACTCCACGGTGCGGCTCTGAGCCACCAGGCCCCGTGTCGTCCTTGATCCTGTCGGCGGCTCACGGCTCGAGCAACGCGTAGACGTCGAAGGCCGGCTCTTCGTACGGGTGCGCCGCGCGTAGGGCCGCCACGACCTCTGTCAGACGGTCTGCGGGAACGACGGTCTCGATACGCAGCTCCGCCACTCGCTCCTCCCTCCCGCTCTCGCCGAACGCCGGCGCCGTGCCCTCGCCGCCGAGAAACGTCCCGGTGCCCGCCGTGTACCACGAGCAGCGCTCGTAGTCGCCGATCCCCCCGGCGCCTGCCGCGAACACGGCATCGCGCGTTGCGTCGAGCGCGTCCTCGGGCACGAACCAGACGAGCTTGACGCGACCAGGGCGAGGCAAGCCTCGCCCCTACGCGTTGTCGATCTGCGCGCGCTGCAGCGTTCCCGAGTAGTCGACGTAGACCGACTTCCACTCGGTGAAGACGTCGAGCGCGGCCTGCCCGGCCTCGCGATGGCCGTTCCCCGTCTCCTTCGTGCCCCCGAACGGGAGGTGCACCTCGGCGCCGATGGTCCCCGCGTTGATGTAGGTAATCCCCGCCTCGAGGTCGCGCATGGCGCGGAAGGCACGGTTGACGTCGCGGGTGAAGATCGAGGACGAAAGGCCGTAGCGAATGCCGTTCGAGATCCGGATCGCGTCGGCTTCGTCGCGGAAGCGGATCAGCGACAAGGTCGGCCCGAAGATCTCCTCCTGCGCGATCCGCATGCCGGGCTCGACGTCGCCGAAGAGGGTCGGGCGGTAGTAGAAGCCCTTCGCGAGGTCGCCCTCGTCGGCGATCTCGCCGCCCGTGAGGAGCGTCGCGCCGTCGTCGCGGCCGATCTGCGTGTACGAGTGGATCTTCTCGAGCGCCGCGCCGTTGATGACGGGACCGACGTCGGTGTCGTCCTCCCAGCCGGGCCCGAGGCGCATCGCCTCCGCGCGATCCACGAGCCGCGCGGCGAGCCGGTCGTAGACGCTCTCGTGGACGATGACGCGGCTCGTCGCGGTGCAGCGCTGGCCCGACGTGCCGAACGCCGACCAGAGGATCCCGTCGAGCGCGAGGTCGAGGTCCGCGTCGTCCATGACTATGATCGCGTTCTTGCCGCCGAGCTCGAGATGGACGTGCTTCAGCCGATCGGCGGCCGCCTCGAGCACCTTGACGCCGGTATCGCGTGAGCCGGTGAGCGTGATCACGGGAACGTCCGGATGGCGCACGAGGCGATCGCCGACGGCGCCGCCGCCTCCGTGGACGATGTTCACGACACCCTTCGGCACTCCGGCCTCGTCGAGCAGCTCGACGAACCGCTGCCCGAGCGCCGGAGTGTCGCTCGCGGGCTTGAAGACGACGGTGTTCCCCGCCACGAGCGCCGGCGCGATCTTCCAGGACGGGATCGCGATCGGGAAGTTCCAGGGCGTGATCACGCCGATCACACCGATCGGCATGCGGACCGACATCTGGAACTTGTCCCGAAGCTCGGATGGCGTCGTCTGCCCGAAGAGTCGCCGGCCTTCGCCGCCCATGTAGAAGCTCATGTCGATCGCTTCCTGGACGTCGCCGCCGGCTTCCGCCTTGACCTTCCCCATCTCGTGCGTCATGAGGTCGGTGAGCTCGACCTTGTTGTCGGTGACGAGCTGTGCGAAGCGGAAGAGCACCTCGCCACGCTTCGGTGCGGGCACGAGGCGCCACTCGGCGAACGCCTCCTTCGCGGCCGCGACGGCGCGGTCGACGTCCTCTGCGCCCGAGCGCGGGAACGTGCCGATCAGCTCGCCGTCCGCCGGGCTCGTCGAGTCGAAGGTCTCGCCGGAGGCGGCATCCACCCACTCGCCGGCGATGTAGTTCTGATGCGTGCGTGTCTCCGTGGTCGCCATGGTCGGAGCCTAGCGGTGGGCGAAACGGCCGGTGCGCCGCTGAAGCGACGCACCATGCGCTCCGGGCTAGCGCGCGACGTTCGGGACGACGCGACCGCTCTCGTCGAGGCCGGCGTTCCAGTCTGTGAACGCGCCCTCGATCTCGGAGATGTCGGCGCCGCGATCGGCGAGGCGGATCGGCTGCCCCGCCTCGGGCAGCACGCGGTACTGGTACCACGTGATCTCCCAGGCGAACGTCAGGACGAGCTCGCTGTTGACGCCGGAGAGCGGCACGATCGAGACGAGAGGCGCTCCCAACGCGCGCGCGACACCTTCCACCGTGCGCCGGAAGAGGCTGGCGTTGAAAAGGTCGGCGGCCTCGACGAGCGCCGCCTCGGAGTCGGAGAGCCGGCGAAGGACGGGCTCCGGTACGACGGGCTGCGGGTCTCCGTTCCCGACGCCGAGGAACTGCGCCCAGCGTGGGCGCTTCTTCCGCGCGTGCGCCGAGAGCGTGGGCGAGATCGGCCCGCCCTCACGCACCCAGCCGTAGTCCAGCGCGAAGTCCTGGCACAGCGGGCACACGTCGACGAACTCCACCCCGTCCGGCGAGAACCTGATCGTGTACTCCCCCTGCAGCAACGTCCGCTCGCAAACTGCGCACGCGCGGCGGACGGTCGCCTTCGTCACCCGCATGAAGCGGACCCTAGCAGGGACTCCCGGGTTATCCACAAGGGGTGGAAAAGTCGGCAGACGGGTGCCTGGCTGAAGTCAGGCGCGAGATGCCTCGGGTCTGGCTCCGCAGACCCAGTCCTCAGGCTTTCGCAGCCTCCCGCTCGCGACGCGTCTCCTCGATCACCTTCTGCGCGACGTGGGACGGCACGTCCTCGTAGCGGAGGAAGTGCATCGAGTAGTCACCGCGACCGCCCGTCATCGACGTCAGTGACTGGGCGTAGGTGAGGAGCTCGGCCATGGGAACTTCGGCGCGAATCGTCGTCATGCCGCTCACCGGCTCCATCCCCTGCAGGCGACCGCGCCGTGAGTTGAGGTCGCCGTTCACCGCTCCGACCGCCTCGTCGGGAACAGTCACTTCGAGCTCCATGATCGGCTCGAGGAGCACCGGATCGGCGTTCATGTATGCGTCCTTCCAGGCCATCGAGCCCGCGATCTTGAAGGCCATCTCCGACGAGTCGACCGTGTGATACGAGCCGTCGACGAGCTCGACCCTGACACCTTGGACGGGCGCACCGGCGAGCTCTCCGTGGTGCATCGCCTCCTGGATCCCCTTGTCCACGGCCGGCCGAAAGCTCTGCGGGATGACGCCTCCGACGATCTTGTCGACGAACTCGTAGCCCTCGTCGCTCGGCGCGACGACGATATGGCAGTCCCCGAACTGCCCGCGCCCGCCCGTCTGCTTCTTGTAGCGGCCGTGCGCGCGAGCCTCACGGCGAATCGTCTCGCGATACGGAACCCGCGGCGGGTGTAGCTCTACCTCGACGCCGAAGCGCCTCCTTGCGCGGTCGAGCGCCACTTCGACGTGCATCTGGCTCATCCCCGAGAGGATCTCCTCGCCGGTCTGCTGGTCGCGACGTAGGCGGAGCGTCTGGTCCTCCTCGGCGAGTCGCCGAATCGCAGTTGCGACCTTCTCCTCGTCCCCTTTCGACTTCGGAGTGATCGCGAAGCTCATGACGGGCTCCGGGAACCCGAAGTCCGGAAGCTCGACCGCGACATCCTTGTCGACGAGCAGATCGCCCGTCTGCGCCTCCTTGAGCTTGGCGACGGCGCCGATGTCGCCCTCCCCGAAATCGAGCGCGGGCTTGTGCTCCTTGCCCTGCAACTCGAGGAGGGTGCCGAGCCGCTCCTTCCCCTTGCCACGGAGGTTCACGAGCGTCGTTTCCGCAGTCGCCCGCCCCTTCAGCACGCGGAAGAGATTGATTCGACCCGCGAACGGGTCCGCGACGGTCTTGAAGACGAAGAGCGCGGTGGACGCGCCGTCGACGTCGATCGACGATGCCTTCTTCGCCGGCGACGGAACCCCCTCGACGAGGAGATCGAGGAGAGCGTGCGTACCGAGGTTCTTCGTCGCAACGCCGCATGCGACCGGGAAGAGATCGCCGCTGGTCACGGCCGCCTTCAGCGCGGTTGCAACCTCGTGCGCATCGAGCTCCTGCCCCTCCAGGTAGCGCTCCATGAGCGCCTCGTCGGTCTCGACCACGGCGTCGAGAAGCTTCTCGCGGTACTCCGCGACCAGGTCGGCCATGTCCTCGGGGATGGGGCCCGGCTCGCCTTCCTTGCTTCCCTCAGGGCTCGTGTACGCGCACATGTGGAGCACGTCGACGATCCCCGTGAGCTCGTGCTCCGACCCGACCGGGATGTGAACGGCGACGCACCGGGTGGAGAGCTGAGAACGGAGCTGCTCGAGCGTGCGGAAGAAGTCGGCGCGCTCTCGGTCGAGCATGTTCACGAACACGACGCGCGAGAGGCCGAGCTCGGCGGCGAGCTTCCAGGCACGCGACGTTCCCACCTCGAGGCCCATGACGCCCGAAACGGTGACGAGCGCTCCTTCGACGACTCGCGCGGCTGTGCGCAGCTCACCCTGGAAGCTCGGGTCGCCGGGCACGTCGATCAGGTTGAGCTTGCGGTCTTGCCAGTTCGCATGCTCGAGTGACATCGCGATCGAGAGCTGGCGCTTGTGCTCGTCCTCGTCCGAGTCCGAGATCGTCGTCCCCGCCTCGACCGTGCCGAGCCGGTTGACGGCTCCCGACTGGAACAGGATCGCCTCGATCAGTGACGTCTTCCCCGTGCCGCGATGGCCGACGACGGCGACGTTGCGAAGCTTGGCGGGCTCGGGCATGGGCGGTCAGTCCTCCTGGGTTCGATTCGCGCGACAGCTTAGTCGGCGCCGCCGCGCGGTTGACGCCCTTGAGACGCCGCAGGCGCGCGGCAGGACGCCTGGCCGAAGCCAGGCCGCCTCTGCGCGGGTGGAACGCCGCGCTAGGTCTCGGCCGGCTCGCGGGCGCCGCCCGAGAGGTGCGCCTTCAGCCGCAGGATCGCCTTCGTGTGCAGCTGGGAGACGCGGGACTCGGTAACACCGAGCACCTCGCCGATCTCGCGGAGCGTCAGCTCCTCGTAGTAGTAGAGCGTGACCACGAGCTTCTCGCGCTCGGGGAGGTCCGAGATCGCCTCTGCGAGCGCCTCCTTGACCTCGGTCAGCTCTAGCGAGGCCTCCGGATCGGGGCCCGACTCGTCCTCGATCGTGTCGATGAGAGCGATCTGGTCACCGGTTCCGGAGGGAGACCAGAGCTCGTCGAGCGCGGCAACCGACGAGCGGGATATCTCGTGCAGGCTCTCCTCGAGCTCGTCGCCCGTGACACCGAGCTTCTTCGCGATCTCGTCGTCGGTCGGAGCGCGCATGAGCTCCTTCTCGAGGGCGGCGATGGCGCGCTCGATCTGACGGGCGCGTGTGCGCACCGAGCGCGGGACCCAGTCGAGCGACCGCAGCTCGTCGATGATCGCGCCACGGATGCGCGCCATGGCGAAGGTCTCGAACTTGATCTCTCGACTCGGGTCGAATCGCTCGATCGCGCCGATCAGCCCGAGGAGGCCGTACGACACGAGATCCTGCTCGTCGACATGGGACGGCAAGCTGGCCCCGACCCGTCCGGCCACGAACTTCACGAGCGGCGCGTAGGTCAGGATCAGCCGGTCGCGGAGCGCTTGGTCTCCGGACTTGCGGAACTCCTGCCAGAGCGCCTGAGTCTGATCGACCGCGGCCACGGGGAGAGAATACGCCGCGCGGAGGCGGACTCCTCAGGCCCTCCTTCGGATCAGTGCGCGTCGTGCGAGATCGCCCATCCAGAAGGCGAGCGCACCCGCCGCCAGCGCAACCACCCACGCGCCTCCGCCCTCGAGCGCCGAGAAGACGGCGATGATCCCGAGGCCCGTCGAGAGTGCCGCGAACAGAAGTCCCAGCGCGCGCCGGTGCACGCTCGGCAGGGTAGGCCACTTCGTGGCTCAGAGCCACAGGGGCACGCGGGCTACACTCGAGCCTGCAACCTAGGGGCGTAGCTCAACTGGCAGAGCACCGGTCTCCAAAACCGGGGGTTGCAGGTTCAAGTCCTGTCGCCCCTGCTGAAAACCGGGGGTTGCAGGTTCAAGTCCTGTCGCCCCTGCTGAGGTGCCTCGAAGCCGTGGCGTGGCTCGGCCCGCACCGTACGGGCAGTGCATCTGGCGCTAGTGCGAAATACGCATAAGCTGAGGGGACGGGCGCGTCGGTTCGACGAGGTTCGACCCCTGCAGGTTGGGGAAGCCGAGGGGGGCAGACGGGCTCGCCGGACCCTCTCCCCACGAGGTTCTGGCGCGCGAGGCACGCAACTCACGTCTCGGCGGCCGTCTCCTGCCGGTACTGAAGGACCTCGCGAACGATCGCGAGTAGCGAGCCCGCGACCGGGATCGCCAGCAGCGCCCCGAGGATGCCGGCAAGCTGCGCGCCGATGAGCACGGCGCAGAGCACCGCAAGGGGCGACAGCTGCACCGTCCTCCCGTACACCAGCGGCTGCAGCACGTGGTTCTCGAATTGCTGGTACGCGATGAAGAAGGCGATGACGACGATGCACCGGATCCAGTCCGTCTCGATGAAGATGACCGTCGAGACGATGATCGCCGCGAGCGTTGCTCCCGCGAGCGGGATGAGATCGAGGACGGCGACCAGCAGTCCGAGCGCGACCGCGTAGGCGCTGCCGACTGCGAAGAGGACGATCGTCGCAAGCACGCCGGCGATCAGGCTGATGAGCAGGTTCCCGGTCACGTAGCCCGAGATCGCCTGGTAGATGTCTCGTCCGACTCGCTCATAGCGCGGCCTGGTTGCATCCGGCAGCAGATTCAGGAGCCCTGCGACCGTCCGCGGCCCCTCGAGGAGCATGAAGTAGGTGAGGAAGATGATCGTGATGACGCCCACGACGGCGGTGACGACGCTGCGCACGATGTCGAGCACGGGCTCCGAGAGGCCGAGAACCCCTCCCACGCCCTGCTCCTCGATCGCAGCGCGAATGCGGTCGACGATCTGGTACTCGTCCTGAAGCCACCCGAACGGGCCGCGGCCCGCCGTGAGGTCGTCGATGAAGTCCGGGACGGCGTTGCCGAAGTCGGTCACCTGCGAGACGAGTGGCGGGATCACGAGAAAGCCGATCCCGGTGATGACGAGCAGTGCGATCACGAAGACGACGGACGCTGCATACGCCCGACGAAGCCCGCGCCGCTCGAACGCTTCGACCGCCGGATTGAGAGCCGCTGCCAGGAGCGCCGCGATGAGGATCCACGTCAGCACGTGCCACGCGAGGTAGCCGAGCACGAGCACCAAGCCGACGAGCACACCGATACCGAGGACGAGGAAGATCGTCCGCGGGCGAACGGCGACGACGCGCACCTCCGGCGTGGCCATGCCCGAGACTTCGTGGCCGCTGCGGGACTTCCTCGGTTTCGGGCCCGTCAGGCCAGGGAAGCTCTCACACGCTCTTCACAATCCGTTGGCACCCTGGAGATCGTCCGAGTCGAGCCGCCAGACCACGACCCGAGGGGTGATGTCCATGCGTTCGACGAAGGCGTTCATCCTAGGTCTCAGCACGGCATTTCTCGCGAATCGCGCGCTGGCGCGACGCCGTCGAAGCGAGTCGAGTCCCACGATGGTGGACGATGCCACGATCGAGGAACGTGTCCTGGGCGACGCCCTTCCCGCAGTCGGTGTGCCGGCGGGCGCGATCGACGTCGAGGTCGAGTGCGGCGTCGTGACACTCCAGGGAGCCGTCGAGGGCTCCGATCGCGCCGACGAGCTCGTGCAGCGCGTGGCGAAGGTGCCCGGCGTGCGAGACGTCGCGGCGATGATCCGCGTGTTCGACCCGCGCGTGGCGTGATCTACGCGACTGCCGGGAGCCCGGCGAGCGCCAGCGCCACCTCTTCCTCCGCATAGGCGTAGTCAACGAGGTTCCCCGCGGCGTAGTCGATGTACGCCTGCATGTCGAAGTGGCCGTGCCCGCAGAGGTTGAAGAGGATCGCCTGCGACACGCCCTCCTCGCGGCAGCGGATCGCCTCGTCGATCGTGGCTTTCACTGCGTGATTGGCCTCCGGTGCAGGGAGGATCCCCTCGATCCGCGCAAACTCGACCCCGGCTGCGAAGACCTCGGTCTGTGTGTACGAGCGTGCCTCGAGCAGCCCGAGCTCGTGGAGATGGCTCACCATCGGCGCCATCCCGTGGTAGCGCAGTCCGCCCGCGTGGAACGGCGGCGGGACGAACGTCGAGCCGAGCGTGTGCATCTTCACGAGTGGCGTCAGATGGGCCGTGTCGCCGAAGTCGAATGCATAGACGCCTTTCGTGAGGCTGGGACACGCAGCCGGCTCGACGGCGATCACGCGGATCTTGGCCTCCTCGCGCAGCGCGCGGCCGATGAAGGGGAACGTGAGCCCCGAGAAGTTCGAGCCGCCGCCCGTGCAGCCGATGAGGATGTCCGGGTAGTCCTCGGCCTCGTCCATCTGCATCTGCGCTTCTTCGCCGATCACGGTCTGGTGCATGAGGACGTGGTTGAGCACCGACCCCAGCGAGTACTTCGTGTCCTCCCTGGGCGCCGCAGCCTCGACCGCCTCGGAGATCGCGATGCCCAGCGAGCCGGTCGAGTCGGGATGCTCGGAGAGGATCGTGCGGCCCGCGTTCGTCTCCTCCGACGGACTCGCGACGACACGCGCACCGAACGCTTCGATCAGCCCGCGTCGGTACGGCTTCTGGTCATAGGACGCTCTGACCATCCACACATCCACCTCGAGGCCGAAGATCCCGCCGGCGAAGGCGAGCGCGGAGCCCCACTGGCCGGCGCCGGTCTCGGTCGTGAGGCGCTTCACGCCTTCCTGCTTCGAGTAGTACGCCTGCGCGACGGCCGTGTTCGGCTTGTGGGACCCCGTCGGCGACACACCCTCGTACTTGTAGAAGATGCGGGCCGGAGTCTCGAGCGCCTGCTCGAGGCGGCGGGCGCGATACAGAGGCGTCGGCCTCCACTGCCGGTAGACCGAGCGCACCTCCTCCGGAATCGTGATGAGACGGTCCGTCGAGACCTCCTGCAGGATGATCTGCATCGGGAAGAGCGGCGCGAGGTCGTCAGGACCGACCGGCTGCCCGGTGCCCGGATGGAGCACGGGCGGAGGCGGTGCCGGGAGGTCGGCCGCGATGTTGTACCAGGCCTCCGGAAGCCGGCTCTCGTCGAGGACGTACTTCACCTGGTCGGACATCTCGCGCTCCTCTCCCTGGTCAACGGCGGTGCCGGGAGTGTGTCCGACCGCGGGCTCGAGGACAAGAGACACAGCGCCGCCGGAAGGCACGAGTGTCTCCCGGCGGCGCAGCTGGACGTCGCGGAGTCGAGGTGTCGAACGAGGCAGGCCCGGCGCGCGCGGCAGCCCAGCCCAGCTCGAACTGCGACGCAACTCGCAAGCCCACCGAAAGGCGAGGGGGCTCTGAGCCCCCTCGCCTTATCTGCGGTTACCGAGTCGTGATGTAGATGTCGCCCGAGCCCTCAGGGCCGGGCGTGCGGCCGAAGAGGAGCTGCTTGCCGTCGCGTGAGAGCGACGGTCGAGTCTCGGCCGCACCCGTGTTCACGACCGGGCCGAGGTTGACCGGCGTCGACCACGGGTCGCTGATCGTCCCGCGAGTCGCGGCCCAGAGGTCCTGACCGCCGAGCGTCCCGGATCGGTTCGACGTGAACACGACCTCGAGCCCGTCCGAGCGAACGTTCGGCTGGATGTCGTTCGCCGTTGCGTCGTTCAGCTCTGCGACGGCGAGCGCCGGCCCGAAACGGGCTCCATTCTCCCTCGTGCTCATGAAGATCTGGCCCGCGACGCTCGGAGTGACCGAGCTGCGCGAGAAGTAGAGGGCCTTCGTCCCACGAAGCTTGCCGCTGACGTCGACCCACGACGGCCCTTGCTCATCGAGATCGCTGTTGGGGCCGGCGGGAGCACAGAGAAGGCGCACTGGCTCCACCCAGGCTCCCGCGGCGTCGCGACGGGTGAAGTAGATGTCACCCTGACCGCAGGCTCCCGGGAGCGCTTCCCTGCTCACGAAGAACAGGCCTCGCGTGCCGACGGGCGTCGGGCAGAAGTCGTCGGCGGCCGAGTTGACCGGCTCGCCGAGGTTCTGCGGAGCTCCCCACGCGGCGCTGGCGCTCGCGCGAGTGGCCATCCAGATGTCGAGCCCGCCCTTCCCTCCCGGCCGGTTGGACGCCATGTACAGGCTCAGGCCGTCCGGTGACTGGATGGGGCAGCCTTCGAGGGACGGTGTGTTGAGCTCGGCGTTGTTGCCGTTCATCGTGTCGATCTTCTGTGCCGACGCCCACGCCGCTGAGGCGAGCCCGGTCAGCGCGAGCGCGGCGACGGTGATGAGGATCGCGGTCGACCCTCGAAAGAAGCGTGTCATCAGACCCTCCTTCTGCGAGCTCCGTGCGGAGCTCGCGCTCGTGCGTCGAAGTGGCCGACGCTGCTGCGAAGAGGGTCGCTGCGGCAGGTTGCAAAGCGGTTGCAGATCCGCAACAGTCGGCTGCACGACGGCGGTTCTCACGACGCAGGTCGCTCGCGACGAGGCCTTCGAAGCCCGGAAGGCGCGCAGGGGCCCTTGTCGCCGAGTTGCGCGAGCGCACGGGGAAGCTGCGCTCCGCTCCTCGTTACGGACGATGCGCCAGTCTGTCCTGCCGCACCGCCGAGAACAAGGAACGTGCAGCGCCGCCGGGAGGCACGAGCGTCCCCCGGCGGCGCATCTGGTGATCGACCTCGAGCCGGAAGGGCGAGGACGCTCGTGCCGCCCACCCGGCTCAGGCCGTCACTGCTTGTCGCGCGTCGTGACGTAGATGTCCGACGCGCCGGTGCCGCCCTCGGTGCACGGGCTGGCGCTCGGGCACGCCTGTCCGGCCACGGCGGCGCCGCGTCCGAAGTACAGCGTCCTCGCATCCCACGACAGCGACGGGCGCGTCTCGCTGAAGGCCGTGTTCACCGCAGGGCCGAGGTTCGTGAGGTTGCCCCACGAATCGCTCGCCGACGAGCGGGTCACGACATAGACGTCCTGACCGCCCAGCGCGCCGGGGTGCCCCTGGTTCGTCGAGAAGACCATCTCGAGACCGTCCTTGCGGACGTTCGGTTGAATGTCGTTGCCAGCGCTGTTCACGGCTCCGGCGACAAGCACGCCCGGCCCGAACCCGCCGCCCGACTCCTCGCTCACGTAGATGCTTCCGTTGACCGGGCCTCCGACCTGCGTCGCGGTGGCCGAGGTCGAGAAGTAGAGGTGGTTCTTGCCGTCGATCTCGACGCGCGATGGGCCTTGCTCGTCGAGGATCGTGTTCGGGCCGGCCGGTGCGCAGGCGTAGTGCTGCGGCTCGCTCCAGCCGTGGTTTCGGTTGTAGCGCGTGAAGTAGATGTCGCCGAGGCCGCACGTCACGCCGACGACGACCTTGCGGCTGACGAAGAGCAAGCCGTTCCCGTGCACTGGAGTCGGACAGAAGTCGTCCGCGGCCGAGTTGACCGGCTCGCCCAGGTTCTGCGGAGCACCCCAGGGAGCGCTGGTGCTCGCGCGCGTGGCCATCCAGATGTCGAGACCGCCCTTGCCGCCCGGGCGGTTCGACGCCACGTACAGGCTCAGCCCGTCCGGTGACTGGATCGGGCAGCCGTCGAGGGCGCTGGTGTTCAGCTCAGAGCTGTTCCCCCCGATCTCGTCGATCTTCTGGGCCGGAGACCAGTCCGAGAAGCCGACGGCCGAAGCCAGCGCCGCGAACGTGAGCGCTCCCGCGGCGACGAGGATCACGATCCCCCCGCGGGAGAACCGCATGTGCTCGTGCATGTGAACCCCTTCCGTAATGACCGCTACGCTGCGGTCGGCAGGCCGAACGTGATCGACCGCAGTTGCAAGGCGGATGCAAATGGGCGACAGTCGGCTGCACACACGACCAGGAGCGCGCTTGGAGCTGAGGATTCTCGGCCCTCTCGAGGCCGTCGCCGAGGGCCGGATCGTCGACATACGCGGCCAGAAGCAGCGGGAGCTCCTCGCGATCCTCGCCATCCATGCGAACGAGGTCGTCTCGGCGGATCGCCTGATCGACGAGCTCTGGGGCGAGTCCCCGCCCGCGAGCGCCGTGAAGACGCTCCAGGCCTACGTTTCGCGGCTTCGCAAGACGCTGGGCTCGAGCTCGCTCACGACGCACGGCCACGGCTACTCGCTGGCACTCGTCTTGGAGGAGCTCGACGCGACACAGTTCTCGACCCTCCTCGAGGATGGTCGTCGCGCACTCGCCGCCGGTGAGCCCGATCGCGCAGCGAAGACGCTCGACGCTGCGCTGAGACTGTGGCGCGGCCCGGCGCTCGCGGACTTCGCGTACGCGACGTGGGCCCAGGCCGAGATCGCACGACTCGACGAGCTGCGGCTCGCTGCTCGCGAGGAGCGGGTCGAGGCCGATCTCGCCCGCAGCCGTCATGCGGAGGTGATCGGCGAGCTCGAGACGCTCGTCGTCCAGAACCCGCTGCGCGAGCGGCCGCGTGCACAGCTCATGCTCGCGCTGTACCGCT
>JAIBJO010000081.1 GCA_020029615.1 Actinomycetota bacterium
CGGGTAGTCCTCGAGCAGGACGTGCCCGTCGGCCAGGAAACCCAGGAAGACGAGCTCCAGCGGGTCCCGCTTGCCGACGACTGCCTTCTCGACCTCGTCGAGCACCTGGTTCGAGAGATCTCTGACCTCGGCTAGCTCCACCGCTAGATCCTCTCGAGCGACTCGACGATTCGTCGCAGCTCAGCTGTGGACAGGCCGCGGGCGAGGCGGTCCTCGGGCAAGGCGCCATCAGGGCGGACGAGCGCCCACACCTCCGGGCCGAGGATCTCGCCTGGGGTCTCGGGAGCGTCGTCGATCGAGACTCTCCGGCGGGATGCCAGCAGGCCGGCGGCGATCGCGCGAATTCGCGGGACGAGGTGGAAGTGGAGGTCGAAGGCTCCGGCCATGCCGAGTGCCGTCTCGTGCTCGATGCGGGCGAGGCTTGATGGTCTGGGTTGGTCGCCGGAATCCCGTGTCGCGGGCCGGCGAAGCGCGTGGGTTGGTGGGAACGAGCGACGGAGAGCCCTCAGAGCGACCCGCAGTGCCACCGCGCAGACGACGAGCGCATAGACGCGAACTGCCGGCTCGAGGCTCCCTGGTGCGAACGCGCCGACGACGGCGAGCGCGAGAGTTGGCCCGACGAGTGCTCGCACTGCGCCCCGGAGGTCGCGCGTCACGAGCTCGCCCCGGTCGTGACGGCCTCGGCTCCGCGCACGTCCTCCCGATCCGCCGTCCCGCGGAGCTCGTCCCGCACCCGCTCGAGTGCGGCGATCGCATCCTCCTTCATCCCGACGTCCACCGCATGCTGCGAGAACTTGGCTCGCGAGAACAGGTCCGTGAGCCGGCGAACCGCTATTCGGTCGACGTCGAGCTCGCCGAGGATCCGAGCGACGTACTCGGTCTGCGTCTCAGCAGGACCTCGTGGGACCCCGTGCGCTGCCAGCGTACGCTCGAGACGCGCGTATGCCGCGATGACGGCGCGCCTCGGGTCCTGTTCGCGACGCAGGTCGTCGAGCGTGTCCTCGAGTATGTCGACGATCGCTTCGTCCGCCCCCTTGCGACTTTCGTCTCGAGCCCGACGTCGCCGCTCCGCGAGCAGCATCGCGGTGACACCGATCGCAACCAGCGCGAGGATGGCAGCCGCGGGCAGCCATGCGAACCCGGGCCGGTCCGGGCGCTCGACGCCTTCGGAGATGTTCGGGATCTCGGTGGTCACGCGGGGCTCCTGCCCCTCGCTCTGTTGCGAGAGGAGCCACGACCTGGCATCCGATGTCGCGAACAAGATCGCGAGCGCGACCAGAGCGACGAACCACAGAATGCCGTCCTTGGTTCGACGGTTCTCGCCTGGCTCCCGGTGGGCGAGCACATAGACGAGAAAGGCGGCCGATGCAAGCATCGCAACGAGTGAGAGGGTGAGGATCGTGTCGAAGAGCACGTACGACGGCCGGCGCGAATCGCCCGAGCCCGAGGGCGTCGATCCCGTCGCGGCAATTGCGACCACACCCACGAGCACCAGCACGACAAGAGCCGGCAGGAATGCTCGCGCGGCGCTACCGCGCACGTGCCCTTTCGACTACGCCGCCGGAGCCGGAGGCAGTGGTGCCGTCGTGACGGACGCCTTGCTCTCCCAGTATTGGTTGAGCGCCCCCTGCACCTTGATGAACCAGACGAACGGTCCGACGATCGGGAGCAGGAGCCAGAGGCCGGTCCACCCGCTGAAGGGCGCCTCGCGGCCGTCCTGCTTGAACATCTTCCCGACCTCCGAGGGTACGAGGAACCAGGTGACGGCATTGACCACGATGTAGATCACGAGCCCGAGTACTCCGCCGACACCCTGCCCGGAGTGCTCCTTCACCTCGTCCTGCGTCTTGAACACCCAGTAGAACGTGTAGATCCACAACGTGACGATCGCCATCAGGATCGCGAAGCCGATCCCTCGCGGCTGGCCGAGTGGGCCTGTGTTTCCGGAAGGTGTGCTCATGAGCGCGGATTCTGCTGGGAGCACCGGACGGCGGT
Source organism: Actinomycetota bacterium (assembly GCA_020029615.1). Classification (GTDB taxonomy): domain Bacteria; phylum Actinomycetota; class Thermoleophilia; order Gaiellales; family Gaiellaceae; genus GMQP-bins7. The sequence goes on from JAIBJO010000081.1 coordinate 1,996, forward strand.
ACCCTCAGCGCCGTGGCTCGTCGCACGTCCTTCGAGGCACGCTGGCCGCGGCCGGCCGTGATGGGGGTCGTCAACGTCACCCCTGACAGTTTCTCCGATGGAGGCCGCTTCCGGTCGTCTGCCGCGGCCGTCGAGCACGGGCAGCGCCTCGCGGCGGAAGGCGCGGTGCTGGTGGACGTGGGCGGAGAGTCGACCAGGCCCGGTGCCGCTCCGGTCTCCGCTGACGAGGAGCTCGCCCGCGTCGAACCGGTGCTCGAGGGCCTGGCGGGGATACCGGTGTCTATCGACACGTCGAAGTCGGTGGTCGCCCGGCGAGCGCTCGAGGTGGGCGCCGAGCTGGTCAACGACGTCACGGCGCTGCGGGGCGACTCGGAGATGGCTGCGGTCGTGGCCGAGAGCGACGCGTACCTTTGCCTGATGCACATGCAGGGAGAACCGCGGACGATGCAGGCTGCTCCTCACTACGACGACGTCGTGTCCGAAGTGTTGGCCTTCCTCGAAGAACGGCTCGCGTTCGCCGTCGAGTCGGGGATTCGCGAGGAGCGAACGTGCGTCGACCCGGGCATCGGCTTCGGGAAGACGCCCGACCAGAACCTCGAGCTGATCCGGCGCCTCGGAGAGCTCGTCGCCCTGGGACGACCGGTACTCGTCGGCATCTCGCGGAAGAGCACGCTCGGGAAGGCCCTCGGCGACCCGAGCGCAACGTCGGGGAGCGTCTCCGCGTCGGTCGGCGCTGCGGTCGCAGCGTACGAGCGCGGGGCCTGGATGCTGCGGGCGCACGACGTACGCGAGACGGTCGATGCTCTCACGGTGGCAGCAGCCGTCGAGCGGGGGACGGTGTCCGCATGACGATCGAGCTCTACGGCCTCGTCGTTTTCGGCCGGCACGGGTACCTCGAGGAGGAGCGGAGGCGAGGACAGCGGTTCCTCGTCGACCTCTGGGTCGACGTCGACGAGTCGGCCTCCGTGAGCGATCGGATCGAGGACACCGTCGACTACCGGCGCATCGCGGGGCTCGTGCGAGACGTCTTCGCGGGCCCGGAGCACCTGTTGCTCGAGGGACTGGCCGGGACCGTCGCCGACGGCATCCTCGAGCGCTTCGCCGAGGTGAGCCGCGTCCGAGTGCGCATTCGCAAGCCCGACGTCGTGCTCGACCCGCCCGTCGAGTACGCGGCCGTGGTCGTCGAGCGCTTCCGCCCGTAGTGCCGCGCGCGTTCATCGGCCTCGGCGCGAACCTCGGCAACCGAGTGGAGGCGATCCACGACGCCGTTTTCCTGCTTGCCGCGGCCGAGGGGGTCGACGTTCTCGTCGTGTCGGAGTTGCGCGAGACCGATCCGGTCGGGATGGTCGATCAGCCGCGCTTCCTGAACGGGGCTGCGTCGATCGACACGGCGCTGTCCGCGCGTGAGCTCCTGGACACGTTGCTCGCGATCGAGCGCTCGCTCGGCCGCGAGCGCGGCGAGCGCTGGGGGCCGCGGACCATCGATCTCGATCTCCTGTTGTACGGCGACGACGTGGTCGACGAACCTGGTCTCCGAGTGCCTCACCCGCGCCTTCACGAGCGCCGCTTCGCGCTCGAGCCACTCGCCGAGCTCGATCCCGAGCTCGTGATCCCGGGTCGCGGCCGAGTGTCGGATGCACTCGCAGCGCTACACTGAGCGCCCATGTCCCACCTCGACGAGCTCGACGAGTTCGAGGCCGAGCTCGAGCTCTCGCTCAAGCGCGAGTACTCGGCCGTCTTCTCGCTGTTTCGCTACTGCGTGCTCACGCAGGACGCCACGTACCTCTGCAACAAGCTCGACATCGAGGCGCTCCCGCAGGCGAGCTACCCGTTCTTCCACGTGCGCATGGAGGACGTGTGGGTTTGGGACAAGAACCGGCCGAGCAGGATCATCCCGCGCGCCGAGGTGTACACCTCGGGCGACGTGACCGTCGAGGAGCTGCGTGGTGAAGGCGAGGAGCCGCGCCTGACCGCCGAGGCGCTCGCCGAGCGAATCGGCCAGCCGCTCTCGAGCGAGGACGAGCCGCTGTAGGGGCGAGGCTTGCCTCGCCTTGACGATGGCGCCTTACGAGCGCGGCTCGCTTCGCCGATCGCGTGCTGCCAGCCACTGGGCGAAGCGTCCCTGCGCAGAGTCGAGATAGCCGCGCAAACCTTCGTCGAAACCGGCGACCTCGTCTCGGAGCAGGAACAACCGGTACTCGAGCCGGCGCTCGGGATCGCAGACGTGGTCTCCCTGCTGGTCTGCGGCGACCGAAGCGCCGCATTCGGCGCAGGGCATGTGGTGGGAGTGGGCGAAGGCGCTGGACATGCCCGGTTCGCCCATGACATTCGCCACCGCGGGCGCCGTCCCTTCGATATCCCGATCTGCTGATGCAAGTCCGCCGGCTGGCGGACTTGCGCTGCGCCCTGTTCTCGCGTTCTGGATGCTAGGCGTGGGCAGGCTCGGGAATTGCTCCCAGCTGGACGAGCATGCCCAGCGTGTCCCAGGTCGTCCACTCCTCCGCAACCCGGCCGCCCTCGAGCCTGGAGATCGTGAAACCGGTGACAGTGACCTCCTTGCCCGTCGGTGCGATCCCGGCGATCTCGCCCGTATGTGTTCCGCGGCCCGTCCAACGTGTCGCGACCTTGTTGCCCTCGGCGACCTGATCGTCGACCGTGATGCGCCCGTCGGGGAACGCTGCGATGTACTTCTCGAAGTTGGCGCGAAGACCGGCCGGCCCTCGGTGTGGCTCCGGCTCGGCCGAGTCGTGACCGACGTAGCCGGGCGCGGCGTACTCGTCGATCACGTCCCAGTTCCCTTTCCACGGCTCCTCGATGAGCCGCTTGACGATCATCTTGGCGTCCGCCATCGGCGCTCCTTTCGCTCTCCTGCGCCGGCGTAGCGCGACCACGGCAAGGATCCCTGTAAAGACGACGCCCACGATCGCGAGTGCGATAGTGGACCCCGTCGGGCCGCGACTCCGCCTGCGAAACAACGTGGCGCGACTCTACTAACTGGCGACGTCGCGGACAACGTGGATTTCGTGCCTCTGATTCACTTGCGGCGTGCTGCTGGCAGTCGATGTGGGAAATACCCAGACGGCGCTCGGCCTGTACGCAGGCGACGTGCTCGCCGAGAACTGGCGCCTGGCCACGGAGCGTTCGACGACGGCCGACGAGCTCGGAGTCCTCCTGGGCGGGCTCCTCGACTTCGAGAGCGTTGACGGCATCTGCCTCGCCTCGACGGTGCCCGTGCTCGTTCGCGAGTGGCAGTTGCTCGCAGAGAAGTGGGCGCACGCGCCGCTCCTCGTCGTGGGGCCGGGCGTGAAGACCGGGATCCCCATTCGCTATGACGATCCGCGCGAGGTCGGCCCCGACCGGATCGTCAACGCGGTCGCAGCGAAGGGCCGGTACGGCTCACCCGTGATCGTGGTCGACTTCGGGACCTCGACCAACTTCGACGTCGTCTCGTCCGACGGCGAGTATGTCGGCGGAGTCATCGCTCCCGGAATCGAGATCTCGATGGACGCTCTCTTCGCCCGAGCGGCCCGACTCGTCAAGATCGACTACGCCGCGCCGTCCTCCGTCATCGGGAAGACGACCGTCGGCGGGCTGCAGTCAGGGCTCGTCTACGGCTTCGCCGGACAGGTCGACGGCATCGTGGGGCGGATCCGCGGCGAGCTGGAGGCCGAGGCTCGGGCGATTGCGACCGGGGGGCTCGCGGATCTGGTCGCTCCCCACTCGCACACGATCGAGCAGGTGGATCCGTTCCTGACGCTCGAGGGGCTACGGCTCGTGTGGGAGCTCAACGCGTGATCGTGGACCCGGGTACGCTCGCGGTCTTCGCGCTCGCGTCCGCGGCGCTGATCGTCGTTCCCGGGCCGGCCGTGCTGTACATCGTCACGCGGAGCATCCATCAGGGTCGCCGGGCCGGTGTTGCAGGCGCGCTCGGAATCGAGGTCGGAGCGCTCGTGCACGTCGCGTTCGCCGCAGTCGGCCTTTCGGCCCTGCTCGCCTCGTCGGCCGTCGCCTTTTCCGTGGTCAAGTACGTCGGTGCCGTGTACCTGATCGGAGTGGGGCTCTGGACACTCCTCTCGCGCGGAGACGAGGCCGACGTCAGGCTCGGTCGAAGCCGCCGCCTTCGCCGTGTCTTTGCCCAGGGCGTCGTGGTCAACGTCTTCAACCCGAAGGTCGCGCTGTTCTTCCTCGCCTTCCTGCCCCAGTTCGTCGATCCGAACGGTGTGGAGCCGGCGCTACAAATCGCCTTCCTCGGGCTCGTTTTCGTCTCGATCGCGCTCGTTCTCGATACCGGGTGGGCGCTCGCGGCCGGGACCGCGGGGGGCGTCCTTCGCCGTTCGCGCCTGTTCGTTCGCGTCCAGCGGTACGTCTCGGGGTCGGTCTTCGTCGGCCTCGGCGTCCTGACGGCGCTCGCGGGCTCTCCAGAAGGCGACTGAGCTAGACGGCGCCCGACTCGTAGGCGAACACGACCGCCTGCACGCGGTCGCGCACTCCCAGCTTCGCAAGGACGTGTGCGACGTGCGTCTTGACGGTTCCCTCGCCGACGACGAGCTCCGCTGCGATCTCGGCGTTCGAGAGACCTCGTGCCAGGAGCCCGAGGACCTCTCGTTCCCGTGGTGTCAGCTCTTCCAATCGCAGGGCGAGCTCGGTGCGCGCTGGCATTCGGCCGAGCTCCTCGATCACCGCTCGTGTCACAGCCGGCGCGATCAGAGAGTCCCCAGCCGCGACGACCCGGATGGCCTCGAGGATGTGCTCGGGTGGCGCCTCTTTGAGCACGAATCCGCTCGCGCCCGCTCGCAGGGCTCCGAGGACGTACTCGTCCAGGCCGAAGGTCGTGAGCATGATGATCCGAGCGTTCGTTCCCTCTTCGACGAGGCGGCGAGTTGCCTCGATGCCGTCCAGGATCGGCATGCGAATGTCCATCAACACGACGTCCGGATGGAGCGCGCGCACGAGAGCTACTGCTTCGTGTCCGTCGGCGGCCTCCCCCACGACCGAGAGCGTCTGATCGGCCTCGATCACGCGCCGGATCCCTGCCCGGACGAGCGGTTGGTCGTCGGCGATGAGGATCCGGACGGAGCTCACGAGGGGATGGGAAGAGTGGCAGCGAGGAGATACCCACCCATGTCGCTTCGCCCCGTGACCAGTGCGCCCCCGAACAGGGCGACGCGCTCACGTATCCCGAGAAGCCCATGGCCGTTGCGCGGCGGTTCGGCGGGTGGGCCGACCCCGTCGTCTGCGACTTCGATGTGGAGTGCCGTCGGCTCCCACCTCAACAGCACTCGCGCACGGTGCGAGCGGGCGTGCCGAATCGTGTTCGTCAGCGCCTCCTGCACGATTCGGTAGGCCGAGAGGTCGAGGCCGGGTGCCAGCTCGTGGGGCTCCCCCTCGACGACGAGCTCGACGGCGAGCCCGGTCTCGCGCACTCGTGCCAGCAACGCGTTGAGTCCTGCGAGACCCGGCTGGGGGTCTATGGCGCCTTCATCCGCCTCCGTGCGCAGCATCGCGACGAGCCGGCCCATCTCGGCCAGTGCTTGGCGCCCCGAGCGTTCGATCGAGATGAGCGCCTCGTATGCAGGCGTCCCGGGTGCTTCGTGCAGCCGCTCGGCACCGGCCTGGACCGTGATCACGCCGAGCGTGTGCGCGACAAGATCGTGTAGTTCGCGCGCGATCCGCGTCCGCTCTTCTGCGACGGCAAGGCGTGCGCGTTCCTCCCGTTCCAGCTCGAGCTCACGCGTCCGCTTGGCGAGCTCGGCCGCGAGGACATTGCGCGAGCGCACGATCCTCCCTGCGATCCAGAACCCGGTGAGAATCACCGGGATGAAGACGAGGTCGTCGCCCGTTCGGTAAGCCCAGAGATCGACTGCAACGATCAGGAGCGCACCTCCGGCGAGGGCGCGGCGCACGTCTGCATGTGCCGCCACCGAGTACGAAGTGACGATCCAGGCGAGGAACGGGCCGTCGGGCGGGTGTGAGCCGTGCTCGACGATCACCTGGAGCACGATCGCCCCCGAGACGACGAGCGCTACCTCGAGCGGAAACCGCCGACGCCACACGAGGGGCGCGGTCATGAGCAGCGACGTGAAGGCTAGGAACGGCTTGCTGCCCGTGAGGTAGTCGTCGGCGGTCCAGATGTCGACTTGAACGAAGACCGTCAAAGCCGCGGCGAGTGCGACGTCACCCCAGCGTGCCGCTGCCCCGCGTACTCCGGAGACCAGCCTTTCGCGCGTCATCCGCAAGACGCTAACGGCCGTGCAACGACCTCGCATCTGTCGTGAGGCAGAGGTGGAGATCGGCCGAGCGGGCGACGACACGGGCTGAGGGCAGTTCTACGGTCTCGGAAACGACCGGGAGGTTCTCGTGCCAGACAGTCCCGAACGAACGCTCGACCGTGTAGGCGCCGTCGCGGGAGGCGTTGCGGTAATCCTGCTCATGGCGCTCATCCAGCTCTTCCCCTCCGCGCCTGCAGCGGACGAATCTATCGCGACCATCGCGGATGTGACTGCGAGCCGGTCGCAGACGCTCTTGATCGAGGCGTACATCGGAGCGCTCTCCGCCGGCGCGCTGCTCGTCTTCGGCGCCGCGGTTGCAGCCCGTCTTCGTAGGGCTGGAAGCGTCTGGTGGATGGTCGCGATCGTGGGCATGACTGCCTCTGTGCCTCTCAGCCTCGTCGGCTGGCTCATGAGCATCGTCTTCGTGCGAGCAGTCGGTCACGGCGTCAGCGGCGATGCACTTTGGACGGCGTACGGGGGTGACGTCGCCGGGTTCCTCCAGGCGGTTCCCTACGCGGTGTTCATGCTCGGGGCGGGGCTGGGCATTCGTGCGACCGGAGCGCTCCCTCGCTGGACGGGCGTCATCGCATTCGTTGCCGCGGCTCTCTTCGTCGTTGGCGCCGCGAGCGTCGTCGGCAGGGAGGTTGACGGCGCACCGTTCATCTTCCCACTGATGCTGGCCTACCTCGCGATCACTCTCTGGACGGCCGCCGTGAGCGTTGCGATGTGGCGCAGAGCCGGACAGGACCTCTCGCTCGCCGGCGTGCCCGTGCCTGCCGAGGCGGTCTAGCTTAGCCGCCGCCGTAGATCGAGACCGGCAGCTCGAGCGTCATCTCCTCGCCCGAGGGGATCTCGGCCTCGAGTCGCTCGAGGATGTCGCGCGCACCTGGCGCAGCGGCGAGCAGGCGGCGCTCGACCTCCTCGGTCGAGTCGAGCTGCAGGAGCTCCTGCTTGAACGGCTTCGGGAAGCGGCCCTGCCCCAGGTACCAGCCGTAGAACTTCTTCAGGAACCCTGTCGCACGTCGCTCGCCGAGCTCTCGGACCGCTTCTCGGACGAAGAGGACGAGCTCGGCGGCCACTTCCTCTCGCGCGGGCTCCTGCGCGTCGCCGTCGACGATCTCGCGCAGTGCCCAGGGGTTCCCCTGCGCCCCGCGTCCGACCATTACTGCCTCGGCTCCGGTCGTGCCGAGAACGGCCTGAGCGCGCACTCGGGACGTGACATCGCCTGACGCCACGACCGGCACGTCGACCAGAGACACGAGCTCGGCGGTCAGCTCGTGGTCCGCTGTGCCCGTGTACATCTGCTCCGCCGAGCGCGGATGCAGCGTCAACGACGCTGCGCCGGCCTCGACGAGCCGAGGGCCGAGCTCGAGCGCTGCCCGCGAGCCGTTCCGCACGCCGCGCCGCAGCTTCACCGTGACCGGGACGGTCACGGAGCCCGCGACTGCCTCGATGATGCGGCAGGCCTGCTCGATGTCCTCGAGGAGGTGCGCGCCGGCACCCGTGCGCGTGACCTTCTTCACCGGGCACCCGAAGTTGACGTCGACGATGTCGGCTCCGACCGCTTCGACCATGCGCGCGGCATCCGCCATCGGCCGCGGGTCCGATCCGAACAGCTGGATGGCGAGTGGATGCTCGTCGGCGGCCACGCGCAGATAGCCGAGCGTCTTCTCGTTGCGGTGCTCGATGCCCGCGCAGCTCACCATCTCCGAGCAGACGAGCCCGGCGCCGTAGCGGCGCCCCTGACGCCGAAACGCCTGGACGCTGACACCGGCCATGGGGGCGAGCACGAGCCGCGTCGGCACCTCCACCGGGCCGATGTTCCACGGTGCTCGAAGGTCGATCATCAGCCCCGCAATGGTAGTGGGCGGCGTGTTGGCGCTCGTCCTCGGCGCTCGCTACCATTCCCGGCCGTTGTCGGGGCCGGGGGCCCCGCGATCTCGTTTCTGGAGGCGTTTCGTGAAGGATGTGCTCCTCACTCCCGAGGGCTACAAGCAGCTCAAGAGCGAGCTGGATCGGCTGCGCACCGACAAGCGCCGCGAGATCGCGGAGCGCATCGCTGCAGCCCGTGAGTTCGGCGAGATCGCGGAGAACGCCGAGTACGACGATGCGAAGAACGAGCAGATGATGCTCGAGCATCGGATCGCCCAGCTCGAGGAGCGCCTAGCCAATGCCCGCGTCATCGACGTCAAGAAGGTCGACACGAGCGTCGTCTCGATCGGGTCGGTCGTCCGCCTCCGCGACGTCGACGCCAAGGAGACGGTCGAGTACTTCATCGTCGGCTCGGCCGAGGCGAACCCCGCGGAGCGCAAGCTCTCGAACGAGTCGCCGGTCGGGAAGGCGATCATCGGGCGCAAGAAGGGCGAGACCGTCGACTGCGGCGGCTTGTCCGCGAACCAGTGCGTGAACATGATCTTGGTCCCGTCCGGGGACCACACCGGGTTCCCCGAGGCGATGAACGGCCCGCCCGTCCAGGGTGGGCTCTTGGTCAGGCGCCGGTCGCGGGAGCCGTCGGCGTTCATGACGTAGACGTCGAGCGAGCCGCCCTGCTTGCAGACCTCGCAGCGGTGGAACGCGATCTTCGTCCCATCCGGGGACCAATCCGGCGACGCGGAGGCGTGCCCCCACGACGTCAGCCTGCGAAGCCCGGTCCCGTCCGGACGCACGAGATGGATCGCCGACGTGCACCCTGCGGCGACGAATCGGTTGCGGTTCGGGAACTTGCACGTGCTCCTGAACCGGGTGAACGCGATCCACTCACTGTCGGGCGAGACGGCGGGCTCGGAGTCGAACGCGACGCCGGCCGGGATCGTCGTGATCTGCGCAAGGCCGGTGCCGTCGGGATTCATCTGCCAGATGCCCTGCGTGGCCGGGTAGTTCGGGCCGTCCGACTCCATCACGATCCACTGTTCGTCAGGCGACCAACTCGGGAACGCATCCCACCAGTCGTTGACGGTCAGCTGCGTCTGACCGGTGCCGTCCGCGTTCATGATCCAGATGTCGGGGAGGATGTCCGGGTCCTGACCTACGTCGAACGCAATCCGGCTTCCGTCCGGTGACCAGTCGGAGTTGATCGCTGCGTCGGGAAACGTGTCCGAGAGCTGTGCCCCGTCCGCGCCGTCGTGTTTGAAGATTTCGTGTACGCCCAGCTCCGGTCCGGGTTCGAGGTTCTTCGAGTAGATGATCTCGCCGTTCGTCCCCGGATAGGTGGCGCCTGCCGGAAGAACGAGAACTGCGAGTGCGGCGAGCGCGACGATCGGAAGCACCAGCTTCCTCATGACTTCTCCTTCCCTTCGATGAACAGAACGAGGACTTGCTCGTCGGTGATCGCGCCGTCGGGCGAGAGCACGAAGTTCGAGGTGATCCGTCCGCGCGCGCCGACGTAGCGGCCTGCGCCCTCTGCGACCTCGAGAACCGATGCGCCGTGCCGCATGTCTCCACCCGGGGCCGTCTCGAGCCTGCCGGCTCCGAGCGAGTGGAACCGCAGCGCGTCGCCTCGACCGAAGTCGATGGTCCCCTCCTCGGAGAACGTCGACTCGTCGGAGAAGACGAGTCGGCTGGCGACACGAGTGCCGCGAGCGGAGCGCTCGACATCCAGTACGCCGGGCCCGACCATCGCCGTGCGGCCGCGAAGGGTGCGCGTGAAGGTCACCTGCTCCATGCGCCGACCTTGGCGGGGAACGTCGACAGGCGGCCGGCAATCGGCTGACACTGCGCTGACAAGACCGTCCGGAGGCTTTGACGGGCTCGTGAGCCGTGGTACGTTCGCCCCGGTGCTCGACTTTCGCATCCTGGGGCCGCTCGAGGTCCGGGACGGCGGGGAGGCCCTCCACCTCGGCGGCTCGAAGCAGCGCGGCGTCCTCGCGATCCTGCTCCTGAGCGCCGACGAGGTCGTGTCGACCGATCGCTTCGTCGATCAGCTCTGGGGCGACTCGCCGCCCGCGGATGCGGCGATGGCCTTGCAGGCGCACGTTTCGCGGCTGCGCAAAGCGCTCCCGAACGGGCCCGAGCTGCTCGTGACTCGGGCGCCGGGCTACACAGTTCGTCTTGCTCCCGGCCAGCTCGACCTCGAGCGCTTCGACGAGCTCGTGCAGGATGGGCGCTCGGCGCTCGACGAGGGCAACGCGGAGCGCGCCTCCGAGGCGCTCCGCTCGGCATTGGAGCTCTGGCGCGGGCCGCCGCTGGCCGAGTTTCAGGACGAGCCGTTCGCGCATGAGGCGACGGCGCGCCTCGAGGATGCGTGGCTCGACGCCGTCGTCTGTCGCATCGACGCGGACCTCGCGCTCGGACGACATGCAGAGCTCGTCACCGAGCTCCGAGCGCTCGTACGGGCCCACCCGCTCCGCGAGGGACTTCGCGCTCAGCTCATGCTCGCGCTGTACCGCACCGGGAGGCAGACGGAGGCGCTCGACGTCTACACGGACGCCCGGCGCGCTCTCCTGGACGAGCTGGGGCTCGAGCCAGGTCCGGCGTTGCAGCGGCTGCAGCAACAAATCCTCGCCCAGCACCCCGAGCTCGAAGCGCCCTCCAGCCAGCGGCGCACGCGCGGCCGGCGCCGCCGTACGATCCTCGCCGTCGCGATCGCGGCACTCGCCGTCGTCGCTGCATCGGCCACCGCTGCGGTGCTTGCCTCCGGGTCCAGCGGGCCCGTGGCGGCCGCGACTGGCGGCGCGCTCGTGCCTATCGACGCCGAGACGGCGACGGTCGGAGCGAGCGTCCCGCTTGGGACGACGCCTACCGCTGTTGCGGTGGGGGAGGGCGCGATCTGGGTTTTGGACGCGGACACGCGGACGCTTTCGCGCTTCGACCCTGGCGAGGGCTCGATCTCGACCTTCGGAACTGGTGCGACCCCGACCGATCTGGCGGTTGGCGCCGGCGCCGTGTGGGTCGGGAACGGCCGCCGACTGTCTGCATCGCAGTTCGTCGGGCCTGTCGCGACGTCGGTCGCGCGAATCGATCCCGAGTCGCGAACCGAGCGGGCCAGTGTCGAGCTGCCGCGGCTAGGCGGTGCCGTCTCGAATCTCGTCGACAACCACTTCGCTGCGACAGCTGACGCGCTCTGGGCCGTGGCGCCCGATCTCTCGCTCGCACGCGTCGATGTGTCGAGCTCTGTCATCACCAGCGTCGCGAGGCCGTTCCCGGTGCAGGCCGTCGCCGCCGGCCCGGCGGGAGTCTTTGCGCTGGGCGTGGACGGCGCCGTTGCTCGCATCGATGCGAAGACGGGGAAGGTCGTCGCCCGCACCAGAGTCCCAGCCACGTCAGTCGCCGGGATCACGGTCGGCACCGATGCCGTGTGGGTCACCTCTCCGTCCGACGGGACTCTTTGGAGGGTTGACGCAGGCCCGAAGCCGACGCTGGGATCGGTCGATGTCGGCGACGGTGCGGGGGACGTGGCCGCCGGCAACTCCAGCGTCTGGGTCGCCAATCCACTGAACGGGACCGTGACGCAGGTGTCCACGGCCACGACCGCGGTCGTGCGGGTCGTCCAGCTCGGCGGCGTACCGCGCTCCATCGCCGTGGACGAGGACCGCGTGTGGGTATCGCTGTCGAATCTCGACACCCCTCCCGTCTCGGAGGCTCCGGAGGTCGTCGGAGTCCAGCCGCTTGCGGCGACCTCATGTGAGCCCCTCGTCTTCGGTGGAGAGGGCGAGCCGGACGTGCTCATCGCATCCGACCTCATGCTCCAGGGTGGCGCGCGCGTCCTTACGACGCAGATGGCGCAGGCGATCGCGTTCGTCCTCCGGCAGCGTGAGTTTCGAGCCGGAGACTTCAGGGTCGCGTACCAGTCGTGCGACGACTCGATCGCCACGACTGGCCTCTTCGACCTGGCGAAGTGCGCCGCGAACGCGCGGGCGTACGCGGCGAACCCGGCTGTCGTCGGTGTTGTCGGCACTTTCAACTCACCGTGTGCGGCCGCTGAGATCCCGATCCTCAACCGCGCTTCCGGTGGAGGGCTCGCCATGATCTCGCCCTCCAACTCCTTCGCGGGGCTTACGAGAGCCGGGCCGGGCGCCCCGGCGAAGGAGCTGGCGCGCCACTATCCCGCAGGACGTCGGAACTACGTCCGCGTTTCTCCGACCGACGACATGCAGATGGCAGCGCTCGCCCTCGTCGTGAAGCGGCGCGGGCACGAACGCGTCGCCGTGCTGGACGATGGAGACGGAGGCTACGGCTTGCCGCTCGCGCTCGCCTTCGACCGCGCGGCGAGGAGGCTTGGGCTCGACGTCGCCTTGCACGAGAGCTGGGATCCCCAGGCGCGGTCCTATCGCGGGCTCGTCCAGGCGGTCGGGCGCTCGCGCGCGCAGGCAGTTGTCCTGAGCGGTCTTCTGGACACCAACGGAGCGCAGGTCGTACGTGAGCTCCGCAGTCAGCTCGGACGCGAGGTCGCTCTGCTCGCAAGTGAGGGCTTCACTCCGGTCAGCGTCTTGCTCCAGCGCGCCGGAGACGCAGGACGCGGCGTCGTCGTGAGCCTGAACGGGCTCACGATCGAACGGCTTGGGCCAGCGGGCCGGAGCTTTGTCCGGGCGTTCGCGGCGACGCAGCCCGGCGCGGAGATCCAACCGACCGCGGTATACGCGGCACAGGCGATACACGTGCTGCTCGATGCGATCGCGCGCTCGGACGGGACGCGAGTGTCGGTCATCCGCGAGCTTTTCCGGACGAAGGTGACGGGTGGCCTCATCGGTGACTTCACGTTCGACGAGAACGGCGACATCTCAGAGAGCCCGATAACGATCTTGCGCACGGAGCGGGCAGGGGGATCGAACACGATCTTGAGCTTCGAGGGCGCGACGATTGCAAGCATCGAGCGTCCGCCGGCGAGACTCGTGCGGTGAGGCCGGATAGGGTCTCGCTCCGATGGTCGCGAAGCGGTTCCCCGATCGGAGCGAGATCGCGGACGTTCGTCGTTCGACGGATGCGATCGAGGCCGGCGCCCAGCTCGACGAGACGAGGCGGGTCGCGGGACGCGTCATGGCACGTCGCGAGATGGGGAAGCTCGTGTTCGTCGACCTCGTCGATCGCTCCGGCCGGATTCAGCTCATGTGCGACACGGGCGACATCGGCGAAGTCGACGTCCATCTCGGTGACGTGGTCGGGGTTGCGGGGAAGCCGGCGAAGTCACGCCGCGGCGAGCCGTCGCTGGCCGTCGCCGAGCTGACCGTTCTCGCAAGGAACTCAAGCCCACTGCCCGACACGTTCCACGGCGTCACCGACCAGGAGACGCGCTACCGAAAGCGCTACCTCGACCTGCTCATGAACGAGGACTCGCGTGAGCTGTTCCTCCTGCGCACGCGGGTCGTCTCGGCGATTCGCCGCTACCTCGACCACGAAGGCTTCGTCGAGGTGGAGACGCCCGTCCTGCAGCCGCGATACGGCGGCGCGTTCGCGCACCCGTTCGTAACGCACTCGAACGAGCTGGGGACCGACCTCTACCTCCGCATTGCCACCGAGCTCTACTTGAAACGTCTCATCGTGGGTGGCCTCGAGCGCGTCTACGAGATCGGCAAGGACTTTCGGAACGAGAGCGTCTCGTACAAGCACCAGCCCGAGTTCACGATGCTCGAGTGGTACGAGGCATACGCCGACTTCTCGGACACGATGGATCGGATCGAGGCGATGCTCGAGCAAGTGGCTCAGGAGGTGTGCGGAACCACGGTCGTGCACTTCCGTGACTACGAGGTCGACCTGAAGCGGCCGTGGCGGCGGGTCGGTTTCGTCGAGTCCCTCGAGGCTCAGGAGCTGTGGACGCGGGACGAGCGCGAGCTCCGCGCCTGGCTCACCGAGCGCGGTGTCGACACCCAGGCGGACAGGGACTGGCCGCAGCTGGTCGACCATGCCTTCGGGCACTTCGTGGAGCCGAGCCTCGTCGAGCCGACGATCGTCTACGGTCACCCGGTGGAGCTCTCGCCGTTCGCCCGCCTGGCGGACGACGACGAGAGCGTCACCGAGCGCTTCGAGTACTTCGCCGCCGGGATGGAGCTCGGCAACGCGTACACGGAGATCAACGACGCGGACGAGCAGCAACGTCGCTTCGACGAGCAGTCTGAGCACGTCGAGGGTGTGCGCGGCGATCCGGACTTCGTCGAGGCGCTCTCGTACGGCATGCCCCCCACCGGCGGGCTCGGGCTCGGCATCGACCGCCTCGTCATGCTCCTCTCGGGGCGCGAGACGATCCGCGACGTGATCCTCTTTCCGGCGCTACGCGAAGCCCCGTAGGGGCGAGGCTTGCCTCGCCCGAGACCGCGGTCGTTGCGATGTTGTTGCACCGACGGATTGTCCATCTTGGCAGCCTCGAGAGATGCGAACACGGAAGCGGATGCGGCTCACGGCCTTCGATTACTCCAGCCAATGTCTGTACTTCGTCACGGCTTGCACGGCTGATCGCCGTTGCATCCTGGGCGACATCGTCGATGACGCAATGCGCCTCAACGCCGTTGGGCGATTCGTGCGTGATCAGATCGAAGGTCTGCAGTCACGGCTCGATGTCGTTGTTGATGCTTTCGTGGTCATGCCCAACTATGTCCACGTCGTCGTCGATCTGTGCGTCAGGGCGCGGGCGAGGCGAGCCTCGCCCCTACAGTTGGGCGCCGTCGTCGGAAGCTTCAAGTCCGGCAGCTCGCGTGAGGCCGGTATCCCAGTCTGGCAGCGCGGATACCACGACCACATCGTCCGCGACGAGGACGATCTCGAGCCGATCCGCGAGTACAGAGCGACCAATCCGATTCGATGGGCCCTCGACCCGGAGAATCCGAACCGACGACCGTAGGGGCGAGGCTTGCCTCGCGCGCTCCCGCCGGCCAGTAGGGATGACCTGGATCACCGGCGTCTCCGAGGTCCGCGGGAGCTCGATTCAGACCTCCGTCCGCCCAGACGTCGCTCGCGTCCGACGTCACCGCAACGCGATCGCAAGATTCGAGTCAGAGCGCGACTTCGCTGCGACCGCGCTCGAAGGCGAGCACGTCGCCCAGGATGTCGCCGAGCGACCGCTCCGGGGCCCAGTCGATCGCTGCTCGGATCTTGGCGGTCGAGGGGATGCGGTGGAGCATGTCCTCGATCCCGATCCCGTAGACGTCCTCGTACGGGACATACTCGATCTCGGACGACGAATCGGACAGCTCGCGAACCCGCCTCGCCAGCTCGTTGATGGAGATTCGCTCCTCCGACCCCACGTTGTAGATCTCGCCCGACCCGCCGTCGTCCATGAGCCCACCGAGCGCGCGAATCGTGTCGGAGACGTGGCAGAAGCAGCGCGTCTGCTCGCCGTCGCCGTGGATCTCGATCGCCTCGCCGGCGATGGCACGCTGGACGAACGTGGGGATGACCATGCCGTACTGGCCGCTCTGGCGCGGGCCGACGGTGTTGAACAGCCGGACGATGACGCAGTCGAGATCGTGCTCCACGTGGTGCGCGAGCGCGAGGAACTCGTCCATTGCCTTGGAATCTGCGTAGGCCCAGCGCTTCTGCGTCGTGGGACCGTAGATGCGCCGGTCCGTCTCCACGAGCGGGCGTTCCTCCCGATGATCCCCGTAGACCTCCGACGTCGACGCGATGAGCACGCGCTTCCCGAAGCGGTGACAATGCTCGAGCACGATCTCGGTGCCGCGCAGGTTCGTGACGAGCGTCTGAACAGGCTGCTCGACGATCAGCCGAACGCCCACGGCGGCCGCGAGGTGGTAGACGACGTCGCACTTGTAGACGAGCTCGTTGACCGCCGAATAGTGGAGCACCGAGTCGACGACGAGGTGGAATCCGTCGCGGTCGCGCAAGTGCTCGATGTTGTCGAGCGATCCCGTCGAGAGGTCGTCGAGCACCCACACCTCGTGGCCCTCGTCGAGCAGGAGCTCCGACAGGTGTGACCCGATGAATCCAGCCCCGCCCGTGATTAAGGCTTTGTTGCTCAACGGCCGAGAAGGGTACCGAGGACACCGGGCGAACCCGGCGTGTGAGACCCGGCACGAGACCAGTCGGCTACGATCAGATGCGTCCCTTCGACCCGGGGAGCGAGGCGACCCGGCAACCGACCGAAAGGAGTGTCGAGGGAGTTGTTCGAGCGGTTCACCGAACGGGCTAGGCAGGTCGTGGTCCTGGCGCAGGACGAGGCGCGAGCCCTGAAGCACAACTACATCGGAACCGAGCACATCCTCCTCGGTCTCCTCCGCGAGGAAGAGGGCCTGGCCGCCCGCGTCCTCGAGTCGCTCGACATCACGGTGGAGGAGGTCCGCGCCCAGGTGGCGCGCATCGTCGGCCAGGGCGACGAGGTCACCACCGGCCAGATCCCGTTCACGCCGCGCGCCAAGAAGGTCCTCGAGCTGGCGCTGCGCGAAGCCCTCTCTCTCGGCCACAACTACATCGGGACGGAGCACATCCTTCTCGGCCTCGTGCGCGAGAACGAGGGTGTCGCCGCACGGATTCTCCTCGACTTCGACGCAGATGCGGAAAAGATCCGCAACGAGATCATCCGCATGCTCTCGGGGCCGGGCCGCCGCCAGGCCGGTGCGGGCAGTACCCCACCGGGCGAGAAGACCAAGAGCTCGAAGCTCCTCGACCAGTTCGGCCGCAACCTGACCAAGGCTGCCATCGAGGGCAAGCTCGACCCCGTCGTCGGCAGGCAGACCGAGATCGAGCGCGTGATGCAGATCCTTTCACGCCGCCAGAAGAACAACCCGGTGCTCATCGGCGAGCCGGGCGTCGGCAAGACCGCCGTCGTCGAGGGGCTCGCGTCGCGTATCTCCTCGAGCCAGGTGCCCGAGCTGCTCAAGGGCAAGCAGATCTACACCCTCGACCTCGCGGCGCTCGTCGCCGGATCGAAGTACCGCGGTGAGTTCGAGGAACGCCTGAAGAAGGTGATGAAGGAGATCACCCAGCGCGGTGACATCATCCTGTTCATCGACGAGCTGCACAACCTCGTCGGCGCCGGCGCTGCCGAGGGCGCGATCGACGCCGCCTCGATCCTCAAGCCCGCGCTCGCGCGCGGCGAGATCCAGACGATCGGCGCGACGACGCTCGACGAGTACCGCAAGTACCTCGAGCGCGACGCCGCGCTCGAGCGCCGCTTCCAGCAGGTGCGCGTCGAAGAGCCGACGATCGACGAAACCGTGCAGATTCTGCGCGGCCTCCGCGACCGCTACGAGGCGCACCACCGCTGCAAGATCTCGGACGAGGCACTCCAGGCCGCCGCAGTCCTCGCCGACCGCTACATCCAGGACCGGCACCTCCCTGACAAGGCGATCGACCTCATCGACGAGGCGGGCTCGCGCGTTCGCATTGCGACGATGTCCACTCCGCCGCGCTATCGCGAGCTCGAGGAGGAGATCGACAAGGTGCGTGCGGACAAGGAAGCTGCGATCGAGGATCAGGAGTTCGAGAAGGCCGCGCAGCTCCGTGACAAGGAGCGCAAGCTCTCTCAGAAGAAGAAGGAGCTCGAGGAGGACTGGCGCAACCAGGCCGACGAGGAGCAGCCGGA
>JAIBJO010000082.1 GCA_020029615.1 Actinomycetota bacterium
CATGGCCGCACCGGCTACAGCAACGATGAGCGCGATCCAAGCGAGCATCGGAATCCCGAGCGGCTTCCGCGCCGCAAGGTTGAGGAAGTTGTCCGGCAGCTGGAAGGCCGAGATGTTGTCCCCGCCCCCGCCCGTGGCCTCGAACGCGAGACCACGGTATATGGCGAGCGTCGCGAGCGTGGCGATGATGGCGGGAACGCGACCGACAGCGACGAGGAGCCCGTTGAACAGTCCGCAGGCCAGGCCCACCCCCATCGCGAGAAGTGCGATCAGGACGATCGGCGTATCCGGGTGGCCGACGAGCGTATTGGCTGCGACGTACGCGCTCAGGCCGACGATGGAGCCGACGCTCAGGTCGATGTTCCGCGTAAGGACGACCATGGTCTCGCCGACCGCGACGACACCAACGAGCGCAACGTTTGTCGCGATGTCCTGCCAGTTTTCGACGGTGAGGAAGTTCGTCGCGCGGACCGAGAAGAAGATGATGGCGGCAACCAGGGCGACGACAATCCCGATCTCGCGCAGCCTGAACGCAGCAACTGCGATGCTCTCGGCAGTCATCGTCTGCGATCGGCGGATCACGCGGCCTCCACTCCAGCGGCGACACGCACGACGCGCTCCTGAGTGGCCTCGGCCCGAGAGAGCTCCGCGACGAGACGACCTTCGCGCATTACGAGGACGCGGTCGCTCATGCCCAGGACCTCGGGCAGTTCAGACGAGATGAGGAGGATCGTCAGCCCCTGTGTTGCCAGGTGCGAGATTGTTCGGTGCACGTCGGCTTTCGTACCGACGTCGACGCCGTGCGTAGGCTCGTCGAGAATCAGGATTCGCGGCTCGGCCGCGAGCCACTTCGCCAGTACGACCTTCTGCTGGTTTCCGCCCGAGAGGCTTTTCACGACCTGCGCGACGGAGCTCGCCTTGATCGTCAACTGATCCACGAAGCGCTGAGCAAGCCGCCGCTCACGCCTTGGTCGAAGCACCCCGCCGGGGGTCAACCGCTGAAGAACAGCCATCGAGACGTTCTTCGAAACGGACATGGGTTGGACCAAGCCCTGCTGGAGCCGATCCTCGGGCAGATATGCCAGGCCCCGGCGCAGCGCGGCCATTGGAGAGCGAGGCCTGAACGGTCGCCCCTCGATCCAGAGCTCCCCGGCGTCCAGCGAGTCGATGCCGAAAATTGCGCGCGCGACCTCGGTGCGACCCGAGCCGATGAATCCAGCGAGACCGACGATCTCGCCTCGACGAAGTTCGAACGAGACTTCCGAGAAGACACCTCTGCGCCCGAGCGCCTTCGCCTCGAATACGACGTCGCCGATTTCCGCTTGCTCCTTCGGGAAGAGAGCGTCGAGCGACCGCCCGACCATCAATCGCACGATCTCGGCCTGGGGAAGCTCCGCCGTTGGGCTGGTCGCAACGTGACGTCCGTCTCGAAGGACTGTGACCACGTCGGCAATCGCCTCGGCCTCTTCGAGGCGATGGCTGATGAATACGATCGCAACGCCCCGCTCGCGCAGACGCCCCACGGTTGCGAAGAGGTTGTCGACCTCGTGGGGCGAGAGGGCAGCAGTCGGCTCGTCCATGATCAAGAGGCGTGCGCTCGACGACAGCGCCTTCGCGATTTCCAGCAGTTGTCGATCGGCCACTCCAAGCCCACGTACGGGTGTGTCTGGGCCGAGGTCGACGTCGAACTCCGCGAGTATCCGCTCGGTCTCTCGTCGCATCGTCCGCCAGTCGACGGTGCGCAGCGCGGTTCGTGGATGTCGGCCGGCGAAGACGTTTTCCGAGACCGTGAGGTCAGGAAAGACCGTCGGCTCCTGGTACATCGCAATGATGCCGAGGCGATGAGCAGTCTGCGGATCGCCGATGTGCACCAGCTGCCCATCGATCCGAACGTCCCCCTCGTCGGCGTGTACGACGCCCATCAGGATCTTCACGAGCGTTGACTTGCCGGCGCCGTTCTCGCCCACGAGAGCGTGAACGGTGCCCGCCTCGATCACGAGACCGACGTCAGCGAGCGCTTGAACGCCGCCGTAGCTCTTCGTGATCCCGCGCAACTCGATCAGCGGAGAACCATGAGCGCTCATCGCGGATAGGCAGCGGGGACGCCACCGTCGACGTTGATGATGTTCCCGGTCGACTTCGCGCTCCTCGGGCCTGCGAGGTACGCGATCGCTTCAGCAACGTCCTCCGGATAGACGCTGACGTCGAGCGTCGTGCGCGCGCGGTAAAAGGACGGAAGGTCCTCCTCGTTGACGCCGTACGTGCTCGCACGCTCGGCCTTCCACTCCGACGACCACAGCGCTGAGCCCTCGATCACCGCATCAGGGTTGACGGTGTTGACGCGGATTCCGTGCTCTCCGCCTTCCTCTGCAAGGCAGCGGGCGAGATGCAGCGACGCGGCCTTCGCGGAGGAGTACGCCGAAGCGTTCGCGCCAGCGACAAGCGCATTCTTCGAACCGACGAAGACGATCGAGCCGCCTACTCCCTGGGCGACGAGCACACGTAGTGTCTCGCGCGCTGGAAGGAAGTAGCCGCGTGCGAGAACGGCATAACTCTGCTCCCAGTCGGCCAGGGAGGTTCCCGTCGCCGGGGCGCTCGAGGCAATACCGGCCGAGCACACGAGGACGTCGAGTCCGCCGAACGCCAGGACCATACGCCGCACCATTTCCTGCACCGAGTCCTCGCTCGTAACATCAACGTCAACAGGGATCGCACGTCCCTCGCCCTCGATCGAGCAGATCTCCCCGGCCACCTCGCGAGCCCCATCGCCGTTGAGATCAGCGACGACCACGTGTGCTCCGAGGCCGGCAAGGCGGCGGGCCGTCGCCCGCCCGATTCCGCTCGCGCCTCCCGTGATGAGCGCGATTTGTCCGGTCAGCTCGCGCGCGGCAGGTAGCTGGGCCAGCTTGAAGCGCTCGAGCGGCCAGTACTCGATGGCGAAGGCTTCGTCCTCGCTCAGTGAGCGAAAGCCGCCCGCAGCCTCCGCGGCGTTCTGCACCGCGATCGCGCGGTGGTAGAGGTCGTCGGCGAGCTTGGCTTTGCCGGCGTCTGCACCCGATGTGACGATGCCGACGCTCGGGACGACGACGACTCGTGGGCCGTCCGGGTCACGGGCGAACGGACGGCTCTCGTCCGTCAGATTGCGTTCGTAGTAGCCGCGATACCAGGTCGCGTACTCTGCGACGCCCACACGGAAAGCCATGCTCAACTCGGGCGCGCCCTCGGCGTCGGGGTCGAACTCAACGACCAGAGGCTTGTGTTTGGTGTTGATCAGGTGGTCTGGGCACGGGGCGCCCATCTGACTGACCGCGGGAGCGCTAGCCGATGAGGCGAACGCGATTGCTTCTGGGCTGCGATCGACGCGCAGGACAACGGCGCTGCCTTGATCCATCAGAGCGCCGCGCAGCCTCGGAAGGGAGCCGTAGAGGACGCCTTCCGCATTGCCGTCCTCGAGAGCTCGAACCCTGGCACCGCCGAGCCCGAATCGTCCGGCGCCTGCCGCCTCTAGCGTTCGGGCAGCTCTCGAAACGAACTCCAGGGTCGATTCATACGCCGCTCGACTTGTCTCACCCCACGTGACGAGGCCGTGTCTCTCGAGGAGGACGGCACGCGCATTCGGCGCCGCGCGCAGAAGCTCGGCGATGCGCTTGGACATCTGAAACCCCGGTCGTTCGTAGTCGAGCCAGACAGCCTCATCGCCGAATGCTTCCGTCGCCAGGGAATGCCCGTCAGGCGTCGACGTCAGCGCAATGACCGCATCGGGATGGGTGTGATCAACGTGCGCCGCCGGGATGAAGGCGTGTAGCAGCGTCTCGATCGATGGTCGAGGCTGATCGGGCGTCAGAGCGCAACAACGCAGATACGCGACCATCTCGGCGTCGTCCATCGACCCGCGGGCCTCGAGCGGGAGAACCTCCTCGAGCCGGAGCGCCGCGAAGCCGGCAGGCGAGATCGTTGCCAGATCCGAGCCCGAGGCCTTGACCCACAAGGTGCGCGTTTCGCGGCCGGCGTGATCGACGCTGACGCCCTTCGCCGATGTGTTTCCTCCACCTTGATTCGCCAGCGCCCGGTCAGCGCCGAGCAGGTTCGAGCGACGGACCACCTCGTCAAGGACAGATGTGGAGTCGGCGACGTCGTCCGTCCACCGGTTCTGCGGCGACGCGATCGGCCCGAGGACATCGACGGTCGTTCCGGTCACGGTGCGGCAACCGCCTTCTTCGCGGAGTTCGTGCCGCCATCGAGGATCTCGCGGACGCGGGCATAGCCGTCCTCCCACTCCGCCTGCCGGGTGGGCTCGAAGACCCGCGGCTCGAACGATGCCCGGACGACCGCGCGAGCATCCTCCAGCGAGCTCAGCTCGCCGAGGGCAATCGCCTGCCCGAGTAGGTTTCCAACGATCGTAGCCTCCTCGGGGCCTGCCAGGACCGGAAGGCCCGTGGCGTCGGCCGTAGATTGGCACAAAAGGGAATTGCGAGCACCGCCACCGACGACGTGGATCTCCGACGGTGTCACTCCGGTCACACAGGACAGGAGTTCGATCGTGTACCGGTACTTGAGGGCAAGACTCTCGACGATGCAACGCACGATGGCCCCGGGGCTCGTCAGCTCCGGCTGTCCGGCGTTGAGGCACGCATTGCGAATGCGCTCAGGCATCGACCCCGGATGCATCAAGCTCGGGTCGTCCGGGTCGATGAACGAGACGTGCTGGGGAGCGGCTTGGGCCAGGCCGACAAGCTCCTCGAAATCGAGGGCGTTGCCCTCGTTCGCCCAGGCCCGCTGACACTCGTGGACGAGCCACATCCCGTTGACGTTCTTCAGCAGCCGCACCGTGCCGTCGAGCCCACCCTCGTTCGTCAGGTTCGCGGCGAACGACTCGTCGGTGATGAGCGGGGAGTCGAGCTCCATACCGACAAGTGACCAGGTGCCGGCGCTGATGTATACCGATCCTCGCCGCCGGAAGGGCACCGCGGCCACAGCTGAGGCGGTGTCGTGGGTCGCGGGGACAACCACGACCGCGCGGCGCAGGCGCGTCCGCTCGGCAACCTCTGGGAGGAGGGGCCCGAGAGGCGTAGCCGGGCGGACGAGCTCCGGAAGGACTTTTGCAGGCAACCCAAGTCGTTCGAGGAGCTCAGTCGCCCACGCCCGCGCACGCGGGTCGAGGAACTGAGTCGTGGTCGCGTTCGTGTACTCGGACGTCGCGACACCCGACAACCAGAAGTGAAAGAGGTCCGGAATCAAGAGCAGCTTTTCGGCAATCTCAAGCGACCGCTCTCCGGCCGTGACAGCCGCGTAGAGCTGGACGAGCGTGTTGATCGGCATCAGCTGGATGCCCGTGCGCTCGTAGATCTCGCGCGCGGGCACTTCAGCGAAGAGCGTTTCCATCACACCGTCCGTCCGCCGATCGCGATGGTGGACGGGGTTCTCGACCAACCGGCCATCACGGTCGAGCAACGCGTAGTCGACGCCCCACGAGTCGATCCCAACTGAGGCGACGTCGCGTCCACCTGGTCCGGCCTGTGCGAGCCCAACCTGGACCTCGTTGAACAAGCGCAGCGGATCCCAGTAGAGCGTGCTCCTCGCCTCCACTGGGATGTTCGGGAAGCGATGCACCTCTGTGACGGACAGGCGCTCGCCGTCGAGCATGCCCAATGCGACGCGCCCGCTCTGGGCGCCGAGATCGACGGCGGCCATCGTTGTCATGCATCTCTCCGGAGAGAACTCGCGCCATCGGTCTCGGGTCGCAAACCTGGGAGGCGTTCCGGATGCCGAGGAGTGCGGTCGGGTTCAGCCGTCGTGACCTCGGCACCACGTGCCCGCCATGCCTGAACGAGATCGTCCGGGGCGTCGACATCTGTGACGATCGCGTCCAGCCGGGCTGCAGGGAGAAATGACAGAAGCGCGCTTCGGTGCCACTTCGTGCTGTCGAAAATGGCGATGACCTTCTCGCACGCGGCGGTCATCTCGCGTTTGATCTGGACCTCTTCTGGGTTCAGGTCCATGAGGCCGCGGTCGAGGCTGATGCCGCGGACGCCGACGAAGCCCTTGTCGATGCGCGTGCTACGCAGGACGTCACCCGCTGGATCGCCGACCACTGACATTGCGGGCAGGCGGAACATTCCGCCGGTCACGAGCACGTTGACGCCCGGAGAGTCCGCAAGAGCCACAGCGTTGAGCAGACCGTTCGTCACGACGACGATCTCGCGCTTCTTGCGTAGCTCCAGTGCCAGGTAATACGCCGTCGTGCTCGAGTCGAGCGCGACCGACTCGCCGTCGCCGACCATCGCCGCCGCGGCGGCTGCGATCGCTCGCTTCTCGGGCGACTGAAGGTGCAACCGGACGTCGAAGGCAAGCTCGGACTGCCCACGCTGAAGACCGCGCACTCCACCGCGCACGCGAGCGACGAGGCCCTGACGCGCGAGTCCGGCGAGGTCGTTGCGCACCGTGACCTCGGAGACCGCAAACTCGTTCGCAAGTTCCGAAACGTGAACGCTGTCCCTGGTCTCGAGGAGCGCAAGGACTCGCTGCATCCGCTCGGTACGTGGCGTCGTCGACAAAGGACTACCTAGATCAGCGAGCCTACAAAGCTCATTTCGAACTTGTCAATAGCGCTTTCGGAGCGGGAAGAATCGAAAGCGGATCAGGCTGGGCTGACCACAAGAACGTCGAGCGTCCTCGGCCCGTGAACACCTTCGACGCGCGCAAGCTCGATGTCCGACGTTGCCGAAGGGCCCGAGATGAAAGTCACCGGACGAAGCATGCGACGGACGCTCGCGGCGATGAGGTCGATCGCCTCGGGGACGGTGCCGACGATCTGTTGCTCGTCAACGATGCAAAGGTGATAGTCGGGTACGAGCGAAAGCGCCCGACGGCCCTGACGCGCCCCACCGTCGAGGACGATGGTTCCGGTCTCGGCAATCGCTAGAGCACATCCAGTAAGTGCACCGTCGACGGCGTCGAGGGCCTGCACGTCGAGCGCACTCGAAAGAAGCTTGACTCCAGAAGGGAGCCACTCGTCGGGCAGATCAGGAGGGATCGCGATCCGCCCTAGCCCTCGCGAGCGGAGTTGCTCGGCGCTTCGCTGGGCGAGGTCTGCAGGTGCCACCCGCTTGACGGTCGTCTTGTACGCAGAGATGCGCTCGATGAAGCGCTCGACGGCATCGCCCTCGACGGTCCGGAAGTAGTCGCGCGGAACGTCGATGTCGTCGGCGAGCTCGCCCGTCGGGACATCACGAAGCCCCTCGGCGACCCTGGCGAGAATGACGTCACGAGCCGTCATCGACCGTTCCACCATTCGCGGAACGATCGGCGAGGCATCGCCGGGAGGTCACGCGTCATCGTCCACCCAGAGAGGCCTCCGGGCAGCCGCTCGATCTTGTTCTCTCTGACGAAAGGACGCTGGACGAGCCGCCCAACCCGCCGCGCCCAGCGGAAGCGCCGCTCACCTGCGAGCGCCCACCCAGCGGCGCTCATCATCATCCGTTCACCGGCGCCCGCCGCCGTTCGCTCTCGTATCGCACGACCGCGGAGATGGACGAGAACCTGCGGGATGTCGATCTTGACTGGACAGACTTCGGCGCACGCACCGCAGAGGCTTGAGGCAAATGGAAGCGACCCGGCCTCGGCGGTTCCCACGAGTTGCGGTGTGAGGATCGCACCGATCGGGCCCGGATAGACGGATCCATAGGCATGTCCGCCCGTGCGTTCGTAGACGGGACAGACGTTGAGGCACGCGCTGCAGCGGATGCAAGCGAGCGTCTGGCGACCGACCTCGTCAGCGAGGACGTTTGTCCTGCCGTTGTCGAGCAGGACGACATGGAACTCCTGCGGGCCATCTCCGGGTGCTACGCCGGTCCACAGAGACGTATACGGATTCATTCGCTCGCCCGTGGACGAGCGCGGCAACAGCTGCAAAAAGACCTCGAGATCGTTCAGCGTCGGCACGAGCTTCTCGATCCCGACAATCGTGATCAGCGTCTCGGGGAGAGTGGTGCAGAAACGGCCGTTGCCCTCGGACTCGACCACACAGATCGAGCCACTCTCGGCCACCGCGAAGTTCGCACCGCTGACTGCCACCGCGGTCGAAAGGAACTTCTCGCGCAGGTAGGCGCGTGCCGCACCGGCGAGCTCCGTCGGCTCCTCGGTCAGGTCCGGGAGACCGAATTCGCGACGGAAGAGGTCACGGATCTCGACGCGATTCTTGTGGATCGCCGGCACCAAGATGTGCGATGGCCTCTCATCCGCGAGCTGGCAGATCAGCTCGGCAAGGTCGGTCTCGATCGGTCGGATGCCGGCTGCCGTCAGAGCATCGTTCAGGCCAATCTCGTCGGTCGTCAAGGACTTGACCTTCACGACCTCGGACGCGCCGGTCCGGCGCACAAGCTGAACGACGATCTCGTTGGCCTCCTGCGCATCGCGAGCCCAGTGCACGCTGCCGCCAGCACGTTGGACGGAGGACTCGAACTGAAGCAGGTAGTCCTCGAGATGGCGTAGCACTCGGCGTTTGATCGCAGCGCCGGCAACTCGAAGCTCTTCCCAATCCCCTCGCTCTCCTGTGACCGCAGCCCGCTTGCCCCGGATCGTCGTCGTCGCCAATGCGAGGTTGCGACGAAGCTGCATGTCACGGAGGGCGACGTGCGCACGCTCCGGGAAGCCGCTCTTCACGGCGCCGCCGCCAGGATCTCCGCGATGTGGAGAGTGCGCACCTGGCTACCCATCCGAGAGAGGCCGCCCCCGATCTGCGTCAGACATGAGCGATCGACTGCCGTCAGGACCGCCGCGCCGGTAGCGACGACGTTCTCGAGCTTGCTCTCGAGAATGGCGCTCGACGTTTCCGCATTCTTGATGGCAAAAGTTCCCCCGAATCCGCAGCACTCAGTAGCTCCAGGTAGCTCGACGAACTCGAGGCCGTCGACTGCCCGTAGAAGCGAGAGCGGCACATCGCCGAGCTGCAGCCCGCGTAGTGAGTGGCACGTCGGGTGGTACGTGACGCGTTCCGAGAAGCGGGAACCAACGTCCGTGACTCCGAGACGGCGGACGAGGAACTCGGTCAGCTCCATCACTCTTGGCGTGAGTGCCTCGACTTCCTCGGCGAGCGCTCCGTCGTCGAGCTGCTCGGCGAGGTACGGGTAGAACTCGCGGATCGTTGCCACGCATGACGCCGATGGTGCGACGACGATCTCTTCCTCGACGAAGACACGAACGAACCGGCGTGCGAGATCCGCAGCGGAATCGTGGTAACCCGTGTTGAGATGGAGCTGCCCACAGCATGTCTGCGCCTTCGGGAATACGACGTCGTGCCCCAAGCGCTCGAGGACCTGCACGGTCGCGATTCCTGTCTCGGGAAAGAGCGTGTCGTTCATGCAGGTGATGAAGAGGGCGACGCGCACCGGGCGTAGATCATGACGTGGACACGTCACGTCCCTTTCGGGTAACACTCCGCATCCGTGGGGTGGCCCAGTGAGTGATCTCGAGAGGCTCAGCTACGACGGCATCGATCTCGACGCCGTCGTAGCTGGCCTTCGCGAGCTCGAGATCGAGACGCCGTCGTGGGGCTACGGCGACTCAGGCACGCGCTTTGGCGTATTCCCGTGGCCGGGGGCAGCGCGCACGGTCTACGAGCGCATCTCGGACGCGGCGCTGGTCCATCGCCTCACCGGAGCGTGCCCGAGTGTCGCGATACACGTCACCTGGGATCGGGTCGATGACTGGGATGATCTCGTCGCATTCGCTGCCGGAGAGGGCGTGAGGCTCGGAGCGATCAACGGCAACGTCTTCCAGGACACCGAGTACCGGCTCGGGAGCTTCTGCAATCCGGACGCGCGGACGCGGCGAATGGCAATCGACCACTGCCTGGAATGCATCGAAATCGCCAAGCAGGTGAACTCGGATGTCTTCACGGTATGGCTCGCCGACGGAACCAACTACCCCGGACAGGACGCGATACGAGAGCGGTACCGTCGCCTTCTCGAGGGGTTCGGCGAGCTCTACGCCGCCCTGCCCTCGGGGATGCGGTTCCTCGTCGAGTACAAGTTCTTCGAGCCGGCGTTCTACAGCACAGACCTTCCCGACTGGGCAACGGCGGCGCTCGTCTGCCTGAAGCTTGGTCCTCAGGCACAGGTTCTGGTCGATACGGGGCACCATCCTCAGGGCACGAATGTGGAGCAGATCGTCGCGCTCCTTCTCGAGGAAGGGCTGCTCGGCGGATTCCACTTCAACAACCGCAAGTACGCCGACGACGACCTGATCGTTGGCTCGATCGACCCGTTCGAACTGTTCCGGATCATGAGCGAGATCGTCGCCGCGAAACGCGACCCACGAACAGCTGCGACCGCGGGCGCAATCGAGTTCATGATCGATCAGTCGCATAACGTCGAGGGCAAGATCGAGGCGATGATCCAGTCGGTCGTGAACATCCAGGCTGCCTACGCGAAGGCATTGCTTGTCGACCGCGACTCACTCCGCGATGCACAGCTCGCCGGAGACGTGCTCGGCGCTCACAGAGTGCTCACCGACGCATTCGAGACCGACGTGCGTCCAATCCTCCGAGCCCTTCGAGCGGAGTTGGGTCTGCCGGCTGATCCGGTGGAGGCCTACAGAACCGAGGGTCACGA
>JAIBJO010000083.1 GCA_020029615.1 Actinomycetota bacterium
GAGACGACACGTTCGGCCATCGTAGTACCGCGAATGTGATTGCCTTCAGGCCGTGAAAGCGACGATGCTCCTCGCCGACTACGCGGTCGTCTCGGACGGCAAGCTGACGATCGTCGGAGGCGGATGGTCGCAGACCGGCCCCGAGCCGGCAGCCTTCGGAATCGGGCTGCTGATCCAGGTTCCATGGGACCAGTCGAACACCGTGCACTCGTTTTCCGTCGAGCTCCTGGACGCGGATGGTGGCGCCGTCGCCTTCGAGGCGGACGAGGACGAGGACCACGCCGTGGCTTTCGGGGGTGAGTTCGAGGTCGGGAGACCTCCCGGGCTCAAGCCCGGTACGCCCCTCGACTTCCCGGTCGCCGTCAACTCGACGCCGTTGCCGCTCGAGCCGGGGCGCTACGAATGGCGGCTGACGATCGACGGCGACTCGCGGGCGGACTGGACGCTGCCGTTCACGGTGCGGGCCGAGGAGGCATAGCTGCCACCGCATGCGGCCTCGTCCGGGGCCGCGCAGGAGTCCGTCCGATCGGGTCCGTACGCTCGAATCGTGTCCAAGACGCCTACCCGAATCGACCTGCTCGAGCTCGACATCGACCTGCGTCTCGCGGATCTCTGGCGCGAAGCAGTCGACGTCTCCGACTGGAGCCTCGACGTCGTCGCCGCATTCATCCGTGCCGCGTACGGCAAGGGGTATTGCGACGCCTTGACCGAAGAGTCACCTGGCTCGCTGTGCGTCGAGCACGGCTATCGGATGCCCGATCGCCGTGTTCCGGAGCACGACGCCGCGTAAGCGGATGTTCACGGGGGTTCTCTCGCCTGCAGGGCTAGACTCTGCTCGTGGCACGTACAGCGAGTCCGGCGCGGCTCGTGATCGCGCTTTCGGTGGCCGCGGTTCTGGCGGTCTTTCTCCTGTACACGTCCATCGCGGGTGGAGGGAACCCGTCGATCTCCCCGAGTGAGCTCCAGGGCCGCACCGGCAAGGTACAGCTGGCCGGGCTCGTCGTAGGTCCAGTGGTCGGAGATGCCCACGCCGGCGGCCTGCGCTTCCGGCTTCGTGACATCGGCGACGAGTCGTCGGCCCGGGTGGCGGTGCGATATTCGGGCTCCGTCCCCGATCTCTTCAAGGTCGGACGTCACATCGTGATCGACGGCCGGCTCGTGAACGGGGCCTTCGTCGCCGCGCCCGGTTCGATGATCACGAAGTGCCCTTCGAAGTACGCGCCGAAGAAGAGCGGCGACTCCAGCTAGAGGCTCGATCCGTGCCCGAGCTGGGTCGCGCCGCGCTCGTCGTCACTCTCGGTCTGGTCGTGTACGCCCTCGTCGCCGGGGCGGTGGCTGCCCATCTCGGCCGCCGCCGGCTCGCTCAGTCCGCACAGAACGCGCTGATAGCCGCGTTCTTCACGACGCTCGTCGCATCAGGAGTGCTCGTTGCGGCGCTCCTTCGCCACGACTTCTCCTTCACATACGTGGCGCGCACGACGAGCGAGGCGTTGCCGACCGCGTACACGATCTCGGCATTCTGGGGAGGCCAGGAGGGATCGTTGCTCCTCTGGCTGCTCTTCCTCACGGGCTTCGGGACGGCGGCGGTCAGATTGAATCGGCGATGGGCCCGCGACCTCATCGTCTGGGTCGTGCCCGTGTTCGCCGCGGTCGCGACGTTCTTCGCGTTTGTCGTCGTCGCGGTGGCCAGCCCGTTCGCGACGCAGGCCGCGCCTGCGGACGGCGCCGGCATGACGCCGAGCCTGCAGAACCCGTACATGCTGGCTCATCCCCCGCTGCTGTACCTCGGATACGTGGGCCTGACGGTGCCGTTCGCATTCGCGTTGGGAGCCCTGCTGTCCGGGCGGCTGGACGAGCGCTGGCTCATCGCGACCCGACGCTGGACG
This sequence comes from Actinomycetota bacterium, assembly GCA_020029615.1. Lineage (GTDB taxonomy): Bacteria > Actinomycetota > Thermoleophilia > Gaiellales > Gaiellaceae > GMQP-bins7. Next base: position 1,887 of record JAIBJO010000083.1, read on the forward strand.
CTCTTCGCCTGGACTGCGCTCGGCATCGGGCAGCTGCTCGGGGCACATTGGGCCTACGTGGAGGTGGGGTGGGGTGGCTACTACGCCTGGGATCCCGTCGAGAACGCCGCTCTGATGCCCTGGCTTGCCGCGACGGCGTTCCTCCACTCGGTCATGATTCAGGAGAAGCGAGGGATGCTCAGAGTCTGGAATGTCCTCCTCGTGATCCTCGCGTTCTCGCTGTCGCTGTTCGGGACGTTCCTGACTCGATCCGGGGTCGTCAACTCGATCCACTCGTTCACGCAGAGCTCGATCGGCCCGTGGTTCCTCGCGTTCATCGGCGTGACCATGGCGGTCGCGCTCGCGCTCGTCTTCTGGCGTCTTCCGTTGCTGCGCTCGCCGACGAAGCTCGAGTCCCCGGTCTCGCGCGAGGCGGCATTCCTCTACAACAACCTGCTCCTCCTCGCTCTCTGCCTGGCGATCCTGTGGGGCGTCGTGTACCCGATGCTCTCGGAGGCGATTCGCGGTGAAGCAGTCGTCCTCGGTCGCTCGTACTACGACTTCTTCCTGCGGGCATTCGGGCTTCCGTTGCTCTTGCTGATGGGGATCGGGCCCCTCATCGCATGGCGGCGCGCCTCCCTTGGGAGCCTGCTCACGACGTTCAAGTGGCCCACGCTGGTAGCCCTGGCCACGGGTGGCGTGCTCCTGGTTCTCGGGGCCGGGGCCTCGGTCCCCGGGCTTGTCGCGTACACGTTCTCGGCGTTCGTCGGTGCCACCATCGTCATGGAGTTCGCTCGGGGCACCCGCGCGCGGAAGGCGCTCGGAGCCACGTCGTGGCTCGGCGCGTTCTCTTCGCTCATGGCGCGCAACCGCCGGCGGTACGGCGGATACGTCGTTCATGCGTCGATCGTCCTGCTCGCCGTCGGCATCGCCGGATCGAGCGCCTTCGACTCGGTCGCAGAGGCCAAGCTCCGCCGGGGAGAGTCCCTCGCCGTCGGCGGCTACACGCTCGTCTACAAGTCGCTCGACGAGCGGCAGACGGCGAACGCGACGGAGATCCGAGCAACCTTGGGCATCAACCGCGGCAATGACGACCTCGGGACGCTCGAAGCCGGGAAGAACGCGTACACGATCGAGCGGCAGGTGTCGAACGAGGTCGGAATCCGAAGCGACAAGCTCACGGGCGAGGATCTCTTCGTCATAGCGGAGCAGATCGATGCCGATGGGAGCGTCTACTTCCGCGTGTTCGTCAAGCCGCTCGTGAACCTCATCTGGCTCGCCGGGCTCGTGTTCCTCCTCGGATCACTCATCACCCTGTGGCCGGACCGGATCGAGCAGCGAAGGCTCGTTGCCCGAGCTGCAGCAGTCGGCCATCCGGCAACCCGTTGACAGTCGCGTTGGTGATCGCGGCGGCGCTCGCCGTCGCCTGTGTCGTCGTGGTCGCGCTGCCGTTCCTGCGGGAGCCCGATCCCGAGACGGACACTCTCGACCCGCTCGACGAGAGCGAGCGCCGCCGGCTCGAGCTGCTCGAGACGCGTGATCGAGCGCTCTCCGCGCTCAAGGAGCTCGAGTTCGATCATCGGACGGGGACCATCACCGACGACGACTACCGGCGCCAAGTCGGCACGTTGCGCCGCGAGGCCGCAACGGCCCTCCACGCGCTTGATCGCGAGACCGACGGGGCTGTCGATGAGAAGGGACGTCCGCAAGGCGAGCGAATCTAGAGTGATGGGACGACGATCGCTGCTCGTCGTCGGGCTCGGGTTCGCGCTCGTGTTCGCGGGGCCCGCCGCCGGTGACGAGATCGACGAGCAGAAGGCCGCCGTCGACGCACGCATCGCGGCGTTGCAGGCCGAGATCGCCGCCTCCAAGGAACAGGAAGGCGTTCTCACATCGCAGCTCTCTGCGGTCGTCTCGGAGCTCGTAGCGGCGCAGGGCGCAGTCGACGAGGCGCAGTCCAGTCTCGGGCTGCTCGAAGCCGAGCTCGCGACGCAGCAGGATCGGCTCGAGCAGCTCACCGCACTGCTCGAGACCCAGACGCGGCGCGTCGAGCGGCTCCAGCTCGAGTACGAGCGCGTCGTCGCCGTGCTCGAGGCCCGCGTACGCGCGATCTACGTCGAGGAGCCGCCCGACATGCTCTCGTTCCTCGTCTCAGCAGCGAGCTTCGACGATCTCATCGACAACCTCGAGTTCCTGTCCAGGATCGGAAGGCAGGACCAGAGCATCGCCCGTCAGGTCGAGACGGCGAAGCAACGTGCCGCTGCCGAGCGTCGCGCAACCGCCGGCACGCGGCGGCTGACCGCGGCGACCGTCTCGGTCATCGCGTCCCGAACCGACGAGGCGCGCCTGGTGCGCGACCGCCTGGCGGCGAACCGCGATGCGTTGACGGCAGCCCGCAAGCTGAAGGCAAGCGCCCTGGCCAGTTCCCGTGAGTCACGTGAGGAGTACCTCCACGAAGTCGACGCGCTCGCGGCGGAGAGTGCGGCTCTCGCGGCAGCGATCCAGGCGTCCCAGACGGGCGCAGGCTCGACTGGGACCGGAGCGCCCTCCGCGGCGGGCCTCATCTGGCCGGTGGACGGGGTCGTCGTCAGCGGTTTCGGCATGCGTTGGGGACGAATGCACGAAGGGATCGACATCGCTGTGTCGTACGGAACCCCGATACGAGCCGCCGCGAGCGGGACCGTCATCCACGCCGGCTGGCTCGGGGGCTACGGGAACCTGGTGGTGCTGGATCACGGCAACGGCCTCGCCACCGCCTACGCGCACGCTTCGGCGATCCTGGTCGGCGTCGGCCAGCAGGTGAGCCAGGGTGAGACCGTCTCGCTGGTCGGCTCGACCGGGAACTCCTCGGGGCCGCACCTCCACTTCGAGGTACGGGTCAACGGTCTCGCCGCGGATCCGCTCCTGTATCTCTGACGGTCTCTACGCGGCCTCGGTCGCGGCCTGGGAGAGCGCGACCGGTACCACGTAGTGCAGGTCCGGGAACGCCCGCCAGCGTTCCTCGAGGCCCAATCCGTAGCCGGCGAAGAGCTCGTCGGGGACCGTGAACCCCACGTATCGAAGTGGGATCTCGTCGACGAGCCGGCGGTACGGCCGATCGAGAAGCGTGACCGCCGCGAGGCTGGCCAAGCTCCGCAACCCGAAGGTCTTGCACAGGAAGTGGAGCGTCAATCCCGTGTCGACGACGTCCTCGACGATGAGGACGTGGCGATCGGCGAGGGGCCCGTCCACGTCCTTGAGGAGTCGTATTGCGCCGGCTTCACCGCCCGTGTAAGGGGCGAGCTCGACGACGTCGAGCTCGTGTGGGATTCGAAGCTCACGTGTGAGGTCCGCCAGGAACACCACGCTCGACTTGAGCGGAGCGACGAGAATCGGGTCGAGAGCGGCGTAGTCCCGGGCAATCTCGACGCCGAGCTCGGCCACGCGACGCGCGATCTCGGATCGCGTGAGGAAGACGTCGCCGACCTCGCCGATGTCGGGTCGGAGGGGTGACGTCATCGGCTAGGAGGCGAGACGCAGGCGATACCGCTGCGCAAGGCGCTCGATGTCCCGCCGGTAGAAGAGCTTGACCTTGACGTGCGGGTACAGGCGCTGCAGCTCTCGAAGCTTCCTGTTCTTTCGCGTGACCAGTGACTGCTTCATCACCGTCACTTCGATGAAGAGGTTTTGCTCAGGGAGGTAGAAGTCGGGCGTGAATGCGCTGACGACTCGCCCGTCGCCGTCGCGCCCGAGGACGAAGGAATGCGGCTCGTAGTCCCAGGGCACACCGTAGTAGTCGAGGATCTTGGCGCACTCGACTTCCACGCGATTTGCGAACCGCGGAGGGGTCGTTCCACAATATGCCTGGAAAACGGGGCTTTCGACCCGCACCTGCGCCAGGGTAGCAGTGGCCTCGGACGGCCTCTGTCGGCGCCGTAGACTGTCCACATGGCTGGTCCGGGCGATGTCTTCCGAATCGCACAGCTCTCGGACCTGCACTGTGGAGGGCCGTACTTCGAGGCCAGCCTGCTCGAACGAGCGATCGGCGAGATCAACGAGCTGCGCCCAGATGTCGTCGTGTGCTCCGGCGATCTCACGACGTTCGGATTCCGGCACGAATACCTCACAGCGCGCGAGTACATCGACCGACTCGACTGCGACGCGCTCGTGGTGGTGCCCGGGAACCACGACTCTCGAAACGTCGGCTACGTCCACTTCGAGGAGATGTTCGGGGAGCGCAACTCCGTCCTACGCAAGGGAGGCGTCGCGATCGTCGCCGTGGACTCGAGCGAGCCCGACCTCGATCACGGGCAGATCGGCCGCGGGCGCTACCGCTGGATCGAGGAGCAGTTCGCGGACGAGCCGGCGGACGACCTGAAGATCTTCGTCCTCCACCATCACCTCCTGCCCGTCCCGGGCACCGGGCGCGAGCGCAACGTGGTCTACGACGCCGGAGACGCGATCGAATGCCTCCAGCGAGCCGGCGTTCGGCTCGTTCTCTCGGGCCACAAGCATGTGCCGTACGTCTGGAGGCTCGAGGACCTCTTCGTCGTCAACGCAGGCACCGTCTCGTCTCTGCGCCTTCGTGGCAATACGAGGCCTTGCTACAACGTGATCGAGATCGCGGACCGGAAGGTGGACATCTGGCGGCGGCACCCGTTCCACGGTCACGTGCGGCTGGTTTCGTTCTCGCTCGATACGCTCGAGTACGCGAAGTTCACCGGCGCCATCGAGGACGAGGTCACGTCGCGCACTTGAGAGCGCTGGCGATTGTGGACGGCGAGCACTACGCGCCGGTCGTCCGCGACGCGCTCGCCGAGCTGCCGTACGAGTTCGTCGCCGCGGTTCTCATCGGGGGGACAGAGAAGCTGCGCGGAGGGGACGACTACGGCGTGCCCCTCGTCGGCGACGTCGAGGCTGCCATCGAGAGCCACGCGCCGGAGATCGTCGTCGATCTCTCCGACGAGCCCGTGCTGGGACCTGTCGAGCGGCTCTCCCTGGCCAGCCGCGTGCTGGCGAAAGGCGTCCCGTACGTGGGGGCCGATTTTCGGCTCTACCCACCCGAGCGCCTCTCGTTCGAGCTGCCGTCGATCGCGGTCGCCGGCACCGGCAAACGGATGGGGAAGACGGCGGTGACGGGCCATCTCGCGCGGCTCGTCGCACCGGACCTGCGAGTCGTCGTCGTCGCCATGGGGCGCGGCGGCCCGCGAGAGCCGGAGGTGATCACGGTGCCTCCCAGGGTCGAGGGGCTCGTCGAGCTTTCGCGTTCCGGCCGGCATGCGGCCTCCGACCATCTGGAGACGGCGGCGGTCACGGGTGTGCAAACGGTCGGCTGTCGGCGGTGCGGGGGCGGCCTCGCGGGTGGCGTCGCGCTCTCCAACGTCTCCGAGGGCGCTGCCGTCGCGGTGAGCCTCTCGCCCGAGCTCGTCATCTTCGACGGAAGCGGTGCCGCGCTCCCGCCCATCGCTGCGGATCGCACGCTCGTCGTCGTCGGCGGCCAGCAGGACCCCGTCGTCGCCGCGGGGTACCTGAACGCGTATCGCCTTCAGCTGGCAGATCTCGTGCTCGTGACCATGGCCGAGCCCGACTCGAGCTGGGAGAACGTGCGAAGAGCCGTTGCCGGCGTCGTGCGCCCCGGGGTCGCCGTCGTGGGAGCCATCCTCCGGCCACGTCCCATCGCGGAGCTCCGAGGACGATCGGTCGCGTACTTCTGCACGGCTCCCGCCGGAGCGCATGCGGTGCTCGCGGCGCACCTGGCGGACGTCTTCGGCGCGAACGTCACCCACGTCTCGGGCAATCTCGCCGACCGATCCGCGCTTCGTCGCGAGCTCACCGGCGTCGAGGCCGAAGTGTTCCTGGTTGAGCTGAAGGCCGCCGCCGTGGACATCGTGGCGGAGGAGGCGCTTGCGCGAGGTGCCGAGGTCGTACTGGCCGCCAACGACGTCGTTTCCGTGGAAGACGACGTGGACCTTGACGAAATGCTTCTCGAAATGGCCAAATTCGCTTAGTGAGGGAGCGCCGCTACACGATTCCGCTGCCGCTCGGCGACGAGGTCCCGTTCTCGAAGGGCCTCATGGCGCGCGCGCTCGTCGTGACGGGGCTCGATCCAGAGCGCGCCTATCTGATCGCACGTCGCGCCGACGGCGACCTCACGGACCGCGGCGTGCTCTCACTCGATCTCGATCGCCTGGGTGAGCTCGCCGCGGAAGTCATCGGCGACGACGACGCGGCCAGAACGGTTCGGCGCTTGCGTCGCCTGGACGCACTCACGCGCCTCGAAGAGCCGCTGCTCCTGCTCGTAGGCGGCGCGACCGGTACCGGGAAGTCGACCATCGCGACCGAGGCGGCGCACCGGCTCGGGATCACACGCGTCACCTCGACGGACTTCATCAGGCAGACGATGCGGGCGTTCTTCGCGGAGGAGTTCATGCCCTCGGTTCACTACTCGAGCTTCGAGGCGCGCCTCGCGCTCACGCGAGCGGAGGAGGAGGAGTCTGGAGATGCGGCGATCCTCGGCTTCCTCGATCAGACGAGGAACGTGCTCGTCGGCGTCCACGCGGCGCTGGAGCGCGCGGCCACGGAGCACTGGTCGACCGTGCTCGAGGGCGTCCATCTCGTTCCCGGGATGGTCGGCACGGAGTATCCGGGCGCCTTCGTCGTCCAGTGCGTCGTCGCGATCGAGGACGAGAACCTGCACCGAAGCCACTTCTGGGTACGCGACCAGGCGACCGACGGCCTTCGGCCGCTCGAGAAGTACCTCGACTCGCTGCCTCAGATCCGCGAGATTCAGGACTATCTCATCGAGCGGGCGCGCCGCTACGACGTGCCCGTGATCGTCAACGACTCCCTCGAGCAGGCGATCGGCGACGTCCTCGATCTCGTCCTGCGCCGGGCGGATCAGCTCGTGGCCGCCGTCTGACCGGATTCCCGCGCGAGCCGACGACGGATGGCGAGGGCGAGGCAAGCCTCGCCCCTACGATCGCTGGCTAGACTCACCCGTGTGGTTACCCGTCAGGACGTCGTCGAGGCGCTGCACGGAGTCGAGGACCCCGAGCTCGGGATGGACATCGTCGAGCTCGGCCTCATGTACGACGTCGAGGTCGACGGCCCGAAGGTGAAGGTGCTGTACAGCCTCACCTCGATGGGGTGCCCGGCCGGGGCGATGATCGCCGAGGGCATCGTCGATGCTGCGCGCTCGGTCTCCGGTGTCGACGAGGTCGAGGCCGAGCTGACGTTCGACCCGCCGTGGACACCCGACCGCATGTCGGACGACGCGAAGTTCATCCTGGGCTTCGGCTAGGAGCTCGCGCTCTCCGACGGTGCTCGCCGAAGCAGGTAGACGGCCACGACGAGGATCCACAGGAGCAAGAACGTCGGGCCGACGAGGAACCCGACGAAGGACACGAAAGTCACGCCGACACCGAACCAGCCAACCAAGCGTGGCAGAAGCCCAGTGCGCAGGAACACCAGCGACGCCGCGAGAACGAGAGGGGCGGAAAGCGGTACTGCGAGCTCGGGGTTGAGGGTGTAGGCGGCGTTTGTCAGCAGCCGCGCGATGTCGGGATCGAGAGTGAACTGGTCCGGGTCGTTTTCGACCGCGTCCGGTACGAACTGCTGGATTGCCGCTCCTACGAAAGCCACAGCAACGAATGCACCGCCCGAGACGAGCGCGATGCGGGAGAGCCAGCCCGGCTCGCCCTCGGCCTGGCGGAGCCTTCCGGTGAGCGAGCCCAGGAACCACAGGAAGAAGGGAGCCGCAACGGTCGTGAGAAGGAAAGCAATCGCGAAACTTCGCTGGTTCCCGCTATCCGTGTAGTACGAGAGGATCTCGTCGTCGGGGGCGCTTGGCGCCGGGGCGTCCATGAAGATCACGCCTGCGATGACGTACAGAACGACGAAGACGATCCCGCTTGTCGGCGACCAGCGTGCCAGCTGAGCTTGGCCCATGACTCTCCTCTTCGAGCGAGCGAGAAGATGCCACTTGTCGGGCGCGGTTGTCAATCCTCTGGCGCCGGTGTGTGCTCGAGGCGATGCCTAGTCTGGAATACGCAAAACGACCTTGCCGAACTGCTCTCCTGACTCGAGGCGCTGGTGCGCCTTCGCCGCCTCGGCGAGCGGATACACGCTGTCGACGTGGACGCGGGCCCGGCCCGAGCGGACGAGCTCATAGGCGCCCTCGAAGTCCGACGGCAGCCCCATCGTCGAGCCGTAGATCACGAGCTGCTTCCACCAGAGTCGATACAGCCGCGCCGGCGGGCTGTGACCCGAGGTCGCGCCGCAGACGACGACGCGGCCGTCCTGTGCCGCCGCTCCGAGCGACCGCTCCCAGGTCGCCTCGCCGACGGTCTCGACGACGATGTCGGCGCCGCGACCGCCTGTCGCGTCCTTCACCGCCTGGACGACGTCGTCGCCCGAGTGGCTCACCGCAACGTCGGCGCCGAGCTCCCTAGCGCGTGCGAGCTTCTCCTGGCTCGACGACGTGACCACGGTGCGTGCACCGAGCGCACGACACAGCTCGAACGCCGCCAGCGCGACACCACCTCCGATGCCCCAGATCAGCACCCACTCGCCCTCGCGGACGGCCGCCTTCGTCACGAGCATTCGAAACGCGGTCTCGAACGTGAGCGGGAACGCAGCGCCCTCCTCGAACGAGAGCGAATCGTCGAGCGGATAGACCTGCCCGGCAGGGAGAGCTTTCAGCTCGCAATAGGTCCCGTCGGT
>JAIBJO010000004.1 GCA_020029615.1 Actinomycetota bacterium
CGACCAGGAGCTCGCGCCGTCGATCGACCTCCTGCGCGTGGTGGTCAACCCCATCGCGATCAAGTGCGCGCTCAACCTGCTGGGCCACGACGTCGGCGGGCTGCGCCTTCCGCTCGTCTCGGCCACGGATGACGAGCGCGAGGCGGTTCGTGGCTGCCTCGAACGGCTCCGGCTCCTGGCTCCGGTCGCCGCCTGACGAACGGCAGCTGCCTGGCTGGAGCCAGGCGTCGTCAGCGACGCGCATAGACTCACGCCGTGAGCGACGCGCTTCGAATCATCCCGCTGGGGGGCCTCGGCGAGGTCGGCAAGAACATGACCGTGTACGAGACCGCCGGCGAGATCCTGATCGTCGACGCCGGGCTCGCCTTCCCGCGGGACGAGCACCTCGGCGTCGATCTCCTGCTTCCCGACGTGAGCTACCTCGAGGGCCGCCGAGTCCGCGCGGTCGTCCTCACGCACGGTCACGAGGACCACGTCGGCGGACTTCCCTACCTGCTGCGCGAGGTCGAGGTCGAGAGCGTCGTCGCTACCCGTCTGACACTCGGCCTCGTGAAGTCGAAGCTCGACGAGCACGGGGTCGCCCAGGCCGCCGAGCTCGTCGAGGCGGAGCCCGGAGAGGATCCCCTCGAGCTGGGGCCGTTCAAGGTCGAGATGATCCGCGTCGCCCACTCGATCCCGGACTCCGTCGCGCTCGTCATCGAGACAGCGGCCGGGCGGGTCGTCCACACGGGCGACTGGAAGCTCGACCACACGCCGGTCGACGGGCTCAAGACCGACGTCGGCAAGCTGGCGGAGATAGGGAATCGCGGCGTCGACCTCCTACTCGGCGACTCTACGAATGCGGAGCGGCCGGGAAACACCGGCTCCGAGCGGCTCGTCGGCGAGGCATTCCGCACGCTCTTCCCGCTTCGAACGGGGCGCATTCTGGTCGCCTCGTTCGCGTCCAACATCCATCGCATGCAGCAGGCCGCGGACGTCGCCGTCGAATGCGGGCGGAAGGTCACTGTCATCGGCCGCTCGATGCGCAAGAACCTGAACATCGCGCGCAACCTCGGCTACGTCTCGTTCCCGGAGGAGGCGCTCGTCAACCCGGACGAGGCCGCCTTGCTGCCACCTCACCAGGTCGTCGCGCTCTGCACGGGGAGCCAGGGCGAGCCGATGTCGGCGCTCACCCGTATCGCCTACGGAGACCACAAGGCGCTCTCCGTCGAGCCGGGCGATACCGTGATCATCTCCGCGAAGCCGGTTCCCGGGAACGAGCTGCGCGTGCACGACTCCATCAACCAGCTCGCTCGCGCCGGCGCGGAGGTCCTGCATGAGGAGATCGCGCCCGTGCACGTCTCGGGGCACGCCTGTCAGGAGGAGTTGCGCACGATGCTCTCCCTCCTTCGGCCACGCTATGTCATGCCGATCCACGGCGAGTACCGCATGCAGGCGGCGCACGCGAAGCTTGCACGCGAGGCGGGCGTGCCGGACGAGAGAGTGATCATCGCCGAGAACGGCTCGGTGGTCGAGTTGTCGCGCGGCGGGGCCCGGCTCGTCGATCGCGTCGAGTCCGGCGTCACGTTCGTCGACGGGCTCCGCGTCGGTGACGTGCAGGACGTCGCGCTGCGCGACCGGCGCCGCCTCTCCGAGGACGGCGTGGTGATCGTGGTGACGACGCTCGCCTCGTCCGACGGCGGAGAGATCGCGCCGCCCGAGCTGATCGCGCGCGGCTTCGCAGATTCGGGCGACCTCCTTGACGAACTACGCGACGAGGCCGACCGTGTGGTGCGTGAGCTCGCGACCGGTCACGTCATGGAGATCAAGCTCCTCCAGGAGCACATTCACGATGCCGTCGGCCAGATCGTCTACGACCGCACACGGCGACGCCCGATGATCCTTCCCGTCGTCATCGAGGTGTGAGCGGATGAGCGGCTGGGACTCGGTGATCGAGGGCAACGCCGCCAGCGGGCTGACGGCCGCTCGGCTCATCGGTCAGCTGCGTGCGTGCGAGGCCGCTTCTCTCGCGTTCTGTCGACTTCTCGAGCGCTGGGGGAGGGGAGAGGCCATGCCCGCGACTGCCGGCGGGAGGCAGGCCGCCCTCCGTCATGCGGCGGATCGGGTCGAGACTGCCATCGCGGGGCTCGAACAGCCTCTGTCGCGGTACCTGCTGGAGCTCGAGCCGGAGCGTGCCGAGGGTAGGTCGTGGTACGGCGGCCCGGGAGCCGGCGAGCTCGTCGAGTGGCGGCCGATCCTCGATCGCGCGGGGGTTCGGGCGTGCCCGAACCGCGTGGCGGCGGTGTACCTCGAGCTCGCGGTGCTCGTGCGCGCGCTCGAGGGGCTGACGACGGCGGCGAGCCTCGACGCGCTCCCCGATCGCTCGTCGCTCTGGGCAGGGCTCTTCGATCTGCAGGACACGCTCTTGGGCTCGACCGTCGACGACCTGCGCGCGCTCGCGGCTTGACGCCGCGGATCACGGTCGTCGGGTCTATCGACCTCATCGCCCGCCGCGAGCCGCTTCGCCGCCGATCCACGCCGTGGACGGCACTTCGCCGATGACGCGTTCACGGCCTGCCTGGTGATCTCGATGCTCGAAGGACGTGGGTACGACGAGTCTCTGGCCCGCGCCTGTGTGGCCGGCGCCCTTGCCGCCTCCGGTCACGGAGCGCAGCCGTCGCTTCCGACCTCCGAGGAGATCGACGCGATCCTCGCCTTGTGACACCGTGTCACAAGGCTGCTCTCGGGCGCCGGCAGGCAGAGGGCGCGAGGCGTCTGGACGGCTACGGGTCCTCGATGGTCGCCACGAGGCGCTTGGGGGCGACGATCCGATAGCTCTCTTCGATCCAGTCGCAGAGGAGCTCGTGGTTGACGTCGACCGCATCCACGGGGACGGTCGCCCAGCCAGACTTGCCGAGCCCGTAGCCGGCCGCCTCGGCCCCTTCAATCGAAAGCGCATGTCCGTGCGACTCGACGAGCTTGACGGTAATGCGTGGCCCTCTCGGATCTCCGCCGAAGAAGACGAAGACCTTCTTGCGCACCTTCGCCACCGTCTCGCCCCACGGATGGTCTTCGGTCGCCTCGGGGAGGGACAGTGCGAAGGACAGGAGCTTCGCCCGGGCCGTGTCCACGGGTCGGCACGATACTCCTCGACGTCACTCGGAACCCGATGCTCGCGCGTCCTTCGACCCGCTCGCCGAACGAACGTCGCGACTCGGATAAGGTCGTCTCGGTGACCGCGGCAGGATCGCCTGAACGGGAGTGGCTGGACGCGCTCGACGCGCTGCTCGCTGCGCCGAGGGGACATCGCGTTGGCTTCGGGGTGACGCGGTAGATGGCCGCCGACGTCGTCGTCTTCGTCGAGGTCCCTTCCGGGTCGCGGAACAAGTACGAGCTCGACGACGAGCTCGGGGCCATCGTCCTCGACCGTCGCCTGTTCACCTCGATGGCGTACCCGGCGGACTACGGCTTCATCGAGGGGACCATGGGCGGGGATGGCGACCCGCTGGACGCGCTCGTTCTCGTAGGGGATCCCACGTTCCCGGGGTGCCGGATCCGCGGTCGGATCGTCGGTGTCTTCCACATGGCCGACGAGAAGGGGCCCGACGAGAAGATCATCTGCGTCCCGCTGAAGGATCCTGCGTGGATGCGGATCTCCGACGTGCACGACATACCAGCGGAGCTGCGAAACGAGATCGAGCACTTCTTCCAGGTCTACAAGGACCTCGAGGAGGCGAAGGTGAAGACGCTCGGATACGGCAACCGCGCCGACGCCGAGCGCGTCGTGGCGGAGGCGCGCGCCCGCGCCGGCCAGTAGGCAGCGTTCGAAGGAGCGCGCCGGTGCGCGGCGAATCGACCGACCATGGCTGCCCGTAGGAAGAAGCGGCCGCTTCGGCCGCGCGTCCCCTCACGCGTGAAGAAGCGGACGAAGCCGCGCGCTCGCTCTCAGCACGAGACGGAGCTGCTCGGCCTGGCGCTCCTCGCTCTCGGCCTCGTCTTCTGCGCGATCCTCTACGTCGGCCTCGACGGCGGCGCCGTCGGCTCGTGGCTCGCCGAGGCGCTGCGGGACGTGCTGGGCAGCGCGGCGTACGTCCTTCCGGTCGTGCTGTTGGCGCTGGGCGGGCTCATGCTCGCCCGCAGCGACCTCCTCGAGGTGAGGCCGTTCCGGCTCGGCGTCGGTGTCAGCTTCCTCGGCCTCATGACGCTGCTCGGCAAGGACAGCGGGGGCTGGATCGGGATGGCCGTCGGCGGCACGCTGGCGGCGCTGATCGGTGAGACGGGTGCGGCGATCGTCGGAGGTGCGCTTCTGCTTGCAGGACTGTTGCTCATCACCGGTGCGTCGACCGGAGTGATCCTCCGGCGAACGGGTCACGTGGTGAAACGAGCGGGCTCGGGAGCCAGGCGCGCGCTCGACTGGGCGTCGAGCGAGTCGCAGACCGCCGAGGACGTGGCTGTACCTCGCGCGCCTGTCGCGGCTCCGGCTCGGGACGTGCTCGACGGAGCGGAGGCGTATCCCGACATCGTCGGCGAGGCACCGTCCGCTGGTTCTCAACCCCTTGTGGCGGAGGAGCCCGAGCTGGCCTTCGAGAGTGTCGAGACGGTCTTCGAGACGTCCGCAGAGCACTCGGAGTACCGGCTTCCCGACCGGGCGATCCTGAAGCCGTCGCCGGCGGTGGCCGCGTCGGCAGGCGACTCCGGGGCCCGTACGGCCGACCTGCTCGTCCGAACGCTGTCCGAGTTCGGGGTCGAGGCGACCGTCACGGGCCAGATCTCCGGGCCGCGCGTCACCCGCTACGAGCTCCAGCTCGCACCCGGGACCAAGGTCTCGAAGGTCGCAGGGCTGAAGGACGATCTCTCGTATGCGCTCGCGACGACCGAGATCCGGATCCTCGCGCCGATTCCCGGCAAGCAGGCGGTGGGAGTCGAGGTCCCCAACCTCTCGCCGCGCCTCGTCACCCTCGGCGACATCTACGACGACCTGCCCGCAACTGCGAGCCCGCTCGCGGTCTGGCTGGGCAAGGACATCTCCGGAAACGCGGTCTGGACCGACCTCGCGCGCATGCCGCACCTCCTGATCGCAGGCACGACCGGCTCGGGCAAGTCGGGCTGCATCAACACGATCCTCACGTCCACGCTCCTGCGCGCGACTCCGGACGACGTCCGCATGATCCTCATCGACCCCAAGCGCATCGAGCTCGGCTACTACGAGTCGATACCGCACCTCATGACGCCCGTGGTCTCGAGCCCGAAGGAGGCGGCCGTCGTCCTGATGAACGTCGTCGCCGAGATGGAGCGACGCTACGAGCGGCTTTCGTTCGTGCGTGCACGAAGCCTTCCCGAGGCGAACCGCGCCTTGCGTGCACGGGGAGAGGCGACGCTCCCTTACCTCCTCGTCGTGATCGACGAGCTCGCCGACCTGATGATGGTCTCGCCGCAGGCAGTCGAGGACTGCGTGATCCGCCTCGCGCAGAAGTCGCGCGCGGTCGGGATCCACCTCGTGCTGGCGACGCAGCGCCCCTCCGTGGACGTCATCACCGGGATGATCAAGGCGAACGTGCCGTCGCGGATCGCGTTCGCCGTCTCGAGCCAGACCGACTCGCGCGTGATCCTCGACACGGCCGGCGCCGAGAGCCTGCTCGGACAAGGCGACATGCTCTTCAAGCCGCTCGGAACCTCACGCCTGCAGCGTCTGCAGGGTGCGTACGTCAGCGAGGAAGAGGTCGCTCTCGTCGTCGAGCAGTGCCGGGCTCAGCGAGGACAGGAGCTCGACGAGTCTCTCCTCGAGGCTCCGGAGGTCGCATACGAGGAGGGGGGTGAGGACGTCGACTTCGACCCCGACGAGGATCCGCTGCTCGAGCGCGCGATCGAGATCGTCGTGCAGACCCAGACCGCGTCCGTCTCACTTCTGCAGCGCCGGCTTCGCGTGGGGTACACCCGTGCAGGCCGCCTGATCGACATGCTCGAACGCCGCGGGATCATCTCGGGATACGAGGGCTCGAAGCCGCGTCGCGTGCTCGTCGCCGAGAGCGAGCTGCACACAGTCTGAGCCCCGACGATGTAGGCTTTCGGGCCGTGGTGGGGCTTCTTAACGGAGTTGTGAGGAGTTCCAACTCGCGGCTACATCAAGCGTCCAATCAGGGCGGCAGGCTTACTCGTAAGGAGGGCATGTGAAAGTACGTACCAAGGCAGTCGCCGCACTCGCGGCGACGATCGCGGCTGTCATCGCGGTAACCGGCCTCGTTGCCGGCACGGGTACAGCCGCGCAAGACCAGACTGTGGTCAAGGTCGCGCTCGTGACGGACACCGGCGGCCTGAACGACAAGGGGTTCAACACCCTTGCCGGCGCCGGGCTCAAAGCGGCGCAGAAAACGCTCGGCAGCAAGGTCGAGACCCGCATCTACATCACGAACACGGATGCCGAGCGCACGACGAACCTCCAGCGGGCGGCGCAGGCCGGCTACCAGCTCGTGGTCGCGAACGGCGTACTCTTCACGTACGGTCCGCTGGACACCGTGGCGCCGGCGTTTTCCGACACGAAGTTCCTCGGTATCGACGTTGATCTCAACGCGGTCAAGGGCAAGCCGCAGAACATCCGCGGCGTCCAGTTCAGGGAGCAGGAGGCCGGCTGCCTCGTCGGCAACATCGCGGCTCTGGAGGTGAAGCGTCTGGCCGGCCCGGACATCATCTCGGCCGTGGGCGCCAACAAGGCGACCGCTATCGTCCGCTTCTTCGCCGGCTACCAGTTCTGCGCGAAGCGGGCGAACCCGAGGGTCAAGGTCATCACTCAGTACGCCAATGACCCGACCTTCAACGATCCGGCGAAGTGCAAGGCAACCGCGCTCAGCCAGATCGCGCGCGGCTCGAAGGTCGTCTTCCAGGTCGCCGGTGGCTGCGGCCTCGGGGCGATCGACGCTGCGAAGCAGAAGAAGGTGTGGGCGATCGGCGTCGACGCCGACCAGGGCTTCTTCGGCCCGCACGTGCTGACGAGCGCGATGAAGGGCGTCCAGACCGCGCAGTACACGGCGTCCAGCCAGGCGCTGTTGAAGCTGATGGCAAGCGGCAAGCTCAAGCCGCCGGCGAAGTAAGCGCAGGAGACCAGGGGGCGGGTCTTCCCGCCCCCTGGTTCCGACCGCGAGTTCGCCGCACGACTTCCATCGGCGAGGCAGCCGAAATAGGATGCCCCGCATGAACGAGGGCGTTCCGGTGCTCGAGCTGCGCGGGATCACGAAGCGCTTCCCCGGCGTCGTCGCCAACGACCACGTCGACCTGGACCTGCGTCACGGCGAGGTTCACGCCCTGCTGGGGGAGAACGGCGCAGGAAAGTCGACGCTGATGAACGTGCTCTACGGCCTGTACCGGCCCGACGAAGGAGAGATCCTGGTCAACGGGCGGGCGGTGACATTCCACTCGCCGAAGGACGCGATCTCGCACGGCATCGGCATGGTGCACCAGCACTTCATGCTCATCCCCGTGATGACCGTCGCCGAGAACGTCATCCTCGCGAACGAGCCGACGACGAAAGCGCTCTTCCTCGACTACTCCGCCGCGGAGGAACGTGTGAGGGAGTTGGCCGACAGCTTCGGCTTCGCGATCGACCCTGAGGCGCGCATCCAGGACATCTCGGTCGGCCAGCAGCAGCGGGTCGAGATCTTGAAGGCGCTCTATCGCGGGGCGGACGTGCTGATCCTCGACGAGCCGACGGCCGTGCTCACGCCGCAGGAGGTCGGCGAGCTCTTCGCGATTCTCGGCACGTTCATCGACAAGGGCATGTCCGTGATCTTCATCACCCACAAGCTGAACGAGGTGCTCGAGATCGCCAACCGCATCAGCGTGCTCCGCCGCGGCAAGCTCGTGGAGACGGTGCCGCGCGAGGGGGCGACCGAGCAAGGTCTCGCGCGCCTCATGGTGGGGCGGGAAGTCCTCCTCCGCGTCGAGAAGCCACCTTCCAGCCCTGGAGAGCCGCTGCTTCAGGTCGAGGACCTGCGGGCTGTGGACGACCGCGGGCTCGAAAGCGTCCGCGGCATCTCCCTCGAGGTGCGGGGGGGTGAGATCGTCGGCATCGCGGGCGTCGACGGCAACGGCCAGTCCGAGCTCGTCGAGGTCCTCTCCGGGCTGCGGCGGCCGATCGCCGGCTCGGTGCGACTGGCGGGACGGGACATCACGGGCGCGGGGGCGCGCGAGATCCTGGATCTCGGCTTGGGCCACGTTCCCGAGGACCGCCACCGCCGTGGGCTCGTGCTCGACTTCACACTCGCCGAAAATCTGGCGCTGCACGACTACGACAAGCAGCCGAACTCCCGCTTCGGCTGGCTGTTCCCGTCACGGATGGTTGAACGCGCCCGCGACCTGCTCCAACGGTTCGACGTCCGGGGCGGGGGGCCTGAGACCCGAGCCTCGGCGCTCTCGGGGGGCAACCAGCAGAAGGTCGTGCTGGCCCGTGAGATCGGACGCGATCCACGCGTTCTCCTCGCCGCGCAGCCCACACGTGGGCTGGACGTGGGAGCGATCGAGTTCGTCCACCGGCAGCTCGTCGAGGCGCGAGACCGCGGGAAAGGGGTGTTGCTGGTCTCTCTGGAGCTGGAGGAGATCCTCTCGCTCTCCGACCGGGTCCTCGTGATCTACGAGGGGGTGATCGTCGCGGAGTACGGGCCGGATGTCACGGAAGAGACCTGCGGGATCGCGATGACGGGCGGCACGGTCACGGGCGAAGCGGCAGCATGAGCGAGCAGGCGCCGACGCCGGCCCAGCGGTCAGAGCCCGAGGCCAGCACGGTCCCTGCCCGGCTCGCGTTGTACCAGCGCGCCGGTGGGATCGTGACGCCGCTCGTGACGACGCTCATCGCATTCCTCATCGGCGGGTTGGTCGTCCTCGTCCTCAGCGGCAAGAACCCCCTCTCGACGTACAAGGCGATCTTCAACGGCACCGGACTCAACTGGCTGTTCCCGTGGAACGCGACCTGTTCCGTCCGTGATCCCGGCAACGAGCTCTGCGTGAATGCGACGAACCTTCAGGCGACGCTGATTTATCTCACGGTCCTCATCCTCACCGGTCTCGCCGTCGCGTTCGCCTTTCGCTGCGGCCTCTTCAACATCGGCGGACAGGGGCAGTACATCGTCGGCGCCGTCGTCGGCTTCCAAGTAGGCCTGTGGTTCGACTCAATGCCCGCGGCGCCGCACATCCTCCTCGCCTTCGTCGCGGCAGGCCTCGCCGGGGCGTTCTGGGCCGGGATCGCCGGCTTCCTGAAGGCGACCCTCGGAGCCCACGAGGTGATCACGACGATCATGCTGAATTGGATCGCCTACTGGGCTGCGACGTATCTCATCAACGGTGGGCCGCTGCAGGACCCGGTGGCCGAGGAGGCAGGCGCACAAGTGTCGAGGGACATCGCTGACAGTGCGAAGCTGCCGGTCATCTGGGGTGTCCAGGGCTTGCAGGGCCTGCACATCGGACTGTTCGTCGCACTCGGCGCGCTCGTCGCCTACTCGATCCTCGTCAACCGCACGACCCTGGGCTACGAAGTGCGGGCGGTGGGCTTCAACCCCGAGGCGGCGGCGTACGGCGGCATCAGCGTCGCCCGCAACTACGTGCTGGCGATGGCAATCTCGGGGGCCTTCGCGGGGATGGCCGGGGCGATGGCGCCTCTCGGTCTCTCGTTCCATCTGACCTCGACCTCGATCCAGACTGATTCGTACATTGCATTCCTCGGCATCGCCGTCGCGCTCCTCGGACGCAACACTGCCGTCGGCATCTTCTTCGCCGCGCTGCTCTTCGCCGCGCTCCAGGTCGGGACCAGGTCGGCAAATCTCGATCCGGACGTCTTTCAACCCGAGCTCGCGAACAACCTCACGCAGCTCATCCAGGGGCTCATCGTCCTGTTCGTCGGAGCCGAACTGCTCGTCCTTTCCGTCTGGCAGGCGCGGAAGCGTCTGCCTCGTGCGGGCCGCACGGCGGTGGAGCCGTGAGCGTTCGCGCCGAAGCCCCGCGCCCGCGCTACGCCCGCGGGCAGATCATCACGGCGAGGCGCCTGGCCATCCTCGGCATGGGGCTCGCGCCGGTCGCACTCTGGCTGACGCTGCCGCCCCTGACGCTCGACACCGTCGCGGCACCGTTCATCCTCGGCGCGGTGTCGGCGCTGCTCGGTGTCGCAGCGATCACACGGGGCGAGCGCCGTGTGGGCTGGGGGGCAGTCGCAAGCGGCGTGCTGGCCATCGGAGCGGGCGTGTTCGCCGTCCAGGCGAGTTCGTCCAACCTCAAAGAGGTCATCACCTGGTCGACGCTGATCTCGCTCGGGCTCGCAGCCGCCACGCCCCTCATCTTCGCTGCCATCGGCGGGATGTTCTCGGAGCGCAGTGGCGTGGTGAACATCGGTCTCGAGGGCATGATGCTGATGGGCGCTTTCTTCGGGATCTGGGGCGCCGACGTGACGGGATCGTGGTACGGCGGGCTGCTGATCGCGATGGTCTCGGGCGGGCTGCTCGCCCTCGTCCACGCGTACTTCTGCATCCAGCTGCGCGCCGACCAGATCGTCGTCGGCACGGCGATCATCTTCCTGGCCTACGGGATCACCGGGTACCTCTACAACGACATCTACCGGGGAGAAGGAACGCCAGCCGTCCTGCCCGAGATCCCGCTCGTGAACCTCGACTTCCTCGCGAGCATCCCTCCGGAGGGGCTGGGTGACTTCCTGTACAAGTCGTTCGGCGACCTGAGCCTGATGACCTGGATCGCGTTCGCAATCGTCGTCCTGTCGTCCATCTTTCTCTTCAGGACGGCCTGGGGCCTGCGGGTTCGTTCCGTCGGCGAGCACCCGCGCGCGGCCGACACCGTCGGCATCGACGTCTACCGGGTGCGCTACGCGTGTGTCGTCCTCTCCGGTGTCCTGGCCGCGATGGGCGGGGCGTACCTGTCGATCGGATACACGCATTTGTTCACCGAGCAGATGACACAGGGAAGAGGCTTCATTGCCCTGGCAGCCCTCATCTTCGGCAACTGGCGACCGTACGGTGCGCTCGCCGCGTGCCTCCTCTTCGGCTTGTCCACCGCCTTCTCCCCGCAGCTCCAGAACGTCGAAGCGTGGGCGCCCTACGGGCAGCTCTTCGCAGCCCTGCCGTATCTGTTGACCATCGTCGTGGTCGCAGGGGTCATCGGTCGCTCGATCCCGCCTGCCGCCGTCGGACGCCCGTACGTCAAGCAGTAGCGTGGCGCGGGTGGGGTACGCCGCGGCCTGGGGGTCGCTCGTCGCTGGGCTCGCGTCGGTGGCGACGCTCCCGGTCGCGATCTACGCGACGCGTTTCAGCGAGCGCTACGACCTACTACACGCTGGCTTCGCCGTCCCCGTTGCCGCGGCGCTCGGGCTCGTCTCGCTGGCGCTCGCACGACGTGCCCACATGCGCGGCACGCTGACGCTCGACGGGCGACGACCGGCTCCTGCGCGCGTCGGCCGTGTCCTCGGCGGCGTCGGTCTCTGCATGGCGGCGGCGGCCGTCGTCGCGCTCGGGGTGTACGGCCTCCTCGAGTACGTCGGCTCGAGGGAGTAGCTCACATGCTGGGGGAACCACCTCCCGGTTCCCCCAGACCCCCTCCACTGGTCCGCTTCGCGGACAGGCGCTATCGCGCCCGTCTACACTGTCCCGCTCATGTTCGACATCGGCTCAAGCCTGCGCGAAGCTCGACTGCGCCAGGACCTCGACTTCCCCGAGCTCGAGGAGCGGACGAAGATCCGTCCGAAGTACCTCAGGGCGCTCGAGGACGAGCGATTCGACATCCTGCCTGCGCCGACCTACGTGCGGGGGTTCCTTCGCTCCTACGCGGAGGCGCTCGGCCTCGACGGACAGCCCTTCGTCGACGAGTACAACACGCGCTTCGCCGTCGGAGAAGAGGATGCGCCGCTGCGCTCCCGCCGGGTCCCGGTTCAACGTCGAGACCGCAAGCCGCGTGAGTCGCGGATCGCGGTCGTGGCGCTCTTCGCCATCGCCGTGGCGACCGCGCTCGTCATCGCAGCCTGGAGGTTCGGCGGGCCTGAGGGTGAGGCGGTTCGAGGGCTTGCCACCCAAGGCTCCGAGCGAGTCACGCAGAAGCCCTCACGAGCACAACAGACGAGGCTCGTCGTGCACGCGGTGAGCGGTGGCTCGTGGATGGAGGTGCGCGAGGGGTCGACGGCGGGCGAGCTCCTGTACAGCGGGACGCTCGAGCGAGGCCAGCGGAAGACGTTCGAAGCCTCGCGGCTACAGCTCGCGCTGGCGGAGCCCCAGAACGTCGCGGTACGCGTGAACGGCAACCGGGTCGCTCTGCCCGTGGGAACGACCTTCGTCGTCACGCCGAGCCGGATCGCGCGCACGACCCCTTGACCCGCCCCCGGGCGGCAATCGTCGTGACGGGCAGCGAGCTCGTTCGAGGCGAGCGCGCTGACCGCAACGGGCCTTTCCTCGCTGCCGAGGCTGTGCGGCTCGGGCTCGACCCAGCGCGCATAACCGTCGTCGGTGATCGCCCGGAGGATCTGGAGCAGGCGTTCCGGCAGGGCCTCGAGGCCGATCTGTGCCTCGTCACTGGCGGGCTCGGGCCGACGCACGACGACCGTACGATCGAGCTCGTGGCTCGCGCAGCGGGACGCGAGCTCGTCGTGGACGACGCGCTCGAGCAGGAGATCGAGGGCGTCTCGCGGATGTTCGCGGCTCGCCTCGGGCGTCCGTACGAGGACTTCGCGAGAGGGGTCCGGAAGCAGGCGACGCTTCCAGTGGGTGCGCTCTCGCTCGGGCTCGCCGGCACGGCTCCCGGTGTCGTGCTCGACACGAGCGGGTGCGTGGTCGTGGTGCTCCCTGGCCCACCGCGCGAGCTCCGGCGACTCTGGCCGCGCGCGCTGGAGACGGACCCCGTGCGACGAGTGCTCGAGCGCGCGCCGCCGCGCGAGCGCGTCGTGCTGCGCTTCTACGGTCCGCCCGAGTCCGGAGTCGCGGAAGCACTCGCCGAAGCGGGTGGGGATGGTGACGGCGTCGAGGTGACGATCTGTGCGCGAGAGTTCGAGATCCATGTCGACCTCGTCGTCGAGCCCGGAGCCGAGGAGCGCGGCGCAGCTCTGGCGAGGATCATGAGAGAGCGGCTCGGGAAGTACCTGTTCAGCGAGGACGAGCGCACGATCGCCGAGATCGTGCTCGACCTCTGCCGCGCTCGGGGGCTCACGCTGGCGACGGCCGAGTCGTGTACCGGCGGCATGGTGGCGGCTCGACTGACCGGTGTGCCGGGGGCCAGCGACGTGTTCCGCGGGAGCATCGTCGCCTACGCGAACGACGTGAAGGCGACCGAGCTCGGAGTTTCGGAGGAGGTCTTGGCCACCTACGGCGCCGTCTCGTCCGAGACGGCGGCCGCGATGGCCCACGGCGTTCGCGCGAGGCTCGGCGCAGACCTCGGCGTCGCGGTGACTGGCGTCGCCGGGCCGGGCGGCGGCACCGAGGAGAAGCCGGTCGGGCTCGTCCTGGTCCACGTCGCCGGCCCGGACGGAGAGGAGGCGCGCCGAACCGAGCTTCCCGGCGACCGCGAGATGATTCGAGGGCGTGCGACGGCCGCGTCGCTCCATCTTGTTCGGCGATTGTTGGAGAGCCGGCACACCTCGACGTGAGCGCCGGGGGTACCGTCGGGGACGATGGTCGACTCAGGCTGTTCGTCGCTCTCGAGCTTCCCCCGGACGTCGTGGTGGCGCTGGTCTCCTGGGGCAAGCGTCATCTGGCCGGGGGCAGGCCGGTGTCGAGCTTCCACGTCACGCTTGCGTTTCTGGGCAGCCAGCCGTCGGCGGCCGTCGAGCCGGTCGGGCGTGCTCTTCGCGAGGAAGCCGCTGCGGCGGGACCGGTGCGGCTCGAGCCCGTCCGCTACCGGGAGACCCGGTCGGTAGGCATGCTCGTGCTCGCGGACCCCACCGGGGAGGCCGCACGGCTCGCCGATCGCCTACAGCGCCGACTCGAGGGCATGGGCCTCTATCGTCGGGAGCAGCGACCTTGGCTTCCGCACGTCACGGTCCTGCGCTTTCGTGAGCGGCCGCGTCTCGACCCGCCGCTACCCGAGGTCGGCTCGTTCGCTCCGTCCGGCGCCGCTGCTTTGCTTTCACGCCTGCACCCGTCAGGGGCGCGGTACGAGGTCTTGGAGTCGTGTTCGTTGGGACGTGTTCCGTAGAGCGATGAAGCCGGGAGGATGAGATGAAGCGTGAGGAAGCGCTCGATGTCGCGCTCGGGCAGATCGAGCGACAGTTCGGCAAGGGCTCCGTGATGCGGATGAGCGATCGTCCGCAGGTCGCCGTCGGTGCGGTGTCGACCGGATCGCTGGCGCTCGACATGGCACTCGGGATCGGCGGCTTGCCGCGTGGGCGAGTGGTCGAGATCTTCGGTCCCGAGGCGTCCGGCAAGACGACGCTCGTCTACCACGTCATGGCCGAGGCGCAACGCCGCGGCGGCATCTGCGCGTTCATCGACGCCGAGCACGCCATGGACCCGTCCTACGCACGCCGGATCGGCGTCGACATCGACCAGCTCCTCGTCTCCCAGCCCGACACCGGCGAGCAGGCGCTCGAGATCTGCGAGCTCCTCATCCGCTCGGGCGCGCTCGACGTCGTCGCGGTCGACTCCGTCGCCGCTCTCGTCCCGAAGGCCGAGATCGAGGGCGAGATGGGCGACTCCCACGTCGGCCTGCAAGCGCGCCTGATGAGCCAGGCGCTGCGCAAGCTCGCGGGCACGCTCAACCGCACCGACACGATCTGCATCTTCACGAACCAGCTCCGCGAGAAGATCGGTGTCATGTTCGGGAACCCGGAGACGACGCCGGGCGGTCGCGCGCTCAAGTTCTACTGCTCGGTGCGCCTCGACATCCGCCGCATCGAGACGCTCAAGGACGGGGCCGAGGCGTTCGGCAACCGTGTTCGCGTGAAGGTCGTCAAGAACAAGGTCGCTCCGCCGTTCAAACAGGCGGAGTTCGACATCGTCTACGGCGCGGGGATCCCGTGGGAGGGAACGGTTCTCGACGTCGCGCTCGAGCGGAAGGTCGTCCAGAAGGCAGGCTCGTACTTCAGTTTCGACGACGTTCGGCTCGGCCAGGGACGTCAGAACGCCACCGCGTTCCTCAGCGAGAACCCCGATCTCGTGCAGCAGATCCTCGGCAGGATCCAGGCCGAGGCTACGGAGGACCAGGTCATCTCGGCACGCCTGCTGCCCTCACAGCCGCACTCCGAGGAGGCGGTGGAGATCGAGATCGAGGAGGCCGTCCCCGTC
This sequence comes from Actinomycetota bacterium, assembly GCA_020029615.1. Classification (GTDB taxonomy): domain Bacteria; phylum Actinomycetota; class Thermoleophilia; order Gaiellales; family Gaiellaceae; genus GMQP-bins7. Next base: position 15,228 of record JAIBJO010000004.1, read on the forward strand.
GAGAGCTGATACCGCCTCGAGCGGAGTGCCGGAGAACGAGAGACCATGTCCGACGAGGCCGTCGAGTGCGCATTGCGCGCGCTGCGCCACCGAGATCGCACCGCGCGCGAGGTCGCCGAGCACCTCGGGGCCCGTGGCTTCTCCGAGAACGACCGGCTGCACGCACTTGAGGCTCTTCGTCGCACCGGGCTCGTCGACGACGAGCGCTTCGCGCGACTGCGTGCCGTGGCACTCGTCGACCGCGGAGCCGGCAACGCCCTCATCCGGGCGCGTCTCGCCGAGGCGGGCGTCGAGCGCGAGCTCGTGGACGCCGCGCTCGCGGCCGTCGAGGAAGAGGCGACGCGCGCCCGCCGCATCGTCGTCAGCCGAGGGGCGTCGGCCCGAACCGCTCGCTACCTGCACGGCAGGGGGTTCTCCGACGACGTCGTCGGCGCCGTCATTGCAGACGACCACGAGGGGGAGTTAGGATGAGCGGGCTTCACCAGGCGTTTCCTGCTCGCAAGCGACACTTGAACCCGTGAACCGAATCCCGACCAGCGACGTGCACCTCGACGGGCCGCGCAGCGGCCGAAAACGGAGGCTGGGCCACCACCCGAAGTAGAGGTCGTGGGCAGACTCCGGTCGCGGCCGAGCAGGCCGATGCCGGTGCGAGCACCGCGGCAGAGCCGCGGACAACGGAATCCTCCCCGGAGGGCTGGATGCTCACGGCTGTTGCGGCGCTGATCGGAATCCTCGTCGGAGCTCTCGCCGCGTCGGCGCTGCTCATGGCACGCTCGCGCTCGCGCGTCCGCTCAGCGGAGGCCGAGCGCAACCGCATCCTCGCCGACGCGGGGCGCGAGGCCGACGCGACTCGTCGCGAGGCGCAGGTCGATGCGCGTGAGCAGGCCGTCCGGCTTCGCAGCGAGATCGAGACGGAGGTCCAGGATCGGCGGGTCGAGATCGCGAAGATCGAGGAGCGCATCGTCTCCAAGGACGCCGAGGCGGACGCGAGGCTGCTGGAGGTCGAGCGCAAGGAGCAGGGGCTCGGCGATCGGGAAGTGCACGTCAAGGCTCTTCAGGACGAGCTCCGTGAGGCGCAGAGAGAGGCACTCGGAGCGCTCGAGCGCATCTCGGGCCTCACGGTTCAGGATGCGCGCCAGCAGCTTCTCGAGCGCTCGAAGGACCTGGTACGGCACGAGCTCGCCCGAGAGGTTCGGCAGATGGAGGAGGAGGCACGCACCGACGCCCGACGGCGGGCGAGAGCGCTCATCGCCGACTCGCTCCAGCGCGTCGCGGCAAGCCATACGGCAGAGGCCACCGTCTCCGTGGTGGAGCTCGCGTCGGACGATCTCAAGGGACGCATCATCGGCAGAGAGGGGCGCAATATCCGGGCTCTCGAGCACCTGACCGGGGTCGACTTCATCATCGACGACACGCCGCATGCGGTCGTCCTCTCGTCGTTCGACCCGATGCGCCGAGAGATCGCGCGGGTGACGCTCGACAAGCTGATCGAGGACGGTCGGATCCACCCGGCGAGGATCGAGGAGATGTACTACCAGGCGAAGGCAGAGTTGGACGAGCACGTCCTGCAGGCGGGAGAGCAGGCGGTGTTCGAGGCCAACTGCGGCGAGTTCCACGAGGAGCTCGTTCGTGTCCTCGGGCGGCTCCGGTACCGGACGAGCTACGGGCAGAACGTCCTCAAGCACACGCTCGAGGTGGTCCACCTCGGAGGGATCATGGCTGCCGAGCTCAAGGCGGGGGTGAGAACGACGAAACGGGCCGCGCTCCTGCACGACATCGGCAAGGCCGTGAGCCACGAGGTGGAGGGGTCGCACGCGCTCATCTCCGCGCAGCTCGCCCGCCGCCACGGGGAGTCCGAGGGTGTCGTGCACGCGATCGAGGCCCACCACTACGAGGTTCAGCCGCAGACCGTCGAGGCGGTACTGCTGATCTCTGCCGACGCTGTGTCCGCGTCGAGGCCGGGGGCTCGCGGGGAGAGCCTCGAGAACTACATTCGCAGGCTCGAGGCGCTCGAGGAGATCGCGACGACGAAGACCGGGGTCGCCAAGGCGTACGCACTGCAGGCGGGCCGCGAGATCCGCGTGATCGTCGAGCCGAGCGAGATCGACGACGACGCAGCGGTGCTCCTCTCGCACGAGATCGCGCGTGAGATCGAGGACCAGCTCGAGTACCCGGGCCAGGTCAAGGTGATCGTCATCCGCGAGAGCCGCGCCATCGAGGTCGCGAAATAGACGCCGGCGCCGCCGCGCGCGGCTGGGTGAGAACTTGGGGGAGCGCGTGGCCGACCGGCGACGTCGACGCGGTGGCTGCACTGTACGATCGCCGGAACGTCGCTCCTCCGTTTCGGCGATGACGGCCTCGTCGTCGAGCAGCGCGATGTGTGGGCGACGGTTCCGCAATGGCATGACCTCTCCGCCTGGGCGCGGTAGCGCGGAACACCTACGATTCGGATCCGTGAAGCGCTATCACGTCACGACTTTCGGCTGCCAGATGAACGCTCACGACTCCGAGCGCATCAAGGGACTGCTCGAGTCCCTCGGCTTCGGCGAAGCCGTCTCGGCCGACGAGGCTGACCTCGTCGTGTTCAACACGTGCACGATCCGGGAGAAGCCGGACACGCGTCTCGCGGCCCATCTCGGCAACGCCGCCGCGCGGAAGCGGGAGCGGCCGGAGCTCGTGATCGCCGTGGGCGGCTGCTACGCCGAAGCTCAGCGCGAGCGCATCTTCGAGCAGTACCCGTTCGTCGATGTCGCTTTCGGGCCCGGGTCGATCCCGCATCTCGGTGAGTGGCTGGGAGCGGGAGGATACGGAGTCCCGCCGGGCAGCTTCGGGACGCACGAGCACTTCGCAGCAGATCTCCCACAACGTCGTGAGCGCTCGTTTCAGTCATGGGTGCAGGTGTCGATGGGCTGCAACTCCGCGTGTGCCTACTGCATCGTCCCGGCTGTTCGCGGGCGCGAGCAGAGCCGGCGACCAGGCGAGATCGTGGCCGAGGTGAGCGCGCTCGCGCAGGCAGGCGTCCGCGAGATCACGCTTCTCGGCCAGAACGTCAACTCGTGGGGGCGTGATCTCGCCCCCGGGCTCCGAACGGACTTCGGTGAGCTCCTCCGCGCGTGCGACGAGGTCGACGGGATCGAGCGGATCCGCTTCACGAGCCCCCATCCGAAGGACTTTCGGAAGCCCGTGGTCGCGGCGATCGCCGAGTGCGAGAGCGTCTGCGAGCATGTGCACCTCCCACTGCAGTCGGGATCGGCGCGGATCCTCAAGCGCATGCGGCGCACGTACGACCCCGAGCGGTACCTACGGTTGGTGGACACGCTGCGCTCGTCCGTCCCGGATCTCGCGCTCGGGACCGACGTGATCGTCGGATTCCCGGGAGAGACCGATGCAGACTTCGCCGAGACACTCGCGCTCATCGAGACGGTCCGGTTCGACAGTGCGTTCACGTTCATCTTCTCGCCCCGGGCAGGCACCGAGGCCGCCCAGCTGTCGGATCAGGTCGCTGACGAGGTCAAGCACGAGCGCCTCGAGCGGCTGGTAGAGGCGGTTCAGCGAATCGCTGCGGAGCGAAACACCAGCCGCGTCGGCGGGCTCGAGGAGATCCTCGTCGAAGGACCGAGCCGGACCGACCCCTCCCTGCGGAGGGGCCGGACGAGGCGGAACACGATGGTCAATTTCGCGGGCTCGGCGCCGGCCGGGAGCTTCGCGACGGTCGCCATCGACGACGCGACGTCGACGACGCTTCGCGGTCGCGAGGTGTCGCTGGTTGCCGCCTAGCACCGATCTGCGGCGTTTTCACACACTCGGCACATCTGGCACACACATGCAACGGTTCCGACGATACGCTGGCAGCGGGTGGTGGGATGGGGTGCCCCGGTGGAGGTGACCTCGTCGCGATCCGAGGTCGTCGCGATCTTCGGGCCCACGGCCAGTGGGAAGACGGCTGCCGCCGAGCTCGTTGCCGCCGCGCTGCTCACGGAGGTCGTCTCCGCCGATGCGCTGCAGGTGTACCGCGGGTTGCGGATCCTGACCAACCAGCCGAGCAGGTCGACGCAGCTCGTCGCGATTCGTGAGCTCTCTCAGGAGTTCTCGGTCGGTGAGTACGCAGAGCTTGCGCACCAGGAGATCGACCGGCTCGTCGCCGAGCACGGAGTCGCCGTCGTCTCCGGCGGCACCGGGCTCTACCTCCGCGCCGCTCTCGTCGATCTCGAGCTGCCACCGCCAGCCGAGAACGGCGCACGTACACGCTGCGAGGCCATGTACGACGAGGACCCGGACGCGGCGTTCGCCCGACTTTCGCAGCTCGACTCCGCGGCCGCGTCGACGGTGCATCGCAACGACCGGCGACGGGTCGTTCGCGCGCTCGAGCTCGCCGAGAGCGGATCCTCACTCGTCCCGAGTCGCAATCGCCTCTGGTCGGCCGACACGCGCCGGCCGACGACGCTCGTCGGTATCGACGTACCTCGAGGCGAGCTGGAGCGGAGGATCCGGATGCGGACCGCAGTGATGTTCGAGCGCGGGGTGGCGGACGAGGTACGCCACGTTCTCGCGAGACCGATCTCGAGGACAGCCGAGAAGGCTCTCGGCCTGAGCGAGCTGGCCGAGCTCGGCCCCGAGCATGCGCAGGAGCGGCTCGTCGCTCGAACACGTCGGTACGCCGCGTACCAGCAGAAGTGGATGCGACGACTAGACGGGATCGTCATGATCGACGGCGACCGGTCCCCGAAGGAGGTGGCGGGTGACATCCTCGACCTGGTCCGCGCTCGGTAACACCTACGTGGTCGTCGAGCCCAACCTCCAACGAGCACTCACCAGCAACGACGCACGTGTGCTGGCCTCCGATACGGACGGCGTCGTCGAGGTTCTCTCGGCAGGCGTAGACGACATGCACGTCGTCATCTGGAACCCGGACGGATCCCGCGCCGAGCTCTCTGGAAACGGAGCACGCATCGCTGCTGCGTGGCTCGCGGAACGCACAGGCGCGCGCCGGATTTCGGTTCACGTCGGCGATCGCGAGGTCGTGGCGAACGTGCTCGAAGACGGCCTCATCGAACAGGACCTCGGAGAGGTCCAAGTAGGGCCACGAGAAGTCGTCGCCGAAACGACGCTGGTCGCAGTCTCGGTAGGCAATCCACATGCAGTAGTGGTCGGAGACCCCGACGACATCGCTCGCCTCGGGCCCCTGCTCGAGATGCATCCGCGGTTCCCCGAGCGCACCAATGTCCAGGTCGTCCGGATCGACGCACCGGGGGAGGTCACGGCGCGTGTCTGGGAGCGCGGCGTGGGGGAGACGGCGTCCTCCGGGACGAGCGCCGTTGCCGTGGCAGCCGCGACACACGATGTAGGTGACGTCCTCGTGCACTTCCCCGGCGGAGACCTACGCGTGCGGCTCGAGCACGGAAGGGCGCGGCTCACCGGCCCCGCGGAGCGGGTTCTCTAGGACGCGTACTCCGCGAGCTCGACGAGTTGCCCCTCGCACGCGGAGCGAGCGAGCGTAGGGACGCTCGTGCGGCGCTGTGGCGTCGTCAGGTCGCGATCTCGAACTCTCGCAAGACGTCGTTGAGCGACGTCTTGCGGTCGGTCGACGCACTACGCTTGCCCACGATCAAGGCGCACGGCAGGTCGTAGCGTCCGGCGGGATAGTCCTTCGGGCGAGCGCCCGGCAGCACGACCGAGCCTGCTGGCACGTATCCGCGGTGCTCGACCGGCTCCGGCCCGGTGACGTCGATCACCGGGATCGACGCCGACAGGACGACGTTGGGTGCGATCACCGCTCCCTCGCCCACGATCACCCCTTCAACCACGATCGCGCGCGACCCGAGGAATGCACCATCCTCGACGATGACCGGTCGGGCCTGCGGCGGCTCCAGCACACCACCGATCCCGACGCCTCCCGAGAGGTGCACGTCCGCGCCGATCTGAGCGCACGAGCCCACCGTCGCCCAGGTGTCGACCATCGTGCGCGGGCCGACCCACGCACCGATGTTGACGAACCCGGGCATGAGCACGACGCCTTCGGACAGGAACGAGCCGTAGCGCGCGACGCCAGGAGGGACCACCCGAACGCCCCGCTCGGCGTGATCCGCCTTCACGGGGATCTTGTCGAGGAAATGGAGTCCTCCCAGGTCCATCGGCTCGACCTTTCGCAACCGGAAGTACAGGAGGATCGCCTTCTTCGCCCACTCGTTGACCACCCACCCGGTGCTTGCTCGGTGGGCGACACGCTCTTCACCACGGTCCAGGCGCGCGATCGCATCCTCGATGGCGCTCGCATCGAGCTCACCGGAGTCCCACAGCTCGTCGATTCGATGGGCCAGCTCCATCACGCTGCATCTTCCTTCATCGCGCCGAGGAAGAAACGCTCGAGCGTTGCATACGCGTGCAGGAGCGCGGCGATCTCGACGTGCTCGTCCTGTCGGTGTGCGAGCGCTGTGTGGCCCGGGCCGAAGTTCACGGCGTCGATGTCGTTCGCGGTGAAGTCGGAGACGTTCGTCCACGCCTGCTTCGGCTCGACCTCGAGATCGCCTGCGACCCGAAGCCGGCGCAGGAGCGGCGAGTCGGTCACGACCCGGCCGGGGGCGGCATTACTCGAGATCGCGAGCGTCGCGCCCGGCGGGACGAGCGCGCGAAGACAGGACTCGGCCTCGTCGGGAAAGCGGTCCGGCGGGTACCGGAAGTTGACCGTCGCGCTCGCTTCGCCCGGGATCACGTTGTCGGCGATCCCGGACTCGAAGCGCGTGACTGACAAGACTTCCCTGAACTCCAGGCCGCCGACCACGGCGACGCGCGGTGGGATCCGGAACAGCGCGGACAGGCCTTCGACCGCTCGCTCGATCGCGTTGTCGGCGAGCCACGGGCGGGCCGAATGACCGCTCCTTCCGCGGAACACGATCCGTGCGACGACGTTACCGAGGCAGCCTGCTTGAATCCGGCCGTCGGTCGGCTCCAGGAGGATGGTCAGCGCGGCGTCGTGAATTCTCTCGGAGCCTGCGAACAGCGCCGGCAGCGGGTTGTGCTCGGACGGCAGCTCCTCACGCCCGAACAGGACGAGCCCGACGTCATACGGCCCCGGAGCTCGTCCCTCGAGATCGCGCAGGAGCTCGAGGGCGACAGCGACACCTCCCTTCATGTCGCTAGCGCCGAGCCCGTGCACCGCGCCATCACGGATCTCACCGGGCAGATTGCCCTGCTCGGGAACCGTGTCGTAGTGGCCGACGAGCACGACGAGCGGCACGTCGCGGCGATCCGCCGGGCAGAAGAAGAACACCTCGTCTCCTGCGAACTCGACGACGAGCGAGCTCGGTACGAGCGAGAGGACATGCTGGCGGATCGCGTCCTCGCTCCCGCTGACGGACGGGATGTCGACCAGCTCGAGCGTCCGCGCTGCGAGTCGATCGGCGAGCGCGGTCACGGGCCCAGCCTACAGCGGCATAATCCCTGCGTGACCGCGCGCCAGCCCGATCCCGCAGCCGGGGCGGAGCCGGAGCGCGGTGTCGTCGTCGGGGTCTTTCCGAAAGGAGCCGACGGAGCGTCGGAGCTCGCGGAGCTTCGCGAGCTGGCCCGTACGGCCGGTGTCGCGACGGTGGCCGAGGTGGTGCAGCATCGTGCGCACCCTGACCCGCGCACCTTCGTCGGGAAGGGAAAGCTCACGGACCTCAAGCAGGCCTACTCCGATTCGTCCGGCGAGGTGCTCCTCGTCGACGACGAGCTCAGCCCGACGCAGCAGCGCTCGCTCGAGGACGCGCTCCAGGCACGCGTCGTCGACCGAACGCAGCTGATTCTCGACATCTTCGCCCAGCACGCACGAAGTGCGGAGGGCAAGCTCCAGGTGGAGCTCGCGCAGCTCGAGTACAACCTTCCCCGAATGCGCGGGATGTGGCAGCACCTCGAGCGCCTCGGTGGCGGCGTGGGAACGCGCGGCCCGGGTGAGAGCCAGCTCGAGAGCGACCGTCGTCTGGCGCGCACGCGCGTCGCGCTCGTGAAACGTCGGCTGCGGGCGCTCAGCGGCCAACGCGCGACCCGCCGAAAGGAGAGACAGCGGACGACGGTGCCCACGATCGCTCTCGCCGGGTACACCAACGTCGGGAAGTCGACGCTTCTGAACGCGCTCACGGGAGCCGGCGCATCGGTGGACGACCGCCTCTTCGAGACGCTCGATCCGACCACGCGTGCGTTCGAACACGACGGGAAGCGATATCTCGTGACCGACACCGTCGGCTTCGTGCGACGCCTTCCGACGCAGCTGGTCGAGGGCTTCGCGGCGACGCTCGAGGAGACACTCGTGGCCGACCTCGTCCTGCACGTCGCCGACGCGTCACTGCTCGACGAGCGGTTGCGAGAGACGATCGACGCAGTTCACACCGTGCTGGCGAACATCGGTGCCGACGACATCCCGCTCGAGCTGGTGCTCAACAAGGTGGACGTGCTCGACCCACTGGCACGCCGACGTGTTTCTCATGCATTCCCGCGCGCACTGCAGATCTCGGCGAGCACGGGGGAGGGGTTGGAGACGCTCCGGGCGCGGATCGCCGAGCTCTTCTCCGATCGGTTCGAAGAGGTGCGGCTGCTGGTCCCGTACTCGAACGGGAGGGCGCTGGCGGAGCTGTACGGCCTCGGCGCGCCGATTGCAGAGCGCCGAGACACGCCTGAAGGCGTTCGTATCCGTGCACGGCTTCCTCGACAGGAGATCGGACGCTTTGCGAGCTTCCTGGTCGCGGGAGAGCCAGAGCAGGAAGCGACCGCGTCGTGATCGACGTACCGGTCCACCGGCTTCGCGACGATGCCATCCTGCCGAGCCGGGCGTACCCGGAGGACGCAGGGCTCGATCTCGTGGCGTGTGAGGGTGTGACTCTCGAGCCCGGCGAGCGAGCGACGGTCGCGACGGGTGTCGCCATCGAGATTCCGGCTGGGTACGCGGGGTTCGTGCAGCCACGCTCAGGGCTCGCGGCACGCCACGGAATCGGCGTCGTGAACTCGCCGGGCCTGATCGACTCGGGCTACCGCGGCGAGATTCGCGTCGTCCTCCTCAACACCGACGCACGAGACTCGTTCACCGTCGAGCCGGGCATGCGTGTGGCCCAGCTCGTAATCGCACCGGTGGCCATCGTCCGGCTCGTCGAGGTTGAGGAGCTCGCCGCGAGCGAACGGGGCGTGAAGGGCTTCGGATCGTCGGCCCGCTGAGCGTGGAGCCTCGGATTCGCGTCTCGGCGATTCTTCGCTGGCGCGGGCGAATCCTGCTGCTCCGGCACGAAAAGGGAGGTGACGAGGCCTGGCTCCTCCCCGGCGGTGGCGTGCGGACCGGGGAGAGCCTGATACGCGCGTTACGCCGCGAGCTGGAGGAGGAGACGGGACTCTTCCCCGAGGGCGTCGAGGTGCCGCTCGAGGGGCCCGTCGCCCTCGTCGACTCGATCTCCCCCGAGAAGTGGCCAAAGCGCAAGCACGTCGTGCACGTCATCTTCGCCGCGGACATCTCCGGGTCCCTCGAGGAGGTGACGTCTCGGGACGCGGCGGTTCGGGGCCATCGTACGTTCGACGTCCACGAGCTCGACTCGATCTCGGTTCATCCGCCGATCCAGCGGTTCCTGCAACGCTGGCAGCCGGGTGACCCCGCCGTCTACCTCGGCGAGATGTGGGTGCCGTAACGGCGCCGCCTGGCACGCTTTCGACACCATTCGCGCACCACCGGTACATCTTTCCTCGTTACGCTGATAGCGGGTGGTGGGATGGGGTGCCCCTCCGGAAACTCGCTCCTAGCGCTGGCCGCCGCGCTTGCGGGCCCGCTCTGCGGCAACACGGAATGCCGATGCCTCGAGCCGATCGGCAAGAGGCTCGAGCGTGATCGGCTCGCCGTTGGAGGAGTGCGCCAGCGCCTGGGCGAGGAGCCAGTCGGCCAGCCAGGGGTTACGCGGCAGGAGCGGGCCGTGCAGATAGGTCCCGATGGCACGACCGACGCGACATCCCTCGAGCCCTGACTCCCCGTCGTTCCCGAACCCGAAGAGCACGCGCCCGAGCGGCGCTGCCCCGGGGTCGAGCAATGTCCGGCCGATGTGGTTCTCGAAACCGGCGAGCTCCCGCGTCTCTCCGTCCTCGAGCTCGCACTCGAGGAGCACGTCACCGATCATGCGCGCCGTCCCGGCGACGGTCTCGTGCGGGAACAGCCCGACGCCGGGCATGACGGAGCCGTCGCGACCGCGATAGCTTCGTCCGAGGAGCTGATAGCCACCGCAGACCGCGAGCAGCGCCACACCGGACGCATTGGCGGACTGAATGGCCTCGGCTCTCTCGACGAGGTCCGGCGCCACGAGCGCCTGCTCGCGGTCCTGGCCCCCGCCGACGTAGAGGAGGTCGAAGCCCGCGAGGTCGGGCTGCTCTCCGATCCCGATCGGGCGGACCTCGAGCGCATGGCCTCGCAGCGCGGCACGCCGTTCGAGCACGGCGATGTTGCCGCGATCGGCGTAGATGTTCAGGTACCCGGGATAGAGGTGCCCGACGCTGATCCTCACGGCCGTTCGCCCTCCCAGTACGGGCGCACGAGCCCGCGCGCAGCCAGAATCTCTCGGAGTGCGAGCATCGCCGTATAGGTGGGGAGGACGACGAGGTCGGTTCCGGCCTCGACGAGGGCGAGACCGTGGTCGAGCGCCCGCTCGAGGGACGGCTCGACCTCGAGCCGCTCCTCGGACAGGCCGCCGTACAGCAGCCGCAAGCCGAGCTCGGCCGCGCGCTCGCCGCTGACGATGACGTTCGCGACGTGCGGCAGGAGGGGCTCGAAGTCGACGTCCCAGATCCACGAGACGTCCTGCCCGTCTGCGATCGCGTCGTTGAGCGCCAGCACCAGGACGGGCGGCACACCGGTCTCGAGCGTTCGCAGCACCTCGTTCGCGCCCGCAGGGTTCTTGACGAGCAGGACGACCACCGTCCTCCCGCCCGTCGGAATCCGCTCGAACCGCCCGAATGCGGCGCTGAACGCCTCGAGACCTCCGCGGACGTCGTCCAACGTCGCGCCGAGCGCGAGCGACAGCGACGCGGCGGCGGTGGCGTTGTAGACGTTGTAGAGACCGGGCAGAGAAAGCTCGACGTCCACTGCTCCGGTCGGCGATTCGATTCGAAAGCGCGACGCATGCAGGCCGCGGAGCTCGATGTCGCGCGCGGCCACGTCGAGCCGAGACCTCGCGTGCCCGCACGCCGGGCAGCTGTAGTCGCCGAGATGGCCGACGTAGGCTGCCTCGTACTCGTAGGGAGTCCCGCAGCGGATGCAGTACTTCGAGTCAGCCGCATGTTGGAGCGCCGGCCGCGCCTGGCGTGGGTCGTCCAGCCCGAACCTGAGCGCATGCACGCGGTCGTCCGCGAGGCTTCCGACGATCGGGTCGTCCGCGTTGACGACGAGTGTCGTCTCCACCGGCAGCACGCTCACCGCAGCCCGCCAGCGCTCTGCGACGAGCTCGAGCTCCCCGTAGCGGTCGAGCTGATCCCTGAAGAGGTTCGACAGCGCCATGACACGCGGCCGCAACCGCGCCGTGGCCTCGGGGAGCGCGCCCTCGTCCACCTCGAAGAGGCCGAGCTCGGCGTGCCTTGCGGTCACGAGCTCAGATGCGAGCCCCGAGAGCAGGTTGGCGCCCGACTGATTCCACGCGAGACGAGCCCTGCTGCCGAGAATGCGTGCAGCCATGGCTGTCGTGGTCGTCTTCCCGTTCGTCGCCGACACGAGCGCCACGCCCTGAGGCAACCGTCTCGCTAGAGCATCGATGGCGCCCGGATCCAGCTTCCACAGCAACTTTCCCGGAAGCGTCGTGCCGCCACCACGCCCCGCGGCACGCGACAGCGCTCCCACTCCCCGCGCGACGAGCGCCTCGGTCTCGAGTCGAACGCCCATGTGCGGCGAGGGTACAGAGCGGGGAGGAGCGGCCCGCGCTCTACCGAGCTTGCAGATCTCTCAGAACGCTCTAAGCTACTTGCAGGCATGCCCCGACAGCGCGCACGCAAGCGTGGCTCACTGCGCATCGACGAGGCGGAGCTCGCCGCCTTTCGCGCAGGGCTGCGTCGCCGTTACACGGACGCGGAGATCCTCGACGAGCTTCGCGCGGCCGCGGCGAGGCTCGGCCGCTCACCGACGATGCGCGAGTTCGCGCAGGATCCCGAAGCGCGCGTGCATCCGCAAACCGTCATCGAGCACTTCGGAACGTGGAACTCGGCCAAGCGAGCCGCGGGCCTCTTCCCACGTCGCTTTCTCACCCGCGACGACCTGCTCGACCAGCTGCGCGCGCTCGGGGACGAGCTCGGGCGCACGCCGAGTGCGCGCGACCTCGCGGCTCGTCGACGCGCGCTGCCCTCGGCATCGCTCTATGCCCATACGTTCGGCTCGCTCGCGAATGCACTCCGGGAGGCGGGCTTCGAGGTGCTCCAGGGAGAGGAGCGGCTCGAACGAGCGATCGTTCAGGGCGCCGAGCTCGCACGGGTCATCGGCCGGCTCCCCAAGATGGCCGACTGGGCGGCCGCGCGCCGCGACGACGGCGCGCTCCTGTCCGAGTGGCAGGTGTACCGCCTGATCGACGTATCCCGCGGCGCCTGGACCGCGTTCCAATTTCTCGTTCGGGAGCGCCTGCGAGACGAGGGCGTCGACGTCCGACCGGACGGCGCCCTACGCGGCAGCGGCTGACGCGAGAGTCGCGAAGCGCTCGAGGCAGGACACGGCCTCGCGCGGAGCGCGGACCGGCGGTAGGTAGCCCTCTTCGCGATATCGACGATCGGGACGGAAGCGTCGCTGGCGGACGATCTCGCCCGCGTCCACGCACAGAAGGCGTCCCTCGCGCACCTGATGGAGGCGAAGGCGCGTCTGAAGCGCTGCTTCGACGATCCGGAGCGCACGCCGCGTCGACGCGAAGTAGAGCTCGTGCCGCGTCCGTGCGACCCACAGCGGCCGCAGGCGACCTCGCGCGAGATAGAGCGTCGCAGGGTCGCGTTCGTCCATCCACGCTGCGGCCATCGCGCCACGCAGCTGTGTGAGAGCCCTCGTGTCGTGGCGGTGATGCTCGACGAGCGCGAAGATCGCCTCGGAGTCCACCGTCATCTGCGGCTCCTCGCGGTCGATCCCGTACCGGGCGAGAAGCGCGTCGTCGTTCTCGATGACCCCGTTGTGAACGCCTACGACTGCGCCGTGCCGGATCGGGTGGTTGTTCGCCGCGATCGCTGGATGGCCCTTGGTGTAGTCGCGTACGTGGATGAGCGCTTGCTGGGCGGAGGGAGGAATGACGATCTCTTCGAGGAGCGCGCTCGCCCCGCCGCGCAGCTTCGTCACGTCGACGGCCCCATCCTGTCCACGCCATGCGTATCCGACTGCGTCGGCGCCGCGCTCGGCAATTCCGGCAAGGAGTGCTTGCGCCGCGAGCGTTCGCTCGACGGGCGAGTCAGGACTGACGCTGTAACCGGCTATGCCGCACATGAACCGCTTCGACTCCCAGGCTCGGACGCCACTACCTACCGTAGACGACGGTGAGGAGGTCACTGTTTGTAAGGATCGTGTTGCACACCTCCGATCGGCTTCTCCCTCGAGCCGCCGATCCCTCGTCGGTGCTGTCATCCCTCAAGCGGGGCAACCTGTCGGTCGATACATCCGCCGTGGAAGGGAACGCGGCCGAGCATCTCTTCGATCCTGCGGACGAGGACGCGCAGGCCCCAGCCGACGAGCCGGCGTCGCGAGAGCGGCCCGACATGGCGGGGCCGAGCCCCGACGACCCGCTCAAGCTCTACGTCCGTCAGATCGGCGACGGGCGCCTGCTGACGCCTGCACAGGAGCGCGAGCTGGCACGGCGCAAGGACGCGGGTGACGAGGCCGCGAAGCGGAAGCTCATCGAGTCGAACCTGAGGCTCGTCATGTCCATCACGCGCAACTACACACGTGCCGACGTGCCTCTCCTCGACCTCATCCAGGAGGGCAACCTCGGGCTCATTCGCGCGGTGGAGAAGTTCGACTACACGATGGGGTTCAAGCTCTCCACCTATGCCACGTGGTGGATCAAGCAGTCGATCTCACGTGCGCTCGCGGAGCAGGGACGGACCATCCGGCTGCCGGTGCACGTAGCCGACCAGGTTCGCAAGGTCACGAAGACGCGGCGCCTGCTCGGTCAGAAGCTGAATCGCGACCCTTCCCTCGACGAGATCGCGACGGAGATCGGGATCACCCCGGAGCGCGTGCAGGACCTTCTCGACCTCGTGCTCGATCCGGTGAGCCTCGAGACTCCGATCGGGGACGGAGACTCGAGCGTGGCCGACCTGATCCCTGATCTCAACGCGCAGCAGCCGGAAGCGGAAACCGCCGACCGCGCGCGCTCGTCGGAGCTCCTCGATGCGCTCGCGAAGCTTCAGCCGCGCCAGCGCCGCGTGGTCATCGAGCGCTTCGGCCTCGACGGGGTTCGGCCGCGGACGCTCGAAGAGGTCGGCTCGAATCTCGGGATCACGCGCGAGCGTGTGCGTCAGCTCGAAGCGCGAGCCCTGCGCGAGCTCCGCGCGGTCGCACCCGGGCTCGAGCTCTACCTCCGTACCTGATCGCCGCGTACCCGAGCTAGATCGCGTCGACCGATTGCATCTCGCGCAGGCCCGCCAGCCGCCGCAGCGATTCGAGCTCGATCTGCCGCACACGCTCCCGGGTGAGGCCGAGTCGCCTCCCGATCTCCTCGAGCGTCTGAGGCTCGGCGCCCGTGAGCCCGTAGCGCATCACCACCACCTCCCGCTCGCGCTGGGGAAGGGCCGCGAGCGCCTGCCGCAGCGCCTCGCTGCGGAGATGAAGCTCGACCGCCTCCTCGGGAAGCGGCTCGTCGCCCGCGACGAAGTCTCCGAACACGGCGTCCTCGCCGTCGCCCACCGGTGCGTCGAGACTCGTGGACGCGCGCGCCGCGGCCCGCACTTCGAGCACCTGCTGCACGGTGAGAGACGCCTCGTCGGCGATCTCCTCGAGCGTCGGCTCGCGCCCGAGTTGCGTCCACAGGAGGCGATCGGCGCGATTGATCTTCTGGAGACGCTCGACGATGTGCACCGGCATGCGGATCGTTCGCGCCTTGTCGGCCAGTGCGCGTGCGACGGCCTGCCGGATCCACCACGTCGCATAGGTCGAGAACTTGAACCCGCGACGCCAGTCGAACTTCTCGACTGCTCGAATGAGCCCGAGCGTGCCTTCCTGGATGAGGTCGAGGAACGGAAGCCCCTGGTTGCGGTAGTTCTTCGCGATCGAGACGACGAGGCGGAGATTCGACTGGATCATCCGCTCCTTGGCCTCCATGTCGCCGCGCTCGATCCGCTTCGCGAGCTCGACCTCCTGGGCGGCAGTGAGCAGCTGGTGACGCCCGGCCTCCCGGAGGAAGAGCTGGAGCGCGTCGGTGGTCGTCTCGACCGGTGCAGTCAACGCGACGACCGTCTCGGAGTGGGGCGGCTGCTCGACGATCTCGATGCTTCGCTGATCGAGCTCGCGCAGGAGCACGTCCTGCTCGAGCTCGGTGAGCTCGTACGCCTCGGCGATCTCCGCGAGGTCGGACGCGCGGATGGTCCCGACCTGCTCGGACTGCTCCAGCAAGAGCCGGATGTCCTCGAAGCCGAGGATGTTGTCGATGTCGACTTGGGTCACGCGCGGCAGGGGGCGGAACGAACGCGGTAGGTAGCTGACACTCTCTCGCGTCTGCGCGCTCGTGTCTAGGGGGTAGCCGTCGAAATCCCTCGCCCTGGCCATGTCGGTCACCGCCCGATCGTCGCCGAGCGGCGAGTCGCCGAGGGCGGCGTCGTCTTCGACGTCTACGTGTTTCTGCACTGGGGAGTCCCGAGCGCCTATCTGGGTCTCAGCTGGCTGGCGCCGGTGAAGGAGCCGCAGTTAGCGGGGTGCGTGAAGCCCACCTTTCGAACGCACGATAACCCGTGTTATGTCAAGTCGACTGAAGTCGACGTGACCCTGAACGCCCTCCCGCACCGACCGCACTCGAGCGGGGCTCCGATCTCGCCCGCGAGCTCTTTCCCGCAGTACGGGCAGAACGCGACGCCGGACCTCGCAGTGTCCATGACGTCGCGCACGACTCCACGATCGATCCAGTGAAGGACAGGCACCGTCACCGCGAACGCGGCGAGGGCGATCAAGACGATCCCCATCCCCCTGAGATACCACTCGCTCGGATCGTCCCCTAGCCACGGTGCGACGCCGACGAGCACGGAGCCGAGAGCCAAGAGCGCGAGCGTGCTCCTCAGCGCCCACTCGTGACGCGGGGCGAGTCGGGAGAGCACCAGCAGGCTGGCGGCCGCACATCCAGCGGCCAGCACCAGGACGGATCCCATCGCTCTCCCCCAGGCGTCGCTGTCGGGCTCCGCCCAGATACCCGCGATCGCGAGCGCGAAACCGAGCGCGCCGAGCAGGGCGCCGGCAGGCGGAACAGGCCCCAGCAACCTCCGCTCCCACGCCGGCTCGCACGCCAGGGCGAGGAGCACTGCCGCCGTCACGCAGAGCGAGGTCCCGAGGACCTTCCCCTGCGTCTCGCCGAAGTCCGGGGCCAGGAGCGCATAGATGCCGAGAGCCGCGTTCACCGCGATCGACACGAAGAACGCCCCGAGCCCGAGCCGGCGCAGTCCGTGGCTCACCGGCCGGGAACCGGTCGGAGGGCCCTCTGCACTCCACCGATCGCGGTGAGCGACGACCGCCATTCGACACCTCCTCGTCAAGCGTGGCGCACCGGTGTCGGGCTGCCATCGGTGAAATCCCCGATGGCATGGCGTCCTGCTAGAAGGTCGCCTCTCGTACCCCGCTCACGATCGCAAGCAGCACGAGCGAGGCGACGACGAGTCGGTAGACGACGAACACCCCGTAGGTGTGGCTGCGGACGAAGCCGAGGAGCCAGTCGATCGCGAGCAAGCCGGCGCCCAGCGCAGCGAGCGTCCCGACGACGAACGGCCCCTGCCAGCCGTGTGGGAGATCGCCGAGGAGGACGTCCCCCACTCCTTTGAGCGCAACCGCCCCGAGCACCGTCGGAAGCAAGAGCAGGAAGGAGAACCGCGCGGCGCCGTCGCGGTCGAGCTTCATGAAGCGCCCGGCGGTGATCGTGATGCCCGAGCGCGAGACGCCGGGCGCGAGCGCGAGCGCCTGCGCCAACCCCATGACCACCGCCTGCCGGAGGCCGAGATCACCCATGGCTCGGCTCTGCGGGCTCCGGTCCGCCCACAGGAGCAGGAGCGCACCGCCGGCGAGGAGGACGAGGATCTGCCAAGGCTCGCCGAGGTTGTCTGCGATGAGGTCTTCGCCGAGCAGGCCCGCCAGCCCGGCCGGGATCGTGGCGACGAGGACGAACCAGGCGATCCGCTCGTCGGACGACTCAATCCGTCCGCGCCTTACGGACGTGAACCACGCGCGGACGAGCCGAACGACGTCTGCCCAGAAGTACGCTCCTACCGCGACGAGCGTTCCCAGGTGAAGCGAGACGTCGAACGTCTGGTTGAAGCGGTCGTTCTCCTTCAGGTACGTCCAGTCAGCGCTCCAGGGGACGAGGATCAGGTGCCCGGACGACGAGATCGGGAGGAGCTCGGTGAGGCCCTGGACGACGCCGAGGACGAACGCCTGCCCGTTCGTGAGCGCCGCCGGGTCGTCGCCGACGCCGAACAGCGTCAGGATCGCGGCGAGCCCGAGCGTTGCCCCCGCGACGCTGTACACGTGGGAGCGGCGCACGCCCGAGATCCTACGTTCAGCCACGCGCGGCGCAGCCGGGAAGAAAACGAGCGCAAATTGCGGCAATCCGGTGAACGCGGGCCTTGACCGCCTCGGCCGCGTCCAATAGCTTCCCCGATGCACCGAGCACGGAGCGCGACTAGGTCGAAGCGCAGCTCGTAGGCTCTACGCGGAAGCGGACGGTCAGCGGGCTGAGTGGACGAAAGCGCCACCGGCTCGGTGAATTTTTTTGGTCCGTTAGCATCGCTTTCGATGCACCTCCGGGCTCCGAGCGTCGACCAGGGTGTCCACGCGTTCGCTTGGTCGGTCGTCTTCTTCCTGTACATGTGGCTCGGTGCGCTCGCCATCGCAGTGCCCGGCGGAGTGGCGTTCGTCGTCTCGCTCGTGGCTGCCGGGGCGATCTTCCTTTTCGTGAGGACGCGCGGCGGCCCGAGCCGGCCGGGGCGACGCTAGCCCGACTGATCAGCCTCGAGCGTCGTCGCGATCGTCGCTCAGAGCGGAAACCAGGCGATCGGCGAAGTCGCGCCCGAGCGCTGCCTCGAGTCGATCGAGGGCCGGCGGCTTCGACACGTTGTCCTGTGCGGCGAAGGCGCTGACGTCTGCGAGCAAGCGCCTCGATCCGGCAGGCGCGACCGTAGTGAGGACGGCGGCACTCATGCGACGAGCATCGGTCGACGAGCGCTCGACGCCGATCCCTGGCGGGAGGGAACCTCTCGCCCGAGCGGATCGATCAAAGCTCGAGATCGAGTCTCCTCTCGTCGAACTGCGCCGAGTCGAGCTCGATCCGGAAGTCGGCGAGCGCGCGGAGCGCGTCACGCTCGAACACGTGCGGCACGACGCCGACATGGCCGTCATTGCGGAACGGGATGTCGACGTGCTCGCGGGTCACGAGGTTCACGGACACCGATGAGCAGGCGGGGCACTGAACGGCCACTCCGAACGCGCTCCCACCAGGCGCGATAAGCGTGAAGGCGGACGGAGTGATCGGCCGTGGGCGACCCTCGAGGAAGCAGAAGAAGCTCCACGGCCACTCCCCCGCTCCGATGCGCCCCGCAGACAGGTCGACCAGCTCCCTCGCGATCGGATCGTCGTGTGCGGTCATGAGGTTCCTGAACGTGCGATCGGCCGTCGCCCCGAGGTGTGCCCAGTCGAGGTCGTCGTGGGCGATGAGTCCGGCATGCTCGTCGCCGCACCCGCACGCGAACTGGATTCGGTACACCGCCGGATGCGCTGCTCCGGGAAGGCGGTCGAGTGTGCGAAACGCCGACAGCGGCACCCGTGGTGGGCTTCCGTGTGGGCACGAGAAGGAGTAGGTGCTCGTCAGCGGGTCGTACATGTTCTCGTTGTAATCGGCGGCTTGGACGCCGCGCTCGCTCCCTCGGTATGGAGGCTAGTACGTGACGAGCGAGTGAACGTCGTAGCCGGTGAGCTTCTCCCGCCCGTTCAGGAACGACAGCTCGAGCACGAACTCGATCCCCACGACCACGCCGCCGAGGCCTTCCACGAGCTCCACCTTGGCCTTCGCGGTCCCCCCCGTCGCAAGGACGTCGTCGAGCACGATGACGCGAGATCCCGGTGGCACCGCGTCGCGGTGCACCTGCAGGCTGTCCGAACCGTACTCGAGCGCGTAGACCACCTCGACCGTCTCTCGTGGGAGCTTGCCCGGCTTGCGCGCGGCGATGAACCCCGAGCCGAGCGCGTACGCGAGCGCGGCGCCGAAAATGAACCCCCTGGCCTCGGCGCCGAGGACGAGATCGGGCTCGCGCGGACGCGCCCACTCGGAGAGCCGCCCGATCGTCTCGCGGAAGTACACGGGATCCGCGATCAGCGGCATGAGGTCCTTGAACACGACACCCTCGACCGGAAAATCGGGTACGTCTCGGATCCGGTCGCGCAGGTCGAGAGTCACGAGGTCCGCTCGACGGTCGAGCGCAGGTCACGCAGGAGAAGAAGGTGGGACAGCTCCTGGGCGACGCGGGAGAGCACCTCGAGATCGTCCAGCGAGTTCTTCCGACGCTCGCTGTTGCGCGAGCGCAAGCCGGGCGCGACGAGCTGCTCCACGAGCGCTGCCTGCCGTCCGGCCGCCGTGAGGAACGTCCGCAGGTGGCGGCCGTCCACCCCGAAGCGCGCGAGCCTTGCACACGAGGCGGCGATGTCGGCCTCGCTCTCACCGTAGAGTCGGTCGCCGGCCTCGGTGCGCGAGACGATCAGGCCGTACTCCTCGAGCTGCCTCACGAAATCGGCCGAGACGGACGCGCGGTCGCACAGCTCGGCCTCGTCGATCTCGTCCTCTCGGTCGGTGATTCCGACCGTGCGTCGCCTCGTCCGCTCGGCGGACGCGCCCGGCCCCTCGAGCTCCTCTCGGATCACGCGCAGCGGAAGAAACTCGTCCCGCTGCAGGCGCAGGATCGTCGTCAGGCGCTCGATGTCGTCGGGGGCGAAGAGGCGATACCCGCCGCGCGTCCGCTTCGGCGCGATGAGGCCCTGGTCCTCGAGATACCGGATCTTGGAGACCGAGATGTCGGGGAACTGCTCGCGGAGCTCCTCGCACACCGAGCCGATCGTACGAAGCCGAGGTTCCGCACCGCCTCGTTCGCGTCGTGTCGCCACGGTGCTCATCGCTGCAGGAAGGTCAGGCGGTACTTGCCGATCTGCACCTCGTCGTCGTCCTCGAGGACGGCCAGTTCGATGCGCTTTCGATTCACGTAGGTCCCGTTGAGGCTGCCGAGATCCCGGATCGAGAACATCTCTGCTTCACGCATGAGCTCGGCATGCTGCCGTGAGACGGTGACGTCGTCGAGGAAGACGTCGCATTCGGGTGAGCGACCGATCAGCGTCCTTCCCTCGCCTGGCTGGAACGACTGCCCGGCCATGCCTCCACCCGAACGTACGACCAGCGCAGGGCCGGTGATCCCGAGCGACGCCAAGAGGTCGACCTCGTCCCCGTCCTCGTCGATGTCGAAGCTCATGGTCGTCTCCGAGCCCGCGTCGGCCGTGAGCAGCGCGCCGCACCGAGAACAGTAATTCGAGGCCTCCGGGTTCTGGAAGCCGCACTCCGGGCAGTAGACGTGACTCACGCGTCGTCCGTGGGAACGACCGTCTTCGCGGTGAGGATCTCGCTGAGGCGCTCGACGTCTGCGAGCTGAGCCTCACCTGCGCTCACCTGCTCACGCAGCCGCGCGACGAGCTCGGCGCGAAGGATGTCTATCCGACCGTGCAGCACTCGGCGCCGGAAGGAGATCTCGTCTTCCTCCTTCTCGAGCTCGCGAATCATGATGCGCAGGTCGTCGTCGGTCAGTGTGGACAGATCTGGGAGTGGTTCCACCAGTGGCCTTTCCTCGTGGGTCACCTGAGTAAAGCAGCACGCGCAGCGAGGGGTCAACCTCAGGTTGAGAGTTCAGCGCCCACTCTTTCGCTTCCGAGCGCGCTGTCCCTGCCCTCGAATGGTGGTCAGGGTGGACGGAGTAGCCTCTTCGCTCGCATCAGGTACTGGGCGCCGGCGCCCACGGAGAGAGCGATGCCGATCCAAAGGAGCACGAGCGGCCAGTCCGTGCCCTCCTCCGTGACGAGCACGAGGCCGAGTGCCGCATACAGAACCCACGTCGCCAGCTTTCCGAGAAACGTGACCTCGAGCTCGTACCCGCTCGGCGTAAGGGCTTTGTAGCCGACGATGAGCGTGAGATCGCGGGCGAGGATGACAAGAGCAGCGAGCAACGGGATACGACCGGTTGCCCACATGAGAACGACGGCGGTCCCGATCATCAGCCGGTCGGCGAGCGGGTCGGCGACCTTCCCGAAGCTCGACTCCACGTGCCAGCGACGGGCGAGGAGGCCGTCGAGCTGGTCGGTGAACGCGGCCGCCGCGAAGAAGATCCCTGCCCCCCACGCCGGCCCGTCGCCGGCCTCGAGGTACAGCCAGGCGAAGATCGGGATCGCGACGAAGCGAGCGATGGTGAGCGCGTTCGGAATGTGCCGTCGTAGCTCGACCCACGTCATCGGGAGAACCCTACGAGCTGCGCGTGGTCGGGGCCCGCGAGGGCATACCGGTCTCGAAAGGCATGTCCCGGGGTCTGACCCCGTGCTGCGCGGGCACCCTGCTAGCGTCGCGCCTGGTGGCAGGCATGCTTCGACTTCCCGGTTTCGTCAACGCCCATACGCACACGTTTCAGCGCGCTCTTCGCGGCAGCGCGCCAGGTGGCGACTTCTGGACCTGGAGGGAGACGATGCTCGCGGAGGCAGAGCGCCAGACGCCCGAGCTTGTGCGGGCGTCGTATCAGCAGACCTACCGCGAGATGCGCTGCGCCGGGTACACGGGCGTCGGCGAGTTTCACTACCTCGGCGTTCCCGAAGCTCTCGCCGCGGCGGAGGCCGCCGCGGCAGCGGGTGTCGAGCTGACGCTCCTTCATGTCGCCTACGCACGGGGCGGGCTCCCCCGCTTCCGCCAAGAGTCGGTCGCTGCGTATCTCGGCGAGGTCGAGGCGCTCCGTTCCGCGGGCCTACGCGTCGGTGTCGCGCCCCACTCGGTCCGTGCGTGCCCCGCCGACTGGCTCGAGCAGATCGGCCGCTACGCCGAGGCAGAGTCCCTACCGCTTCACGTCCATGCAGACGAGCAGCCGCGTGAGATCGAGGAGTGCCTGTCCGAGCACGGCTGCCGCCCGATAGAGCTGCTCGCTCGTACGCGCTGCCTCGGCGAGTGGGCGACGGTCGTTCACGCCACGCACGCCGACGGCCCCGAGCTCGATCTCCTCGCTGCGAGCGGAGCTGCGATCTGCGCGTGCCCCACAACCGAGGCGGACCTCGGTGACGGCTTCCTTCCCGCCGAGCGGATTCGAGCGCGGGCAATACCACTCTGCATCGGCTCGGACTCGAACATGCGCATCGATCCACTCGAGGAGCTCCGAGAGCTCGAGGGGATCGCTCGTCGCCAGACCGGCCGGCGCGGTGTCTTCACGACTGACGAGCTCATGCGCTTCGGCTCGGAGGAGGGCGCACGCGCACTCGGGCTGGAGTCCTGGCCCGAGATCGACGTCGACCTCGGGCATCGCTCGCTCGCAGGAGTTGCGCGAGCCGACACTCCCGCCGCCCTCGTCGCCGGATGCGGTGCCGACGTCGTCACGGGATGAACGAGACGCGCCTCGGCGTTTGAGACCAGCAATGGACGTCACCGACTCCACCTTCGAGCAGGACGTGCTCGAGCGCTCGCGCTCGACTCCCGTGATCGTCGACTTCTGGGCAGCGTGGTGCGGCCCCTGCCGGGCTCTCACGCCGGTGCTCGAGCAAGAGGTGGAGCGGCGCGACGGCGCCGTCGCGCTCGCCAAGGTGGACGTGGACGCAAATCCCGCACTCTCCTCCTCGTATCGCGTCCAGGGCATCCCGGCGGTCAAGGGATTTCGCGACGGCCGCGTCGTCACCGAGTTCGTCGGCGTGCGTTCGCCGGCCGGTGTGGCCGCGTTCGTGGACGAGCTCCTCGCCCCGCGCCGCGTCTCGACGCTCGTGGACGAGCTCCGGGCGAGCGGCGAGCTCCCCGCCGTGGTCGCCGCGCTCCAGGCCGGCGACGTCGAGCAAGCGCTTGATCTGCTCCTCGACGAGATCGCGGGCTCGTCTCCCGAGCGCCGCGAGTGGTTGCGGGAGTCAGCGGTCGCCGTGTTCCACGACCTCGGGCACGACGACCCAGTGACCATCACGTACCGGCGGCGACTCGCGACCGCGCTCTACTGACGAGCTGCCACGCGGAGCCGAGCTGACCAGCCTGCGGTCGCGGCGAGGTACGCGCGTTGAGCCGCGATGCCGTTCTTGCCCCACGCGTCCTCGTAGCTCGGCCGGCCGACCTGCAACCGCGCCGGCTCGATCTGCGTCCCCTCCTGCCACTCGTTGTAGCTCGTGATGGTGACGATGTCGGCGCCGGAGCGGATCGCCGTCTTCCACATCCGGTCGTAGGTCGCGCCGTGAAGGCGCGGCCGAGTCGCGTCGTCGCGCCTCGCGAGCCGCGCGTCGTAGCCAGGACCAACGGACGGTGCGCACAGGAGGCCCGCCGCGCGTGCCTGAGTGCACAGACGGCGAAACAACGACCCGTTCCACGTCACCACGTCGTATGTGTACAAGCCGTCGAATCCCGAAGCCTTGGCCCGCCCGACCAGCGTCGTGTGCCCGAAGATGCGGACGCCGTCGAGGGGCGCGAGCGCTTCGTTCCACACGGCGGCTTGCTCGCGATCGGCGTCGTAGACGTAGAAGTCCGTGTATCCGTCTTCGACATGCAGTCCCGCGATGTCCTCGGCGACGCGAGCGGGCGTTCGCTCGTCGTAGGGCTCGACGTGAATGGCCACCGCGAGCCCTTGCTGCTTGGCGGCCTCGGCGACCAGCTTGAGCCTCTCGTGCTCCGGCGAGCCGAGCCCCCACCATGAGACGATGACCGTGTCCACTCCCGCGGCGGCGATCTCCCGCATCTGCGCGGAGACGATCTTGGCATTCGAGGAGGAGTAGAGGCCACGGGTCGGGAAGTACGGCGTCGAAAGCACGGGTGCGCCATCTTGCTCGACGTACCAGTGCGCCCAGCGGCCGTCTCGCATGGGAGTCGAGTACCAGGGGTAGTAGAAGATCGCGACACGGCTCGACGTTGTATCAACCTCGCCGGAGCCGGCCGCGGGCAGTGCGAGAGCGGCGCCACAGAGCGCCGCAGTGAGAAGGGCCGACAGTCGTGCTCCGCTCACGCCGGCGGGACTCTACCGTCCTGCCGTGGCCGCTGCGGACGAGCTGGTGGCTCGACGGCGTCCGCTGCCGGGCGAGACGTCGAAGCTCGTCGCCCCGGTCCTGGGATGTCGTCACTGGTCGGACCTCCGACACGCATCGACCATCTAGGATCACGCGCAGATGGCTGCATACCGGTACCTGATCGTCGGTGGCGGAATGACGGCCGATGCCGCCTGCCGGGGAATCCGCGATCAGGACGCAGATGGGAGCATCGGCGTCTTCGCCGCCGAGGAGCACGCACCTTACGCACGGCCGCCTCTCTCGAAAGCGCTGTGGACGGGGAAGGACGAGAGCTCGGTGTGGCGCGGGACGACGGATCTCGGCGTCGACGTCCACGCCGGCCAGAGGATCACGAGCCTGGATCTGGACACGCGCTCGGCGACCGACGCCGTCGGCGGGACTCACACCTACGAGCGACTGCTGCTCGCAACCGGAGGCACACCGCGCCGGCTTCCGGCAGGAGACGACGACGTCATCTACTTCAGGACGCTCGACGACTTCCGAAGGCTTCGAGCGCTCGCCGGCGACGGCGTGCGTATCGCAGTGATCGGCGGCGGCTTCATCGGATCCGAGCTCGCGGCGGCGCTCGCCACCAACGGGTGCGCAGTGACGATCGTGTTCCCTGAGCACGGTATCGGCGCGCGGCTGTTCCCACCGGCGCTCTCGACCTTCGTGAACGAGTACTACGGTTCGAAACGCGTGGACGTCCTTCCGGAGGAGCTCGTCGAAGCGATCGGTCGAGACGGGTCGAGCGTCCGATTGACGACGAACGCCGGCCACGTACTCGACGCGGACGTCGTCGTCGCGGGGCTCGGAATCGTCCCGAGTACAGAGCTGGCCGAGCAAGCCGGGCTGGAGGTCGAGGATGGGATCGTCGTCGACGAGTACGGTCGAGCGGGTAGGCGCGACGACGTCTTCGCAGCGGGGGACGTCGCCCGCTTCCCGGTTCCTGCCCTTGGGGGAAGCAGGCGCGTCGAGCACGAGGACCATGCGAACACGCACGGACGCGTGGTCGGCGCCAACATGGCCGGCGGACACGCTTCGTACGATCATCTTCCGTTCTTCTACTCGGATCTCTTCGAGCTCGGCTACGAGGCGGTGGGCGACGTCGACTCACGCCAGGCAATGGTCGAGGAGTGGGCTGATCCGAACCGCAAAGGCGTGGTCGCCTACGTCGACGGCGACGGGAGAGCGCGTGGGCTCTTGCTCTGGGACGTCTGGGGCAAGGTCGATGCAGCACGCGAGCTGATCCGCTCGGAGGCGCCGGTGGAGCCCGCTGCGCTCCGGCGCCTGCTCGACTGAATCGGCCTGCCGACTTCACTCAGCCGAGCCACGATCGCCAACGCGACGACGTCGAAGACGACGTATCCGCTGGCTGCCCCGCTCGGCGGATTTCCCTGCGAGAGCCCGAGACCCGGGACGGTCGCCTCCCAGGTCCAGGTGCCGAGCGCAGTCCCGTACAGCTCCAGCCCGGCGACGATCACGAAGACCCCCGCGTAGACCGTACGCCGCGTGCATACGAGCACGCCGACGAGAAACGCGCACCCGATCGCTCCCACGACGTCCGAGGCGGGCAGCACGGTGATCCCTGCGAGCCCCCAGAAAGCTGCGCCGCCGACTGCGACTCCCAGCAGGGCGTTCGGCCGGGCTCGCACGAGAGCGGCGAGGGCAAGCCCACCGAGATAGACGAGCCCGTGTCCCGGCGGGACGAATGAAGGGAGGTTCTCGAGCCGGTAGCCGTACAGGCCCCAGATCAGGGACCCGATGACCTCGCCGATCGTCGCAACGGCCACGACCGCGAGCGCCTGGAGTCGGACCGCGGTGGGCTGGATGGACAGGAGAGCCGCAAGCACGGTGGCCGTGAGCACCCCGAGGGCGAACTGACCGCGTCCCGCGACCTGGCTGTCGAGCCAGAGGCCTCCCACGGTCCAGGCGGCGACGACGAGGAGGACGAGGGCGGGGCGGCGCACGAACACATCTTCGCCGAACCGGCTCTCGGCGGTTCGGTTCGTGTCCGGACGATTCAGTCGTCGAGGACGAAGGTGACGAGCATGTTCACCTGGTACTCGGCGATCGAGCCGTCGTTGATGCGGACGTACTGCTCCTTGATCCACGCGCTCTTCACGTTGCGCAACGTCTCGTTCGCGCGTTCGAGCCCCGACCTGATCGCGTCTTCGAAGCTCGAGGACGACGTCGAGCTGATCTCCGTTACCCGTGCGACTGCCATCCCTACCTCCCTTTCGTCGATGTGGGACGGAGTCTCCCTGAACTGGGCGCGCGTCTGCCTACCCCGAGTCGTCACTCGGCGAGCGAAGCACTACCCTTCCTCGTCAGATCGAACCGGCAACGACGAGGAAGATCACGACGACGACGGCGGAAGCTCCCACCAAGAGGAAGAACCCACGGATCGCTGCGGTCACCTGCCCCCTCCTACCCTTGACCGAACGCCTCCATCCTAAGCGATCAGGCGATTCCCTGCCGGGGCGCGGGCGCAACGGACAGGAAGGTGCGAGCTCGACTGGTCGTTTACGGGCGTACTCGTCGAGCTAGCGAGCGCGGCTCGCGTCGTCCGGATCTCGGTGAGCGTCGAGCCGAGCCTGGACGACGGAGCCGTAGACGACGGCGAAGCCGACGAGGATCACCGCCAGTGCGGCCGCCGGCCAAATCATGGCGTGCACGTCGCGTTGGCCGTCAGTTTGTGGGCCCCCCGTGAGGGACCGGCGATGCTCCAGGTCCGTCCCCGCACGTTGTCGGTCAGGCAGTACCTGCCACGCCGTGCCGAAGCGACGGTCAGCGCCGGCGGGGTACGGGGGTCGATCCGGAGCAGATCCAGCGCGTCCATGCCGGCGTAGGAGCCGTGGCTCGCTCGATACGCCTCCGCGGTCCACACCGCCGCACGCAAGTGCGTCTGGGCTGCCTTGTCGGCTTTGCGATCCTGCATCCCGAGATACCCGGGAACCGCCACCGCCACCAGGCCCCCGAAGACGCCGAGCACAGCCACGACCTCCGTGAGGCCCTGCCCGCCGCCCGCGCCGAGATGCCGCAAGATCCGCATCGAACCTTTCCTTTCCGCAGAGCCGGCCGGCGACGCCGACCGACGTAGAGTCGATCGGCAGCGCTCGCAGAAGCTTCATCCTCCCTGCGGGTGATCTGCGTCCGACGCCCGAGGCCGTGTGCGCCGCCGGCTGCGTGCGCATGACACGTGAGCGGTCGGAGATCGGGACGCGGCACAGTGCCGCGCGGTCCGAGGATTCGGCTGGCGGCTCTCTTCCCCCGAGGGCCGAGGACCGCCAGCACTAGTTCCTTAGACGGCAGCTCGAATCGATTGCTAGGCCCCTTCACGTTCTTCGAACGTCATCTTCGCCAGGTCTTCTCGAAGCACGACCCGCCCGAATGCGGCGAGGATCACGCGCGTTCCTCGATGCGCATGAGACCCACCGAGATGATCGTCCGATAGCTCGCGAATGCGTGGTGCCCGGCCTGGAGGACGTACTGATCGGCATCGAACATTCGGCGATAGACGTCAAGTGGCACCTTCACCAATCGGTCGCAGTCGGCTCTCGTGCATTCACATGCGAACTCGACGAGCCCCTGCGCATCCGTGGAGACGTCGGCGGCGACGGACTTGCGCTCGTTTGCACTCCGTTGCGCAACACGGTGCGCGACTCCATCCCGCTGGGCTCCTGCCTGCTCATCTGCCGATGTGGCCATCGCGTCTCCTCCTGCCGTGAACGGATAGGGAGGGCGCGAGATGACGCCTTCGGTATTCGTCCGTGTCCTCGTAGTGTAGTCGGGGAGGCCGGATTTGAACCGGCGATCTCGTGTCCCCCAGACACGCGCCCTAACCAGACTAGGCCACTCCCCGAGAAGCTGCTACCTACTTCGCATGGAACTTCGCACGGCTCTTCATATGTCCTCCGACTCCGCTTACCTGAGCCCACCATCGCAGCGCGTGTCCCTTATCCCCCAGACTAGCGCGCTAACCAGGCTGCGCCACGCCCCGTGGCGACCGACACCATAGCCGCTCTCCGAGATTGCGCGGTGGGACGGGTCGGTTCCCGGGGACGATGTGGTTGAGGTAGCCGGCCGATGGATCGGCCTTGTCGGCGAGGCCCGGTGGGAGTAGGACAAGCCGCCTTGCTTCGATGGCTCGACGTATGGACGGCTGGGCTGCTCCGGTGAAAGGTATGCAGGTCGATTCACTGCATCGGTCATGAGGGAAGGGGAGGGGGACTATGCGCGTCTCGTTTCTTGCCGTACTCGTCGTGTTGGTGGCGGCCGTGGGGGCGACCTCCGCCGGGGCCAAAGGGAAGCCCGGCTATGCATGCCCTCCGGGCTTCAACATCGGCGCGGTCACTCCCGGGGGCGCGCTTGCTCTCGAGCGCAGTCAGGCGCCGTCGGGGCTGGCCTCTTCACGGAAGAGGATCTGCTGGCGGCCGACCGGGCGCTCGATGCAAACGGGAGCGGCTATATCTGCGCCTCGCTGCCGCACGGGCTCGAGGTGAGCAACCGCCCGAACGGTCAGTACTTCTACAACTTCGCCGACGACAACGCATCGGTTCCATCAAGTTGAGAATGGGCTGACGACCGGGCGAGCGTGTTCCTACGCTTGCCCGGGATCTGCTCCCACGGCGGGTGCGCTCTCGGCCGACGGATTCGAGCTCTACGCGAGGCGCTTGTACAGCCGGTCGATGAGCTCGGGCATCGCCTCGAGCTTCTCGGTGATGACGCGGATGCGGTACTCGCGGAAGTGCTCGGCCTCGACTCCGAGCGACTCGGCGATGCGCGCGATGACGTCGTTCGACGGGACGGGTCGGTTCCCGTGGACGATGTGGTTGAGGTAGCCGGCCGACAGATCGGCCTTGTCGGCGAGGCCCCGGTAGGTCGTGCCCGTCTCGATCATCAGCCGCTCGATCGTCGGGCCGAAGTGCTCGTCGCTGTATTTGCGCCGCTTCGCCATCAGTGCTGCTGGACCCATTTCAGCACGTCTGCGCCCGCGATGCGCTCGTCGGACGCTCCGTCCCGTGTGCGCGCGTCCACGCCATCGTCGTCGAGCGTTCTCTTCCCGACGATCAGGCGAACCGGGCAGCCGACGAGATCCGCATCCGCGAACTTCTCTCCGGGCCGCTCGTCGCGGTCGTCGAGGAGCACGTCGAGGCCCTCGCGTCCGAGTGTCCCTGCGAGCCCCTCGGCCCGGGCGAGAACCTCCGCCGAGCCTCCGTCGAGGGAGAGGACGTGGACGTCGTAGGGAGCGATCGACGGCGGCCAGACGATTCCGTTCTCGTCGTAGTGTTGCTCGACCGCGGCCGCCATGACCCGTGCAGGCCCGACCCCGTAGCTTCCACCGATGAGGGGCCTCTCCGTTCCGTCCTCGTCGAGAAAGGTTGCCCCGAGCGGAGTCGAGTACCGGTCGCCGAACTTGAAGATGTGACCGACCTCGATCGCGACCTGGAACCGAAGGGCACCGCCGCACACCGGGCAGCGGTCGCCTTCGCGTGACTCGCGGATGTCGGCGAAGCGCGGTGCGTAGTCCCGCCCGGCCTCGACGCCGAGAAGATGCCAGCCGTCACGGTTCGCACCTGCGACGAAGTGGCCCTCGCGGAGCGCCTCGTCGGCAACGACCTCCACGTCGACTCCGACCGGTCCGAGCGAACCCCCGCCGGCTCCGAATGCCGCCCGGATCTCGTCGCCAGTCGCCGGCCTGTAGTCACTGGCCAGGACCCCTAGCATCTTAGACTCGGACAGCCGGTCGTCGCCGCGAACGAGGCCGAGCACGAGCGTGCCGTCGGTCTTCACGACGGGCATCGCCTTCGACGTCGCGGCCGCGTCGATTCCGAGCTGCTCTGCGAGCGCCTCGATCGTCGTCACACCCGGTGTGGCGACCTCCTTCGGCGCATCGTGAGAAGCCGGGAACGTCGCCGGGCGCGGGATGCTGCGTGCGATCTCGAGATCCGCCGCGTAGTCGCCGTTCTCGCACGTGACGAGGGTGTTCTCGCCGGATCCCGACGGCGCGAGGAAGTCGACCGACTCCTCGCCACCCATCATCCCGGACTCCGCCTGGACCGCCGAGTACTCGAGCCCGGCACGCTGGAACATACGGTGGTAGGCGCCCTCGCTCTTCTCGAACACCTCGGCGAGCCCGGCGTCGTCCCGGTCGAACGAGTACGCGTCCTTCATGATGAACTCGCGCGTGCGCAGGAGCCCCCCGCGGGACCTCGGCTCGTCGCGTTCCTTGATCGAGAAGTGGTAGAGGAGCTGCGGCAGCTGCCGGTAGCTCGAGATCTCCTTCGCGTGAAACGTCACCGTCTCCTCGTGCGTCATGGGGAGCACGTACTCCCGCCCGGCCCGGTCCTGGAGGTGGAAGAGCTCCGGGATCCGATCCCGCTTCGTCTGCTCCCAGAGCTCGAGCGGCGTCAGGACGGGCATGAGCATCTCTTGCCCGCCGATGG
Organism: Actinomycetota bacterium; assembly: GCA_020029615.1. Lineage (GTDB taxonomy): Bacteria > Actinomycetota > Thermoleophilia > Gaiellales > Gaiellaceae > GMQP-bins7. Next base: position 46,107 of record JAIBJO010000004.1, read on the forward strand.
CGTCCATCTCCTCGCGGATGATCTGCACGACCTTCTGGTGGACGCGCCAGCCGAGCGGGAGGAACGTCCAGACGCCCGCCGCGACCTGGCGAATGTAGCCGCCGCGGACGAGCAGCTTGTGCGAGACGGCCTCCGCGTCGGCGGGCGCCTCGCGCAGGGTCGGGATGAACAGCTGTGACTGGCGAGCGATCATGGGCGACAGAGCCTAGAGGTCTGACGCGGACCCCGGGCGAGGCAAGTCTCCGCCCTACGAGTCGTCGAGCGGGATGAGGCTCGCCTCGGCCATGGCGAGCGCGGCCGGCTTCGCCATCTTGAGCCGCTTCGGTCGCTTCATGCCGTCGGCGAGCCACCGGTCGATCTCGACGAAGAGCTCGTCGACCAGGATCTCCGACCGTACCTTCTTGAGCACCCGCCCGTGCGCGTAGATGAAGCCGACGTCGCGACCGCCTGCAATCCCGAAGTCTGCGTCGCCTGCCTCCCCCGGGCCGTTCACCGCGCAGCCCATGACCGCGACCTCGACCGCCTCGGCGTATCCCCGCAACCGATCCTCGACCACGCGCGCGAGGCTTTCCACCCCGACGTTGTCACGTCCGCAGGAGGGGCACGCGATCATGACCGGGCCGCGTTCCCGGAGGCCCAGCGCCTTCAGGATCTCCCAGGCGACCTCCACTTCCTTGACCGGGTCCGCCGTCAGGGAGACGCGGAGCGTGTCACCGATGCCGTCGGCGAGCAGCGTCCCGATCCCGACAGCGCTCTTGATCCCGCCCGCGAACTCTGTTCCGGCCTCGGTGACGCCGAGATGGAGCGGATACGGCACCTTCGCCGCGAGCATTCGGTACGCGCGGATCATCGTCGGCACATGCGTGGCCTTGACCGAGATCTTGAACTCGCGGTAGTCGAGCCGCTCGAGGAGCTCCACCTCCTCGAGCGCTGCTGCAACGAGAGCCTCTGCCTGATCCTGCTGTGCGAGTGCCTGCAGGTGCTTCGGGAGGGAGCCGGAATTCGCGCCGATGCGCATTGCGATTCCCGCCTTCTTCGCGGCGGCGACGACCTGCTCCACCTTGTCCGGGCCGCCGATGTTCCCGGGGTTGATACGAACCGCCGCCACGCCGGCGTCGATTGCCTTGAGGGCGAGCGAGGCGTTGAAGTGGATGTCCGCGATCACCGGAATCGGCGAGAGTCGTACGATGAGCGGCAGCGCGGCCGCATCCTCCTTCTTGGGGACCGCGACACGCACGATCTCGCAGCCAGCCGATGCGAGCGCAGCGACCTGCGCCGTCGTCGCTGCGACGTCGTGTGTCTTCGTCAGGGTCATCGACTGGACGGCGACGGGCGCTCCCCCGCCGACTGGCACGCTCCCGACGTGAATCTGGACCCGGCTCGTCACGGCGTAGAGGGTAGCCGCGGCTCTACGACAGGCGGCCGATGTCGTTCGAGAGCCCGACGAAGAAGAGAAGCAGCACGACGGCGAGACCGACGACCGACACCCGCTCGTAGACCTCTCGCCGGACGAAGCGCCCGCGCGCGCCCTCGACGAGCGCGAACAGGACATGCCCCCCGTCGAGCGGCAGCAGTGGGAGGAGGTTGAGGAGAGCCAACGACAGGGAGATGAGGCCGAGCACCCAGAGGTAGCTCTCCGCGCCCTGTTGCACGGCGTCCGACGACGCCTGCGTGATCCCGATCGGGCTCGAGACCTGGTCGCGTCCCTCGCCGGTCAGCAGCCGTCCGAGCGACTTGACGATCTCCTTTGCGACGAGGCCGGTGACCTCGAAGGCGCGCGCGACCGAAGGCAGCAACCCGAGTCCCTCCCCCTCGAGCCCGAATCCGAGCCGAAGGCGGTCGTCGACGCGCTGTGCCGCCACCGGGCCCAACACGAGCTCCTGTCCCGCGCGCACGACCGTCAGCGAGAGCTCCTCACCCCGCGAACCGGCGATCGTGTCGGCGATCTCGTCCGCCTTCACCCGCTGACCGTCGATTGCCACGATGCGGTCGCCGGAGCGGAGCCCGATCGCCTGCGCAGGAGAGTCGACACCTGGCTGGAGCTCGGGAGAGACCGTGGCCACGGTGGAGGTCGCGTTCCCGGCGACCGTCATGAAGAGGAACGTGAAGAGCACGATCGTGAGTGCGATGTTCGCGGCAGGCCCCGCGACGATCGCGACGAGTCGCTTCCACGTCGGCGCCTTCCAGTAGGCGTCGGAGCCGAGCGCATCTCGGAGCTCGGTCAAGCCCTTGTCTGCAGAAGCCTGCGCTCCGGGAGAAAGCTGTCGGTGCCGAACGGCTTGCTCCAGCTCGTCGAGCTCGGCCGGCGCTCCGGCGAAGTCCTCGGCCTCGAGCGAGCGCTTGACGTGGTCGACCGGGCCGGCAATCGTCGGATTCTCCGCTATCGCCCGCGCAAACCGTCGCTCGACGTCATGCGGGATCGGACGATGCATGCCTGGGATGGTCACGAAGCCACCGAGCGGGATCATCCCGACTCCGTACTCGATCCCCTTCCGGTTGGTTTTCACGAGTGGCGGCGGGAAGCCGACGTAGAACTTGCGCGGGCGCAGCCCTACGGCGAGCGAGGCGAAGAAGTGCCCCGCCTCGTGGATGAGGATCAGGAACGCAAGACCGAGGATGGCGATGAGGAAGCTCACGCCGCGGCCAGCCTGGCTCCCGCGAGGCGTCGCGCCTCGGCGTCGGCCTCGACGAGCTCGGTGACGTCGCGCGCAGGCGCTCCGTCGACCCGGGCGAGCGCATCCTCGACGAGCACCGCGATGTCGGGGAACCCGACCTTGTGGTCGAGGAAAGCGGCGACCGCCACCTCGTTCGCGGCGTTGAATGCGCAGGGATACGTTCCGCCGTTCTCTCCCGCCTGTCGTGCGAGCGAGAGCAGCGGGAAGCGCACTGGGTCAGGCGGCTCGAACTCGAGCGTCAGCCCGGCCGAGAAGTCGAGGGGTCGAACTGCCGTCGCCTTGCGGTCGGGGAAGGTGAGAGCGAAGGAGATGGGAACGCGCATGTCCGGGTACCCCAGGTGCGCGAGCGCAGCGCCGTCCCGGAAGCGGACGAGCGCGTGAACGACGGAGGTCGGGTGCACGACGACCTCGATCCTGTCGTACTCGAGCCCGAAGAGGAAGTGCGCCTCGATCAGCTCGAGACCCTTGTTCGCGAGGGTCGCCGAGTCGATCGTGATCTTCGGGCCCATGGACCACGTCGGATGGGCGAGAGCCTCGTCCACGGTCACTGATTCGAGCTCGTCGCGCGATCGGTTTCTGAACGGTCCACCCGAGGCGGTGAGGACGATGGACTCGACCGCCTCCTCGGAGCGTGCTTCGAGGCACTGGAACACAGCCGAGTGCTCGCTGTCCACGGGCAGGAGCGAGCCTCCTCCCTGCCTCCAGGCAGCGACGGCGAGATCGCCGGCCGCGACCAGGCTCTCCTTGTTCGCAAGCGCCAGCGTCACGCCGTGCTCGAGCGCCCAGAGAGTCGCCCCGACTCCCGCAAAGCCGACCACCGCGTTCACGACGACGTCGGGCGCCGAGACCTCCAGGAGCCGGGTGAGCTCGCCGCCGACCTGCACATGCTCGACGCCGTGCTCGCTGGCGAGCTCGTCGAGCGGCTGTGAGCGGGACGAGAGCGCGCACACGGAGAGCTCCGGATTCGCCGCGATTACCTCGAGTGCCTGCCGCCCGATGGATCCCGTCGCCCCGAGCAGCGCGATTCGTCGTGCGCGCACGGGCGAAGGCTAACCGCAGGGACGTTCAGAAAGCGCTACGCCTGCCCGAACGCGAGGATCAGGAAGTACGCTGCCGGCCCTGCCCAGAGGAGCGAGTCGAGGCGATCGAGCATCCCTCCGTGCCCTGCGAGCGCGCGGCCGGAGTCCTTCACCTCGAGATCCCGCTTGACGGCGGACTCGAAGAGGTCGCCGAGCACGGCGGCGAGCGCGATCACGAGGCCGAGCAGGAGACTCTCCGGGATCGTGAGGAAGTCGTCGCGGTCGCGGTAGAGGATCACGAACGCCATCGCGATCGCGGCGACGAGACCCCCGAAGAGGCCCTCCCAGGACTTCTTCGGTGAGATCGCAGGCGCCATGCGGTGGCGACCGAATGCGCGGCCGACGAAGAACGCGCCGGTATCGGCTGCGAAGACGGTGAAGAGCACGGCCATGACAGCCCAGAAGCCGAACTCGGGGACGTCTCGGATCAGGAGCAGGCAGCCGATTCCCGCACCGACCCAGGTCACCCCGAGCAGCGTCACCGCGAAGGAAGTCGTCGCGGACTGCCTGACGCCGCCCAGCCCGTAGACGACGAACGCGACGACGAACGTGGCGAGGAGGCCGCCGAGCATCCACGCAAGCCCTCCTAGCTGAAGGCCGAGCAGGGTGAGCACGAACCCGAGGTATCCGCCGAGGACGAGCGGTCGAAGATCGCGGGTCATCACGTAGAGCTCGTGCAGCGCGAGCAGCCCGCCGACGAGGGCGAGCGCGAAGAGCCACCAGCCTCCGAGGTAGACCAGGCCGATGACCAGCGGCAGCAGGACGAGGGCGACGAGAACGCGCGAGGCGAGAGAGCTCATTGCCCCCGCGCCCCGAAGCGACGCGCGCGCTGCGCATACTCGTCGAGTGCGGATCGGAGCTGGTCCGCGCCGAAGTCGGGCCACAGCGTCTCGTCGAACACGAGCTCTGCATACGCGGACTGCCAGAGCAGGAAGTTCGAGATTCGCTGCTCGCCGGACGTGCGGATGACGAGGTCGGGATCGGGCAGCTCGGGTGCGTAGAGGCGCTCGGACATGGCCTGCTCGGACACGTCCTGGGGTCTGACCCCGTCCGCCAGCAGACGCCGAGCAGCGTCGACGAGCTCGGCGCGGCTCCCGTAGTCGAACGCGATCCACAGGCTCAGGCGCTCGTTTGCCGCCGTCTCGGCCTCGAGTCCTTCCATCTTCTGCCGGAGGGCCGCCGGCACGCGGTCTCGGCGCCCGAAGAACCGCGTGCGAACGCCCTGCTTGGCGAGATCAGGTAGCTCGCGGTCGATCGTCTCGTCCATGAGCTCCATGATCGAATCGACCTCGTCCGGCGGCCGGGCCCAGTTCTCGGTCGAGAACGCGTAGACCGCCAGCGACTGGATGCCGAGGTCGATCGCTGCCTCGACGGTGCGTCGCAATGCTCGTGCCCCCTCGCGATGCCCTTCTGCGACGGGAACACCACGCGCTGCCGCCCAGCGCCCGTTCCCGTCCATGATCACGGCCACGCTCCGGGCTACGCCCGGATCGTGGTTAGGACGATCCGACATGGCCTCTCTAGAGGTTTGATCGCGCCAGCGATCAAACCTCCATGATCTCGGCCTCTTTCGCCTTCAAGAGGTCATCGATCGACTTCGTGTGCTCGTCGGTGATCTTCTGTACCTGCTGCTCCGCGCGTCGCTCCTCGTCGTCTCCGACGTCACCGTTGGTCACGAGCTCGCGCAAGTGCTGCATCACGTCTCGACGGACGTTCCGAATCGCGACCTTGCCGTCCTCGGCTACACGGCGGACGACCTTCACAAGATCCTTTCGCCGCTCCTCGGTGAGCGTCGGAATCGGGAGACGAATGATCTTCCCGTCGTTGGACGGGGTCAGTCCGAGGTCCGACTCCTGGATCGCGCGCTCGATGCTCTTCAGGGAGCCGGGGTCGAACGGCTGGACCGTCAGGAGCCGCGACTCGGGCGCCGCGATCGAGGCGAGGCTCTTGAGAGGAGTCGGCGTACCGTAGTAGTCGATCGCGATGCGGTCGAGGAGCGCAGGCGACGCGCGGCCCGTGCGGATCGAGTTGAACTCGTGGTGCGTCGCCTCGATCGACCTGTCCATTCGCCGTTTCGCGTCAGCAAGGAAGTCCTCGATCGCGCTCATGGGCCGGCCCCCGGCTCATGAGCGTGGAGGGGTGTGGGGAACCGGGAGGCTCCCCACGTCTTCGAAAAGAAGGTGGAACGTGGGGGAAACATGGTTTCCCCCACGAACGCGAACCAAGTGTGAGCGTTGGCCATTCGCCCTCCTAGATGATCGATCGGTGATTGTCGTTGATGCGGAGATGGTTGAGACCAAGCCGGGGACGCCGCTCGTCCGAGCGCGTATCGCGAATACGGGCGAGGACGGGCGGCGCCATCCCGTGAAGTGTCTCAGCCAACGCCCGCGCGCCGAGGAATTGCCGATCGATCATCTAGGGGGTCGAGATGATCGTTCCGATTCGCTCGCCAGCCGCGACGCGGCGAATGTTGCCCTCGGCGAGCTCGAACACGTAGATAGGCAACCGGTTGTCCATGCAGAGCGAGAGCGCGGTCGTGTCCATTACCTTGAGCCCCCGCTCGATCGCCTCGAGGTGCGTGAGCTCGGGAATGAACCGCGCCTGCGGATCCTCGTGCGGGTCGCCGTCGTAGACGCCCTGGACGGCGTTCTTCGCCATCAGGATCGCGCCTGCGCCGATCTCGAGCGCACGAAGGGCGGCCGCCGTGTCGGTCGTGAAGAACGGGTTCCCGGTGCCGGCCGCGAAGATCACGACCCGTTGCTTCTCCAGATGGCGGATCGCGCGCCGCCTGATGTACGGCTCGGCCACCTCGGAGACCGCGATGGCCGACTGCACGCGTGTGTGTACCCCGAGGCGCTCGAGCGCGTCTTGGAGCGAGAGCGCGTTCAGGAGGGTCGCCAGCATCCCGGCGTAATCGGCCGTCGCACGATCCATCCCTTCGGCTGCCGCCGCCATTCCGCGGTAGATGTTCCCCGCCCCGACGACGACGGCGAGCTCGGTACCCGCCTCGTGAACCGCGACGATCTCCTCGCTGATCGCGACGACGGTCTTCGGGTCGATCCCGTACTCGCGCCCACCGAGGAGCGCCTCTCCCGAGAGCTTCAGAAGCGCACGACGGTGCGGTGTCCCGCTGGTCGCGGGAGCCTCTTGCGCGATCTCGTCGGTGCTCGTGCTCACGGGTCAGTCCCTGGCCCGTGAGCGTGGAGGGGTGTGGGGAACCGGGAGGTTCTCCACGCTCTCAAAGAGAAGGGGGCACGTGGGGGAAACATGGTTTCCCGCACGAACGCGAGCCAATGGCGAGCGTTGCTCACGACCCTGCGACCGAGATCCTCGCGAACTGCGTTGCAGAGGCACCGGCCTCGGCGAGCGCCTGCCCGACCGACTTCGACGGATCGTGGATCCAGGGTTGGTCGACCAGGACGCCGCCCGGCGTCGCGGCGAAGAAGCGCTTGCCCAGCATGCCGTCCACGATCTTCTCACGGGCGGCCTCGGGCTTCGACTGCACCTCGTCCGAGTTCATGAAGATGGCGCGCTCGGCGTCGACGACCTCGCCGGGAACGTCGTGGCGCGCCGTCCACTCGGGCGCGGCGAAGGAGATGTGCATCGCGATCTGACGAGCGAGCTCCGCCGACCCACCCGAGAGCTCGACGAGCACGCCGATCTTGTTCGCGGGCGGATGCGTGTACCCCGCGACGACGTTGCCGTCCGGTGCCTCGAAGCGCTCTGCTCCGACGACCACGATGTTCTCGCCGAGCTTGGCGATGAGCTCCACACGCTCCTCTTCGAAGCTCCCCACCGCGTCGGCGCCGTCCGCGTGCACTGCGCGCAGGACGTTCTGGGCAAACGCTCGGAACTCGTCGTTTTTCGACACCGGCTCCGTCTCGCAGCCGACCCCCGCGATCGACCCTCTGTTGCCGTCAAGGACGAACTCGACGAGGCCTTCCGTGGTGGTTCGCCCGGCGCGCTTGCCCGCAGATGCCATCCCGCGCTCGCGCAGGAGAACGCGGGCACCCTCGATATCGCCTCCCGTCTCCTCGAGCGCGCGCTTGCAGTCCATCATCCCCGCGCCCGTCTGGTCTCGGAGCTCCTTGACGAGGGAGGCGCTGATCGTGGTGCTCACTCGCTCTCACCACCGTCGGCGACGACCGCCGCCGGCTCGAGCTCGGGCTCGTGCTCGGACCCCGCGTCGGACTCGACCACAGAAGCCTCCGGCTCCTCGCTAGTGGGCGCCTCATCGAGGACCAGCTCCGACGGCGTGATCTTCGTCCGTCCCGCGGCGATCCCGTCTGCGAGGACGCGGGTGACGAGGTTGCAGGAGCGAATCGCGTCGTCGTTGCCCGGGATGACGAAGTTCGCCTCGTCGGGATCGGCGTTCGTGTCCACGAGCCCGATCACGGGAACTCCGAGGCGGCGCGTCTCGCGCACGGCGAGCTGTTCCTTCTTGAGGTCGAGGACGAAGACCGCATCGGGCTGCCGCTTCATGTCTGCGACACCGCCCAGGTTGGCCTCGAGCTTCTCGAGGTCGGCCTCCATCGCGAGGCGTTCCTTCGACGGCAGGAGCTCCAGCTGCCCGTCGGCCTTCAACCGGCGGAGATCGTGCAGATAGGCGATGCGCTCGGAGATCGTCCGCCAGTTCGTGAGCAGCCCGCCCAGCCAGCGGTGGTTCACGTAGGGCATCCCGACGCGAGTGGCGTGCTCCCTGACGGCGTCCTGCGCTTGCTTCTTCGTGCCGACGAACAGGATCGTTCCCCCGCGATCGGCGACGTTCCGCACGAAGTCGTACGACTCCTCGAGCAACTCGAGCGTCTTCGTGAGGTCGATGATGTAGATCCCTCCGCGCTCGCCGAAGATGTAGCGGCGCATCTTGGGATTCCAGCGACGCGTTTGGTGGCCGAAGTGGACACCGGCCTCCAACAGCTCCCGCATGGTGACGACTGACACGCGATCAGCCCCTTTCCGGTTTGGTTTGACGGTGTTTCACCGGCGGGCCGGGCGGAACCGCGCACAGAGCTGCGGCACCCCCACCACGGCGTGTTCGCCGGGTCGAAGGGACAGAGATCGCCGAAGAGTCTAGCTGTCGTGAACGAGCTTGTGACACTGTGTCACGTGGCTTCGCGCGCTCGCTCCAGAGCATCGCTCAGATCGGCCGGAAGCGGCGACTCGAGATCGACCGCCTCGTCCGTGCTGGGATGTCGGAAGCGAAGTCGATGCGCGTGCAGGAACTGCCGCTGGAGGCCGAGATCGTCCTTCACGCCGTACTGCGGGTCTCCGGACACCGGTAGGTCGATCGCGGCTAGGTGCACGCGGACCTGGTGTGTTCTCCCTGTTTCCAGGCGGACGTCCAGCAGCGCATGCTCCGTGAGCGTCTCGAGCACTTCGAAATGCGTCACCGCGTCGCGCGGCTCGTCGGTATCGAGGGAGCGCCGAGTCGGGTCACGGCGATCGCGGCCGATCGGGGCGGCGATCCTGCCCGTGCGCGATCGAGGCCGCCCCTTGACGAGTGCCAGATAGCGGCGCTCGACCTCGCGCCGGCGAATTCCCTCTTGCAGCGCCGAGTACACCTCGTCGGAACGCGCGACAACCAGGAGGCCGGACGTGTCCCGGTCGAGCCGATGGACGATTCCGGGCCGTGTGGGATCGCGTCCCCCGCTCGCTCCGAGCGTGAGCAGCTGTCCCGCGAGCGTGCCCGAGCGCGCTCCGGCACCGGGATGCACCGTCAGTCCCGCCGGCTTGTCGACGACGAGCACGTAGTCGTCCGAGTAGACGACGGGTACCGTCGCCGGCTGTGGGCGAAGTCCCTCCGAGGCCGCCGGAAGCTCGACTTCGACCACCGAGCCCGCCGCCAGTCTGTGGCTCTTCGGCCTGACGATGCCGTCGACCAGCACCGCCCGCTCCTGCAGGAGGCGCTCGGCCAGTGACCGCGTTCCGACCTCGGAACGTCCGGCGAGCGCTCGATCGAGGCGCAAGCCCGCGTCGTCGTCAGCGACGGAGAAGCGGAGCGTCGCCATCGCGCGCACCGTGCATGCGGTGCGATCTGTCGGCGAGCACGAGCGCACCGAAGAGGATGGTGACCCCGACGACGATGAACGTGTCCGCGAGGTTGAACGCGGGCCAGGCGTCGAGATCGAGGAAGTCGGTGACGTGGCCGAGGCGGATGCGGTCGATCAGGTTCGCGATGCTCCCACCGAGGACGAGACCGAGTGCAACGGGAAGCACCGGATGTCGCCGTCCCGAGCGCGCGAAGAACCAGATCATGAGCCCGACGGCGATTCCCGTCACGCCGATCACGAGCGACGTGCGGCTCGAGAACAACCCGAACGCGATTCCGGAGTTCTGAACGTGATGGATCGAGAACGGACCGGCGATCGCGACGCTGTCCCCGATCGCGAGCGTGCGCCCGACGGCCTGCTTGGTGATCTGATCGGCCACGATCGCAGCGCCGGCGACCGCGAGAAGCGCGATCCACTGCGCCGAGCCGGCAGCGAGTGAGCGCTCCGCGCTCGAGATGGGTTGCAGCGCGTTCGCGGTCGATCCGACGCGGACGTCGACGAGCGTGGCGTCCGTCCGGGCGGGCTCGCTCATCAGCGCTCCTGTTCGCGCTTGTCGTCGATACAGAGCGTCGCGTACGGCACGGCCTCGAGGCGCTCCTCGCCGATAGGTCTGCCACAGGCCACACACACACCATAGGTGCCGTCGTCGATTCGGCGAAGCGCTGTCTCGATCTCCTGGAGGATGTGCTCGGCGTTCTCCTCGAGCCCCTCGTCCAGTTCACGCATGAAGGTGTCCGTGGCGCTGTCTGCCAGGTGGTCGCCCGAGCCGATCGCGAGGTCTCCCGTCTCCTCGAGCAGCGACTCTTCGTGGTTGACCACGGTCAGTGCATGCCGGAGTCGCGCCTGCTCGGTCTCGAGATCACGACGGAACCGCTGGAGATCGATGCTCACGGCCTGCGCTCTGCGACTGCCGAAAGGATGCCTTCGGCTGCGTCGCGGCTCATGCCGTCGAGCTCGACGACCTTGTCCCGCGCGGCCGCCCCGTGGGTCAGCGTCAGGTCGCGCTTCGGAACGTCCAGTGTGCGGGCCAGGAACCGGAGCAGTTCCTCGTTCGCTTTCCCTGCCTCGGGTGCGGCCGTGACGCGGACCTTCCAGGCGTCGCCGTGGCGCCCCACGACCCCGGTCCGAGATGCACCGGGTTGGACGCGCAACCGCAGGCTCGTGCGCGGGCCAGTCACGACCCGAAGGATATCGGCGGCTTGCGCCTAGCCAGCTACCTTGCGGATCCCGCTGTCCGTGACCTCACCGATCTCGGGTCGAGTCTCGGAAGGGTCGCTCTGGCTGTCGACCTCCTTCTCTCCCGTCCACTCGCCGAGTGAGTCGAGCGCAGCGCGAAGCTGAGCGCGGATCTTGACCATGTCCTCCTCGAGCCGGCGCTTCTCGGCAGCCGCCTCGCGGGTGACCCTGCGCGACTCGGCATGAGCCTCCTGGACGATCAGGTCCGACTCGCGACGCGCCTGCTCCTTCATGTCCTGAGCGGCACGCTCGGCGGACACGAGCGTCGAGCGCAGGAGCGCCTCCAGCTCGCGGTGCTTGGCCGCGTCGGCGTCGAGCTCCTCGAGGCGGTCGGTGAGGTCGGCGCGCTCGCGCCACACCTCCTCGAAGCTGTCGGCGATCTCGGTGAGGAGCGCATCGACGCCGGGCTTGCGGTAGCCACGGAACCATGCGCGGCGCAGGTCGATGTGTCGTATCTCGACGGGTGTGAGCGGCATTCTAGGACCTCCTACAGCAGTGCCCCGATGAGGCGGTTGACGAGCTCGGCCGCAACGAGCAGGACGACGACGGCCACGATGGGCGACAGGTCGAGTGGCCCGATGGTGGGGATGCGGCCCCTGAAGAGGCCCAGGTAGGGACGGCAGACTTCATCCAGAAACCTTTGCACAGTTGCGGCAACTCCGGAATATGGAAGCTGAATCCACGAAAGTAGGACGTACGCGAAGATGAGCAGGACGTAGATCCCGACGAACACGGACACGAAGCTCTGCAGCGACGACGCTGTGTCGGCGAGGACGGTGAGAGTGGCTTGAACGCCCACCGCAGGCGTCTTCGCCGTGCCAACCCCCATTCCTTGATCCTCGACTGATGCGTCGCTAGCCAGGCAGCTAGGCCTGGTTGAAGAAGCCGCCGCGCTCCATGGCGCGCGCGCGCTCCTCGGCAGAGAGCTCGACGTCACGAGGCGTCAGCAGGAACACCTTGTCGGCAACGCGCTGCATGCTGCCGTCGAGCGCATACGTGAGCCCGCTCGCGAAGTCGATCAGCCGCTTCGAGAGCTCCGTGTCGGCGCCCTGGAGGTTCAGGATCACCGGGATCTGCGCCTTGAAGCGATCCGCGATCTGCTTCGCGTCGTTGAACGTCCGCGGGACCACGAGGTGCACCTTCGCGGGAGGCGGCGCATCGACGCTGCGGAGTCGCGAGGAGCGCTCGCGACGTGACGGAGGCGGGGCGTCCTCCGACGGCCATTCGTCGGCCATCTGGGAGCTCGGCAGCCGCCTGACGTTCTTGCGGTCGCGGCGGCGGTAGTCCTCCTCGAGCTGCTCGTTGGTCTGGTACCCGTCCTCGTCCCACTCCTCGTCCTCGGCGATGCCGAAGTAGACGAGCGTGCGGCTCCAGAGATCGCTGAACCCCATGACCGCGGGATTCTAGCCCCCGTGCAGCAGATTCCGGCACGGCATCACTTGCCGTGCCGTCGCCCTCGTACGACCATGTATGCCGTGGAGCGGCCAGATACCCGCTTTGCCTGGAACGGCGACGTGTCTCTCGCATACCAGGTGGTCGGTGACGGGGCCTCGGACCTGCTGTATCTCCAGGGCTACTGCTCGCACGTGGACATGAACTGGGAGAGCCCTCACCTCGCGCACTTCTTGCGCGGGCTCGCGCAGCACGCACGGCTGATCGTGACCGACCGTCGCGGCTGGGGATGTTCGGAGCGCTTTTCGCCCGGTTACGTCGCGGACATCGACACGCTGACCGACGACATCCTCGCCGTCATGGCGGCAACGGGTTCTGAGCGGGTGTCGATCCTTGCGACCTACGAGTCGACGATCGTGGCCTCGCTCTTCGCCGCTGTCTATCCCGAGCGAACGATGTCTCTCGCTCTCGTCGATCCACAGCTGACGTACCTCCCGACCGACGAGACGCCTTGGATGCCGTCGCTCGCCCGCTGGCAGGAACAGATCTCGCTCTTCCGCGCTACGTGGGGCACGCCGAAGTGGTGGGACTCACCCGACGGGCCCGAGCGGGCGTGGTTCGCCCGATACACGCGTGCCTCGGTGACACCGGGAGGGCTCGCTGCCGAGGTCGAGAGCTATCTCGACACCGACATCTGCGCAGTCTTGCCGTCGATCCAGGTGCCGACTCTCGTCCTCGTCGACACAGACTCGTTCTACGAGGTGCTCCCCGAGACCGGACGATACGCGGCGAGCAAGATCCCGGGAGCTCGCCTCGTCGAGCATTCGAGCCAGGGAGGCCCACATTTCCACTGGTACGCACGTGCCGACCCGATCGTCCAGGAAGTGGGGCGCTTTCTCGCACAGATTCGGGACGAGGAGGCGTCGTTCGACCGCGTCCTCGCAACCGTGCTCTTCACCGACATCGTCGGATCCACCGCGCTCGCTGCGCAGCTCGGAGACCGTCGCTGGCGCGAGCTCGCCGAGCAGCACCATGCAACAGTTCGAACCTTGCTCGCCCGCTACAGAGGCAGCGAGCTCGATACGGCCGGCGACGGGTTCTTCGCTTCGTTCGACGGGCCAGCGCGCGCGGTCCGGTGCGCAGTGGCAATCACGGACGCCGTCCGAGGACTGGGCATCGAGATCCGGGCCGGCCTACACACGGGTGAGGTCGAGCGACTCGACGGCAAGGTCGGCGGGCTCGCGGTGAACATCGGAGCTCGGGTCGCCACGCTGGCGGCACCGTCGGAGGTGCTGGTCTCCCAGACGGTGCGGGATCTGATGGTCGGCTCGGACCTTGTATTCGAAGACCGTGGACTGCACGCGTTCAAGGGCGTCCCTGGAGAGTGGCGCGTTCACGCCGTGGTACGACCGTAGGTCTCGTCAGGGGGAGAAGAGGGCCTCTCCGACTCGGACGTAGGTCGCCTCCTCCTCCACCGCGACCCGATAGTCCTGCGACGTCCCCATGCTGAGCTCGGAAAGGCCGTGCTCCGAGGCGAGCTCGCGCAGGCGCCGAAAGTACGGTCGTGACACCTCGGGGTCGTCGGCGAGCGGCGGCATCGTCATCAACCCGCGAATGAACGGGTAGCGCTCGAGGTAGCCGGCGATTTCCACCGGCTCGACACCGGACTTCGTCGCCTCGCCGGCGAGATTCACCTCGAGGAGCGCCGGGATCGCGAGCCTCCGCGCTGCCGAGTCGGACGAAAGCGAGTGCACGAGTTCGCAGACGTCGTTGACGACCTTGACCTTGTTCGACTGGAGGTGGCCGATGAAATGCCAGCGAAACCTGTCTGCGAAGCGGGCATGTTTCGCGAGCAGATCCTGCGCTCGATTCTCGCCGACCACCTCGACTCCGGCATCGTCCAGGACGGCCATGTCCTCGAGCGAGACGTACTTCGTCGCAACCACGACCGTCACAGCCGACCCGACCTCGTCACGGAGACGCCGATAGCGCTCGCCGATCTCGAGCGCCGTCGCGACGCTCACGAGGCGGCCGTTGCCGCGACGAGCTCGCGCGCCGCGGCGAGCTCCGAATCGCGACCGTCGAGCTCGCCGTTCAGCTTCCGCCGGCGAAGCTCGCCGAGCACTTCCCCGATTCGGGGCGACTCCTGCAGGCCCATGGCGACGAGGTCGGCGCCACTGATCTCGAGCTCCACCGCGCGCAGCCGCACGAAGTAGTCGCGGAGCGCCGGCTGCTCTTCTCGAGCCAGAGCGAGGAGTGGCGCATCGGGCCCGAACGGGTCGGCGAGCGCGACGACCTGGGCGGGCTCGAGATCTGCCTCACGCAGCCGCTCGCCGATCATCGGCGCCACTGTGATCGCTCCGACGATGCGGTCCACGTCCCGGCGGCGGACCTTGAGGCGGTCGAGCCAATCGAACGCCTCGTCGGATGTCATGACGCGGGCGAGCACGGCGACTCCGAGCCTCCACACGGGAACGTCGACGTGCAGCTCGTCCCGCAGCGCGCGGGCACGCTCGAAGAGAGCTGCGGCCTCCCGGTCTCCGCGAAGATGAGACTGAATCGCCCGGTCGACGCCGAGCTCGCCGAGTCGTGCAATCCCACCCGGCGCTCCGGGGTCCTCGAGCAGCTGCACGAGCTCGTCGCGGAGACGAACGGACGAGAGGTCTCCGACGAGCCCCATCTCGATGCATCCGCGCGCGAGCCGGGTCGTGTGCTCGTCGAAGCGAAAGCCGTAGCGGGCCTCGTACCGAATGCCGCGGAAGATCCGAGTCGGGTCGTCGATGAACGACAGGTTGTGGAGGACTCGGAGGACCCGCGCCCCGAGGTCGGCCCGACCGTCGTAGGGGTCGACGAGGTGGCCGAAGTCGGCCGGCTTGAGCGACGCTGCCATCGCGTTGATCGTGAAGTCACGGCGGCGAAGGTCTTCTCGCAACGCCGCTCGCTCGACTGTCGGAAGCGCGCCCGGGGCGTCGTAGAACTCGGTTCGTGTGGTGACGACGTCGAGTCGCCCGCCGTCACCGTAGGAGACGATCGCGGTGCCGAACTTGTCGTGTGGCGTATAGCGGCCTTTGAGCACTCCTGCGAGCGAGCGTGCGAATGCGATCGCGTCGCCTTCGACCGCGATGTCGATGTCGAAGCTCTCCTCTCCGAGAAGGATGTCCCGAAGCGTTCCACCCACGAGGTAGACGCCTTCGGCCCGATCGCCGAGCGTCGCCACGGCTTCGATGACCGGTCGGAGCTGCTCGAGCGCACTCAGCTCGGGCGCCAGGCTTCCTGCGTCGTCGACGGGCGCGGGTTCCATGCCTTCGAGCGAGCGTAGGAGGTCGGCACGGCTGACCACGCCGACGAGCCTGTCGTCTCGAAGCACCGCGACCCGTCCGTCCTCGGCAGTCGTGACGAGCGCCTGTAACTCCGCGAGCGTCGCATCCTCCGCTGCCACTGCGACGCGACCGCTCATGATCCCGCGCACCGGGGCGTGTGCCAGCTCGTGGCCGACCGCCTTGTCGAGGTCTTCGCGGCTCACGCTCCCGACGACCCGTCCGCCTTCGACCACGAAGACCCCGCTCTGGCCATGCCGCTGGCAGAGCGTCATCGCGTCCCGCACCGTGTCGTCCGGCCCCACGGAGCGCGGCGGAGTCGACATGACCTCGCGTGCCTGACGCCGTTCGCGCTGCGCCTGTCCAAGCGCCTCGACGACGACGGCTCGCGCCGCGTCGAGCTCGAGGCGGCCGATCGCCGAGGCAGCCTGCGCGTGACCTCCTCCACCGAGCGCGTTCGCGATCACCGACGCGTCGATCCGGTCGGTCCGGCTACGAGCGACAGCGAACACACGACCGTCCATCTCGACGAGCAGGACGAGTGCGCGGGCGTCGGTGAGGTCGATGATCTTGTGGGCGAGGTTGGAGATGCCTTCGACGTACTCGGGCCAGCGGACCGCTGCGAGCAAGACCTCCTCGCCTCCGGCGTCGACGGGCTCGAGCGCATCCATCAGCTCGTGGAGAAGTTCCCGCTCGTTCGCCGCGAGCGGTGCGTGCAGATACGCGGCGACGAGATCCTGTCGAGCACCGTGACGCATGCACCAGGCGAGGGCGTCGGCGTCACGCTGTGTGCTTGAGGGGTACGTGAGCGAGCCCGTGTCCTCGTGGATCCCGAGAGCGAACGCGGTCGCCTCGAGGGCGGTCGGCGCGATCTCGCGCTCCGCCAGGATCCCCACGAGCGTCGTCGTCAGCGCACCGTCCGTCGAGAAGACCGCGGCCTCCTCGCGCACCCAGTCCGGGACTCCGGACTCGCCGTGATGGTCGAACAGCGCCTTCTCGACCGAGGGATCGAGCGCGACGGCCTCGAGCTCGCCGAGCCGTGACGCGGTCGCAGCCTCGATCACGACGAGTCGCTTGACCGCACCGAGCTCGAGCTTCCCGACGTCCGCGATCGCCCCCAGCTCGTCGGCGTGAAGGCGATAGAAGTCGCGCACGTTGCGGTTGAGGGAGCCGACCGCCACCACCGCGCCTGGGTACAGGAGACGCGCGGCGAGCATCGCCGCGAATGCATCGAAGTCGGTGCTCCCGTGGGTGGCGATGACCTCCTCGGCCCGCATGGGCTCATTCTGCCCGGGTGTCAGGCCGCGGTCTTGCAGTGATCTCGCTCAGACGTGAGCGACGGCCTCGATCTCGACGACGGCGCCGCTCGGGAGCCCCGAGATCTGAACCGTCGAGCGTGCCGGAGGACGGTCGCCGACGTGCCGTGCGTAGACCTCGTTCATCCCACCGAAGTCGCCTAGGTCCATCAGGAAGACCGTCGTCTTGACGAGCTTGTCGAGCCCGCTGCCCGCCGCCTCGAGGATGGCGCCGAGGTTCCGCATCGCCTGCTCCGTCTGCTCGGACACGCCCGAGCCTGCGAGCTGCCCGGTCTCGAGCTCGATCCCGAGCTGCCCTGCGACGAACACGAGATCACCGATGCGAATCGCCTGGTTGTACGGTGCGCCCTGGAAAGGCCCTGGGGCCAGGTCCGTGCGCACGACGTCCTTCGCTGCCATGAGAGCCCCTTTCGCTCCTTAGGGAGGTGAGCATGCGCGGGCGAGCGCGACGCCGAGCGCCTTGAAGATCGCGGAGAGGACGTGCTGCGAGTCCTCGCCCTCGAGCAGCCGAACGTGGATGGTCAGCCCGGCAGCCTCGGCGAGGTCGCGGAGGAACGCCGCGGCGAGGTCGGTGTGGAGCCCACCCGCGCGCGTGGGCGTGAGATCGGCGTTCGACGCGACAAGCGGCCTTCCCGATGCCTCGACGACCACCATCGCGAGCGCCTCATCGGAAGGGACGATGCCGAAGCCGCGACCTGCGGCCCTGGAGTCGATGAGAAGAGGCAGGAGCGCCTCGCCGAGAGCCGCGCCCGCTTCACCGACCTCGGCTTCGGGCTCGCCCGGAGCGATCTCCAGCCGAAGCTCGAAGCCGCCGGTACGCGCGAGCTCCTCGAGGAGATGGTCGAGCACCGCAACGCCCGTCATCACGTTGCTCTCGCCACCGCTAGTGAGCGTGACGCGGGCTGTGCTCGGTGTCGTCACAGGTCGGACCGCTCGATCGTCGCGCCCAGGCCCCGTAGGCGCTCGTCGATCCGCTCGTAGCCGCGGTCGATCTGCCGAATGTTGCCGATTGTCGACGTGCCCTCGGCGCACAGGGCAGCGATGAGCATCGCCATCCCGGCACGGATGTCCGGGCTCTCGAGCCGCTCGCCGTACAGGGGTGCCGGGCCGGTGACGACGACGCGATGGGGATCGCAGAGGATGATTCGCGCTCCCATGGAGACGAGCTTGTCGACGAAGAAGAGGCGGCTCTCGAACATCTTCTCGAAAATGAGGATCGTTCCGTGCGCCTGAGTTGCGACGGTGACCGCGATCGACGTGAGATCGGCCGGGAAGGCCGGCCACACGCCGCTCTCGATCTTGGGGATCTGTCCTCCGAAGTCGTCTTCCACGTGCAAGTCCTGGCCGGCCGGAACGCGCACGCTCGAGTCCGACACCTCCATCTCGACTCCCAGCTTCCGGAACGCTGGAACGATCGAGATCAGGTCGTCCGGCTCCACGTCCGTAACGATCACCTCGCCGCCGGTCGCGGCGGCCAGGCCGACGAAGCTCGCGACCTCGATGTGGTCGGGGCCGATGCGGTACGCGCCACCGCCGAGCGCCGCCTTTCCCTGGATGTGGAGGACGTTCGAGCCGATCCCCTCGATTTCCGCGCCGAGCGAGACGAGGAACCTGCAGAGATCCTGGATGTGGGGCTCGCAGGCAGCGTGCCCGAGCACCGTCTCGCCCTGTGCGAGCACGGCAGCCATGATCGCGTTCTCGGTGCCCATCACCGACGCCTCGTCGAGGTACATGCGCGTCCCGGTGAGCCCGCGTGCCGAGAGGTCGTAGACGCCGTCGAGCGCGATCTCTGCGCCGAGCGCGGCGAACGCGTGCACATGGGTGTCGAGCCGGCGGCGCCCGATCACGTCGCCGCCTGGGGGAGGCACCATGACTCGGCCATGGCGCGCGAGCAACGGGCCTGCAAGGAGGAACGATGCGCGGATCTCGCGCGAGAGATCGGGATCGAGGTCGGTCTTCGACACACCGCTCGGATCGACCCGAATCTCGTTCGGCCCGGTCCAGTCGATGTCGGCTCCGAGGTCGGCCACGAGCTCGACCATCGTCTCGACGTCGCGTATGCGTGGGACGTTCGAGAGGTAGACGTCGTCCGAGGCGAGCAGCGAGGCTGCGAGGATGGGGAGCGCGCCGTTCTTGTTCCCCGAGGCGCGAACCGTCCCCGACAGCGGGCGGCCTCCCTCGATGACGAAGGACTGCATCGCGCGGGCAATGGTACTGGCCGTCTTCATCCGCTCACTCGCGCGTCACCGACCGTGGTGCTCGATCTCGAGTTTCGGCAGCGCCTCACCGGTTTCGAATCCGAGAACCTGCGCGTAGAACGAGAGCTCGGCCTCGAGTGAGCGAACGATGTTCTCCGCCTTGCGAAACCCATGGCCCTCGCCCTCGAAGAGGAGATACGAGTGAGGGATCCCGCGCTCGCGCAGGGCGCCGACGATGAGCTCCGCCTGCGACGGTGGCACGACCTTGTCGTCCTCGCCCTGGATGACGAGCATCGGGGTCGAGATCCTGTCCGCGAAGTGGATCGGGCTGCGGGCTCGATAGAGGTCGGCCCGCTCGGGGTACGGCCCGACAAGCGTGTGCTCGTACTGCAGTTCGAACTTGTGCGTCTCTCCCCCGCCGAACTGCTCGAGATCGGCGATGCCGAAGTGCGTCGTGCCGGCGGCGAAGACGTCCGTGAACGTGAGCGCGCAGATCGCCGTGTAGCCGCCTGCACTGCCTCCCGTGATCAGCAGGCGGTCGGGATCCGCGCGTCCTGCCTTGACGAGGTAGCGAGCGGCGTTCACGCAGTCCTGCAGGTCGACGACGCCCCACTCGCCTTTCAGGCGCTCGCGATACGGCCGCCCGTAGCCCGTCGAGCCCCCGTAGTTGACGTCGACGACTGCGAACCCCCTCGTCGTGAAGTACTGGGTGTCGAGGCTGAAGGTGGCTGGGGAGCTTCCGGTCGGGCCGCCGTGGCACACGACGATCAAGGGCGGCATCTCGTCCTCGGGCGGCTCGAAGGCCGGGTTCGTCGGCTCGTACACGAACGCGTGCGCGGTCAGGCCGCCCTCTGTCGGGAACTCGACGGCGTACGGAACGGAGAAGTACTCGCCGCCGACCGTGGCGCGCGAGCTGGTCCGGAGCACCTCGTCGGCGCCCGATGCCAGGTCGATCAGCCGAACCTGGGTCGGGACGGTCGAGGTTCCCGCAACGACGACGGCGCTGGAGCCCTCGGTGCACAGGTGGGGCGTTCCCCAGGAGTCGAGCCCGAAGTCCAGCGCCTCGAAGCGACCGCTCTCGGGCTCGAGCAGCCCGAAGTGCGTGAGCCCTCCCGACTCGTACGCACTGAAGACGCGCCCGTCGGCGAGGAACGAGAACGACCGCGCCCCGAACGTCCATGCCGGATAGCCGAACTCGGCCGCGGCCGGGTACAGAACCGATCGGGTCCCGGCACGGATCCGCTCGAGGTTCCACCAGCCACTCCGGTCGCTCGCGAAGACGAGGTCCCCCGAGGGGCTCCACTCCGGCTGCCAGATGGACTCGGTGCCGTCCCGGCCCGCGACGTGTGAGAGCTCCTCGAGCTCACCAGTCTCGCCCAGGCTCGCGATGAACAGCTCGCAGCCGTCCCACGGCATCCACGGCAGGTCCCAGGCGAGGAAGCAGAGCCGGGACCCATCCGGCGATACCCGTGGAGCGGCGTAGAAGTCGCGACCTTCGGCGATGACCCGCGGCACCGACGATCCGTCCGTCGGCACGGCCACCAGCTCGTTCACGACCTCCGCCGATCGATCGCTCTCGGCGTGACGCTCGCGAACCCCTATCCACAGCTCGCCGTCGGGGGTGATCCTGCCATCCGCATAGCGATGTCTCTTGTCGGCAACCTCCGGCGTGATCGCGACGGGCGGCACTCCCCGATCCACGCGATACAGGCGCTGATCGTCGAAGTTGCAGACGTACGCCGTGTCGTGATGGATGCAGTACGCGCCTCCCCCGTACTCGTGGGCGCTCGTGCGAACGTTGAAGCCCTCGGGGACGACGTCGACCGGATCGACACCCGGTGCCCTCGACACGAGCGCGACCCGCCCACTCTCGGCAGCGCGACCCTCGAGCCACCAGACGACCCCCGCCTCGAGCCACGGCGCCGTGAGCCGCGTGTCCCCCCGAGCCACCATCTCCGCGCTGATCGGCGACGACCAGGTTCCGTACGGCTTGATCGTCCGCTGTGGGAGCTGAGGTTCCAACGGCGGCGGCTATGGTACTGCGCCATGCGGCCGACCCGCGAGCAGGCGTGGGACACGCTTACCCGCTACACGAAGAGCGAGGCGCTGCTTCGCCACGCACTCGCGGTCGAGGCCTCGGTCGGCTTCTACGCGCGACTCTACGGCGAGGACGAAGAGCTCTGGCGCGCCACCGCCCTGCTCCACGATTTCGACTACGAGATTCACCCCACTCTCGACAAGCATCCACAGGACGGCGCGCCGATCCTGCGCGACGAGGGATACTCCGAGGAGCTGATCGAGGCGGTGTTGTCGCACGCCGAGCACCTCGCGATGCCGCGGGACACGCAGCTCAAGAAGGCACTGTTCGCCTGCGATGAGCTGTCGGGCTTCGTGCACGCGTGCGGCCTCGTACGTCCGACTGGGCTCGACGGCCTGGAGCCGAAGTCCGTGAGGAAGAAGCTGAAGCAGCCGTCGTTCGCTGCCGGCGTGCACCGGGACGAGGTCTACGCGGGCGCAGAGCTTCTCGGGCTGGAGCTCGACGAGCACATCACGAACGTCGTGGCGGCGATGCAGCCGCTCGCCGGCGAGCTGGGTCTCAGAACCGCCGCGAACGCCGCTCAGGCGTAGTGGGGCAAGCTCGGCCGCCCGAGTGCGGCGACGAGGCGTTCGAGGTCGTCGTCATTGGTCCACCAGCCCACCGACGCACGCACGAGCCCGCGGCCTGGCAGGTCGCGCACGATGACACCGACCTCCGCGAGGCGGGCGACGACGCCGGCAGACACCTCGACCGGCACGCGCCACGAGACGAGCGTCGCGCGCTCGTCGGGCACGACGACGTCGCAGCCGGCTTCGGCGAGCCGTACCCTGAACCGCTCGGCCATATCTCTCGCGCGCTCGTGCGCCCAGTCGGGGATGGCAGCGATCGCCGCCTGGAGACCGGCCACGGCCGCCGTCGGGGTCACGTTCGGATCGAAGCGGGCGGCGCCGTCCTTCGGCTCGAAGGCCCCGTCCTGCTCGTACCCCTGCTGCGAGAGGTAGCTCGGGTGCGCGATCCGCAGCGCGTCGGGCTCGGCGACGACGAGCGCGCCCGTGCCTTCCGGCCCACACAGCCACTTCTGCCCCGAAATCGTGTAGTAGTCGAGGCCGTTGGCGTCGACGGGCATGACGCCGACGGACTGTGCCCCGTCGACGAGGATCGGTAGCCCGGTCGCGGCCTTCAGCTCATGGACCGGGAGCACGGCGCCGGTTGTCCAGAGGACGTGCGAGAGCGCGATCAGCCGCGTTCGTGGTGTGACCGCCGCGACGATGTGCTCGGGGTCGGGCTCGACGACCACGACCTTCGCGCGGGACATGTGGAGCGGCCCGATGAGACCGAAGTGCTCGTCGGTCGTTGTGACGACCTCGTCCCCCGGTCCGAGCCCGAGGCCCGCAAGCACGATGTTGCAGCCGTCCGTCGTCGACGCCGTCAGTGCGACCGTGTCGGGGAAGACGCCGACGAGGGAGGCGATCGTCGCCCGCAGCTCCTCGCGACTCTCGAGGAGACGCGTGAACTGGGCGAGCGAGCCACGCCCCTCGTCGAGCCGGTTCTCGTCGGCTGCCCGCATGGCGTCGATCGTGCCGCGAGCGAGTGGCCCGACGCTGCCCGCTTGCAGGTACGCGTACCGCTCGAGAACCGGGAACTGCGCGCGAGCCTCCTCGAACGTCACGCGCGGGATTCTGCCGACACCGTGTCTAACGTTCGCCGTCATGCGCGTCGTCATCGCCGATCCGCCCGCGTACACGCCTCCGTACGACCGCTCGCTGGCCGCGGCACTCGCACGCGCGGGGGCCGACGTCGAGCTCGTCACGTCGAGGTTCCGGTTCGGCGCCGTCGCGCCCCCCGAGGGCTACGAGGCACGCGAGTGGTTCTATCCCCTCTCGTCTCGAATGGGCGGTGCGCGGCTGCGACTGGCGGTGAAGGCGTTGGAGCATCCGCTGGGGATGGCGCGGTTCGCCGCTACCAAGCCCGATGTGATGCACGTCCAGTGGCTTGGTGCGCCCGAGGTCGACCGCTGGCTCTTTCGTCCCCGAAGCCCCGCGGTGCTCACGGCGCACGACATCATCCCGCGCCGGACGCTGTCCAAGGCGGCCATGTGGAGGGCGCTGTTCGACCGCTTCGAGCGCGTGGTCGTCCACTCGCAGCGCGGACGCCGGCAGCTTGTCGAGTTCGGGCTGCCCGACGCAAAGCTTCAGGTCATCGACCACCCGGTGTTCCGGTCCGGGGTCGAACGCGCGGACGACGGGCGTACCGCCCTCTGCCTGGGCCTCATCCGCCCGTACAAAGGGACGGAAGACGCCGTGGAGGCGATCCTCGCCGCCCACGACGCCCGACTGCTCGTCGTCGGAGATCCGCGCGTCCCACTCGACGGCCTGCAGCGCGCCGCGGGCGATCGTGCCGAATGGCGGCTCGGCTATCTCCCGGACTCGGAGCTTCGCCGCGCGCTCTCGGACGCCACCGTCGCGCTGTTCCCGTACCGGGCGGAGATCGACGTCTCCGGAGCCCTCCTGCAGGTGCTCGGCGCCGGCGTTCCCGCGATCGTCTACGACGTCGGAGGGCTCGGCGAGGTGGTGGGCCGCTTCGCCGCAGGAGCCGTGGTGGCGCCGGGTGACGTCCGAGCCATGTCGGCGTCGCTGGAGCGCCTGCTCCGCGATCCTGCGGCTCTCGCTGCGGCCCGACGCGGGGCAGAGCGGGCGCGGGACGAGCTGACGTGGGAGGCGTCCGCGGCCGCACACCTCGATCTCTACCGGGAGATCACGTGATGTTCCGCCGCGGACGCTTCCACGACCTCGTCGAACGTCAGCTGCACGTCTTCGCGACGGACGACGCCGATCTGCTCGAGGAAGCGGCGGCGGCGGACGCAGCCTGGACGCACGCCGGCGCCGAGGAGACCACCGAGCTCTACGGCGACTACCAGCTCGTCGTCGACGCCATCGGCGAGCGTCTCCACGACATCCGCGAGACCTACGCAGCCACACTCGACGATCGCACGTCCCAGGAGTATCGATCCGCATTCGACAAGTCCGCCCGGCGCCGCTTCGGTGGATACGTGACGTTGCTGGACGAGGAGGGCTGATGACACTCATCGAGGACTACGGGCTCATCGGCGACCTGGAGACCGCGGCGCTCGTCAGCCGCGACGGGGCGATCGACTGGCTCTGCCTTCCGCGCTTCGACTCCGGGGCCGTGTTCGCCTCGCTGCTCGGCGACTCCGAGAACGGTCATTGGACGATCCAGCCCAGCGGCGAGTTCCGTTCGACGGGCCGCCGTTACCGCGGCGACACGCTCGTCCTCGAGACCGAGCTCGAGACCGCCGACGGCGCAGTCCGGCTTGTCGACTTCATGCCGCCTCGCGAGACGAAGCCCGACGTCGTTCGCATCGTGGAGGGAGTCCGCGGCCGGGTCGAGATGAGGATGGAACTGGTCATCCGGTTCGACTACGGGGACATCGTGCCCTGGGTGCGCACGATCGAGGGAACGCTCGTCGCCGTTGCGGGCCCGGACGCCGTGTTGCTGCGCACTCCCGTCGAGCACGAGGGACGCAACCTGCGGACGCACGCCTCGTTCTCCGTCGCGGAGGGCGAGCGCGTCCCATTCGTCCTCCGCTGGTTCCCGTCCAGCGAGGTCCCGCCCGAGCCGATCGAGCCCGAGCGGGCACTCGAGAGCACCGTCACGTTCTGGGAGGACTGGGCCGCCCGGTGCACGTACGACGGTCGCTGGCACGACGCCGTTCACCGCTCGCTGCTCACGCTCAAGGCGCTCACATATGCGCCCACGGGTGGGATCGTCGCGGCCCCGACGACGTCCCTGCCGGAGTGGATCGGCGGAGTACGGAACTGGGACTACCGCTACTGCTGGCTGCGCGACGCGACACTGACACTGCTGGCGCTGGTCCGTGCAGGCTACGTCGAGGAGGCAGGCGCGTGGCGCGACTGGCTCCTGCGGGCGATCGCCGGCTCCCCGGAAGACCTGCAGATCATGTACGGCGTCGCCGGCGAGCGGCGCCTGACCGAGTTCGAGCTGCCGTGGCTCGCGGGCTACGAGAGGTCGCAGCCCGTCCGCGTGGGAAACGGGGCCTCCGATCAGCGGCAGCTCGACGTGTACGGAGAGGTCGTGGACGCCCTCTATCAGGCTCGACGACAAGGCCTCGCCGCGTCGGACGACGCGTGGCGGCTCACGCGCAGGGTCTTCGACTGGCTCGAGTCCGGGTGGCGGGAGCCCGACGAGGGGATCTGGGAGGTGCGCGGCCCGCGCCGGCACTTCACGCACTCGAAGGTCATGGCGTGGGTGGCCTTCGACCGCGCGGTCAAGACGATCGAGCGGTTCGGCCGCGAAGGGCCGCTCGACCGCTGGAAGGCGGCGCGGAAGGCCATCAAGGAGGAGGTCCTACGCGAGGGCTACAACGTCGAGCGTGGGGCTTTCACGCAGTTCTTCGGGTCGGACCGGCTCGACGCGAGCTGCCTGCTCATCCCGCTCGTCGGGTTCCTGCCGGCGACGGACGAGCGCGTCGTCGGCACCGTCCGCGCGATCGAGCAGGAGCTGATGGGCGGCGGGTTCGTGGAGCGCTACCGCGCTGACGCCGAAAACGCAGGCGTCGACGGCCTGCCGCCAGGCGAGGGAGCGTTCCTGCCCTGCTCGTTCTGGCTCGCCGCCGTGCTCGCGCAGCAGGGCCGGCGGGAGGATGCCGTCGTTCTGTACGAACGGCTCCTGGGGCTCCGTAACGATCTCGGGCTGATTTCCGAGGAGTACGACCCCGAACGCGGCAGGCTCGTCGGCAACTTTCCCCAGGCGTTCACGCACATCGGGATCGTCGAGACCGCGTTCACGCTGTCGCATGGTGAGGTTCACTGAGTCGACCTCACCGGTGACCGAACGAGTGCGGCCGCGGGAGCGACTCCCACACCGTGTCGTCCTTCGCCACTTGCCGGGCGAGCGGGCCGAGCGACTCGAGTGACGAGACGAGGACGTTCCGGTTCTCCCCGACTCGCTCGTAGCGGCCACGGGCGAGGATCAGAGGCTCGGCGCGAACCGTCGCCCGGTTCCGCTCGTAGATCTGGGAGGGGACGATGAGATTCACCTGGCCGTGCTCGTCCTCGAGGAGCATGAAGACGATCCCCTTGGCGGTCGACGGTCGCTGGCGCGCGACCGTCATCCCTGCGAAGGCGACCTGCCTCCCGTGGCGCTCGGCGTGGAGCTCCGTGCTCGAGAGCGTTCCCGCCGGAAGGTGCGGGCGCAGCAGCGCGAGCGGGTGCGTCTCGATCGACATGCTCGTGTGCCGGTAGTCGGCGAGCATGCGCTCCCAACGTGTGAGCTCGCGGAGGGCCGGCGTCTCGGTCGTCGGGTCGAGCTCGAGCGGGAGCTGCTTCAGCTCGCCCTCCGTTCCTGGCACCGACTGCGCACGGAAGACGAGGCCGAGCTCCCAGAGGAGATCGCGGCGCGGGCGCCAGAAGCCGTCACAGGCGCCGCCCTTGACGAGCGCCTCGAGCGCGTCCTGCGGGAGGAGCGATCGTCGTGCGAGATCAGCGACGTCCCGGTACGGGCCATGCGCGTCCCGTTCAGACGCGAGCGCCTCGGCCTCTTCCCTTCCGATCGAAGAGATGTAGTCGAGCCCGATGCGCACCGCCCACACGCCTTGTGACAAGTTGTCACTTGGCTTGCCTCGCTCGTTGTGCCTGCCTGCTGAGCCTTGTAACAAGTTGTCACTTGGGCTCCGCGGCCTTCCACCCACCTTCTCGACGACGCACCGCGCACCGCTCAGGTTGACGTCGACGGGAAGCACCTCCACGCCATGCTTCTGCGCGTCTCGCACGAGCGTCGCGGGCGGGTAGAAGCCCATCGGCTGCGCGTTCAGGAGCGCGCACAGGAACTCCGCCGGGTAGTAGTGGCGCAGCCAGGTCGACTGGTACGCGAGGAGCCCGAACGCGGCTGCATGCGCCTTCGGAAAGCCGAAGCCCGAGAAGCCGGCGAGCTTGTCGAAGACGCGGTCGGCCGTCTCCGCATCGACACCCTTCTCGGCCGCCCCTGCGACGAACCGTTCGCGGTAGGCCTCGAGCGCGTCCAAGCTTCGCTTCCGGCTCATCGCCCGTCGCAGCCCTTCTGCTTCCCCCACCGTGAAGCCGGCGAGCGCGATCGCGACCTCGAGCACCTGATCCTGGAAGACGACGACGCCGAACGTCGAGCGCAACGGGTCGCGCAGCAGCTCGTGGTCGACGGGGAAGACGTAGGAGGGGTCCTCGCGTAGCCGCTGACGCGCGTCGATGTACGGGTGCACGGCCTTACCCTGGATCGGGCCCGGCCGCACCAGCGCAACCTGCACGGTGAGGTCGTCGAGGTTCTCCGGCCTCGTCCGCAGGAGGCTCTGCATCTGCGCGCGGCTCTCGATCTGGAACGTGCCGATCGTGTCCGCCCGCTGGATGTCGTCGTACACAGCCCCGTCGTAAAAGGGGATGCGCGAGAGGTCGATCACCTCTTCGTGCGTCCATGCGATCTGCTCCACGCAGTCCTCGACCGCCGAGAGCATCCCGAGCCCGAGGAGGTCGATCTTCAGGAACCCCGCGTCGGAGCACGAGTCCTTGTCCCATTGGCAGAGCTGACGCCCGGCCATCGCGGCCGGTTGCACGGGGACGAGCTCGATCAGCGGGCGCGTCGAGACGATCATCCCGCCCGGATGCTGCGAGACGTGGCGCGGGAGACCGGCGATCTCGCCTGTGAGCCAGGCGAATGCACGCCAACGCTTCGACTCGAGCTTCCGCTCCCCGTCTGGGAGTCGCGCGACCTCCTCCCCCACTCGCTTCGCGTTCCAGCCATCCGAGAGGCGCGCGAGCCGCTCCAGCTCGGCGAACGGGAGGCCGAGCGCCTTACCCACGTCGCGAATCGCACCACGCGAGCGGTAGGTCGCGAAGCTTGCGACGAGCGCCGCGTGCTCGCGCCCATAGCGCTCGGTTACACGGACGATGAGCTTCTCGCGGATGTCACGCGGGAAGTCGAGGTCGATGTCCGGCACCGAGGCGAGCTCGCGGTTCAGGAAGCGCCCGAGCGAGAGCTCGTTCGAGACGGGGTCGACGTGTGACAGCCCCGTGAAGTAGCAGACGATGGAGCCCACAGAGCTCCCCCTCCCACGCCCCGGCGGCAGGAAGCTCCGTGGCGAGTCGATCCCACGAACCTCGCGCGCACACTCCCGCGCGAGCTCGAGAACCTCGTGGTGGAGGAGAAAGAACCCGGCGAGCCCGAGCTCGTCGATGAGGCGCAGCTCGTCTTCGAGGCGGGCTCGCGCCTGTCCTTGTGACACTGTGTCACTTGGCCCGTAGCGCTCGCCCACCGCGGCGTGGCAGATGGCGGCGAGTTGCCGGATGGCGGATTCGGCTCCGTCCGAGAAGTCCGGGTAGCGATAGCCGAGCTCTTCGGTCAGGTCGAACTCGAGCCGCTCGGCGAGCACAGCGCTTCGCTCTGCCGCAGTGCGGTCGAAGGAGAAGCGCTCGAGCATCTCCTCGGGCGGGCGGAGGTAGCTCTCGCGATTGCCGCGCCGCTCGGGCTCGCAGCCCTCGAGCGACGTGCGGCAGCGGATCGCGACGAGGACGTCCTGCAGGAGCGTGCGGCGTTCACGCAGGAGGCCGAGCCTGCGTGTGTCCCCCCGTTCGAATGGCCGCTGGAGCTCGACGTAGAACCGCTGCCCAAACGCGGCTGCCAAGAGCGCAGCCGCATTCGGGTTAGTGACCCCCAAGCCTCGTCGGGCGCAGCCCGAGAGACAGACGAGCCCCTCGTTCAGCTCCGCGACCTGCTCGAGCGAAACCGACGGCGGGAGCGGCTCCCGGTCCTCGCGCCCTGTCTGGCGCGTGCCCGCGTGCGCAGCCGTGAGCAGGCGACAGAGATTGGCATACCCCTGCCGCGACTCGACGAGCAGCGTGACGTGGGCTCCGCCTGTACCCGCTCCGGTGTCGGCAAAGCCGCCACCTCCGCTCGTTGGCGGCTCCGTCGAGCCTACGCCGCTGAGCGTGATCTCCGCGCCCGTGATCGGGCGCACGCCGAGCGCCTTCGCCGCGTGCGCGAACTCGAGCGAGCCGTAGACGCCGTCGTGGTCGGTGAGCGCGAGCGCGGCGTACCCGAGCTCCGCCGCGCGCGCCGCGAGCTCCTCCGGCTGCGACGCCCCGTCGAGGAAGCTGTACGCGGAATGCGCATGGAGCTCCACGTACGTGGCCACTAGGCTGACGCTCCATGGGTGAGCAGCTCCTTGCCGACACCGAGCACTTTCGTGCCGTGGACGTCCGCTCGGCGCCGGGTGACGGTGCTCCGCTGCCGCGCGTCCATGCACACCACGCGAGCGCGTTCTTCGTCCTCGAAGGCGAGCTGACGCTCCGGCTCGAAGGCGATGCCCACCGGATCGGAGAGGAAACCTGGGTGTTCGTCCCGCCCGGAGTCGCGCACTCTCTCGCAATGTCCGGCGACGTGCCGGCTCGCCATCTCGAGATCCAGGTTCCGAGCTCCGCGCTCAGCCGCGAGATCATTGTTCGCCGAACCGGAGGGTCGGAGGGCGAGAAGATCACCGATCGGCCCGGACGTCGCGCGACCGTGCTCGTGGACACCGCGGAGCTCACGGTCTCGGAGTTCGCCTACGGCCCCGGCGAGCGTGGAGCGAAGCCTCACGTCCACCATCACCATGCCGACGGGTTCCTGGTCGTCGAGGGAGAGTTCACGTTCGCCCTCCGCGCCGGGCCGCTTGCGATCCGCGCTGGAACCCTCCTCCTCTTCCCTCCCGACGTCGTCCACGGCTTCGACAACGACTCGACTGCTGGTGCGCGGTGCTTCAACTTCCACATGCCGTCGTTCGGCTTCGCCGACTACCTGCGCGGGAGAAACCCGGGCTTCGACCAGCACGATCCGCCCGAGGACGGCGGCGTCGATCCCGCGGCCGTTGTCGTCGCACACCTCCCGGAGTAACGTGGCGGCATGACCTGGGAAGAGCTCGTCGCCGACCTGACCGCGCGGCACCCGCTCCACGAGTCGAAGATGTTCGGGATGCCGTGCCTCAAACGGGAGAACGGCAAGGTCGTCGCCGGGCACTGGAATGACGGTGGGCTGACCGTGAAGCTCACGGACGAGGCTGCGCGCGAGCAGGCGCTCGCGCTTCACGGCGTCGAGTTGTTCGATCCCGGCATGGGCCGCGTCATGCGCGAGTGGGTGCTCGTCCCGCAGGCTCTGTCGGACGAGTGGCTGCGCCTCGTCGAGCAGGCCGTCTAGGTGGACGCCCCGATCGCACTCGACCCGGGCGGCGACCCGGTCAAGGCCGACCGTCCCGAGCTTTCGCTCCTTGAGGTCACGTTCGACCCGGGAAGCGGCGTCGATCCCCATTTGCACAAGGGGCACTCGGACTCGTTCTACGTCCTCGAGGGCAAGGTGGAGTTCCATGTCGGCGACGAAGTCGTCCACGGGACGCCCGGGACGTACGTCCTCGCACCGCCGAACGTCGTCCACTGGTTCCGCAACGTGAGCGACGAGCCCGTGCGCATGCTCAACCTGCACACGCCCGGTGGCTTCGCCCAGTATCGCCGCGAGCTCGCGGAGCTTCGCGCGCAGGGCGTCGAGCCCGACCGTGAGTTCTTCGAGCGCCACGACGTCTTCGACATCTGACTCGAGTGCGATGAGGGCGTGAAGACGGTCCGGGAGGGACGCGCGCTGCAGGAGCTGACGGCCACGAACACCTACTCCGCTACCTGGCACGCCGTCTTCGGCATGACGCAGCGCGAGGAGGTCACAGCGCGCGAGGTTGCGTTCCTGTCTGCCGTCTTGCCGCTTCCCGCACACCGTTCGGTGCTGGACGTCTGCTGCGGAGGCGGCCGGCATCTCGCTGGGCTCTCCGCACTGGGCTACGACGTCACTGGCCTCGAGCGCGACCCGGTTGTCGCCCGTGCAGCCAGAGAAGCCGTACCGGTCTCTCGCGTGATCGAAGGCGATGCCAATCGTCTGTCCGAGCTCGTCGACGGGCCGTTCGCAGGCATCGTCTCCATGTGGGCGAGCTTCGGGTATGGGACGCCAGTCGAGCAGACTCGACTCGACGGCGACCGGCTCACGACCACGCTCGACTACGGCTTCGGGATCGAGGACGTGTTCTCGTGGCAGGTCTTTACGCCTGATGAGCTCAGCCATTGCCCGTTTGGCAGGGTTCTCGCGGGTGCTTGCCTGCGCGGACTTCGATGAGGCAGTCCCGGCCTCGCCCGAGCGCGCGCGCATGCAGCTCGTCTTCGAGCAGGTCTAGGCGTTCTGAGTGAACCAGCACTGCGCCTCGGCGTCGCGGTAGACGCAGACGTTCCGGCCGCCCTCGAGAACGACTTCGAAGTAGTGCCGGTCGACGGGCTCGTCCGTCCACCAGCGGTCGACGACGCGCCACTCCTCGCGCACGAGCGTCACCTGCTCGCGGTTCACGACATGCGGTGTCCCGCCTGGACCCGTCTCGACGAGCGCCGGCCGAGGCGCGTTCAGTCGTCCCGCGGCACGACCAGCGCTCGCGCTTCCGGAACCCGCGACCACGGCGCAACCTCCACCACTGCGCACACCGACCCCGACCCAGTGCTCGCCTTCACCTGCCGCAGCCCTTCGCGCAGGCGCACGACCGCCTCCTCCCCTGCGGGCTCCACGAGCGTGAGCTGCTGCCCCGTGTGCTCCGCGAGCTCGACTGCCTCGAGCCGAAGCTCGACGATCGGCGCCGGAAGCTCCTGCAGCTTGGGCCCGAGGGCAGCTCGCAACCGAGGCACTTCGGCCGTCGCATCGCGCAACGTCGTGACGCGTCGCCACGAGCCGCCGTCGACGAGCCGGGCGTTGAGCGCGAGTTTTCGAAACGGCCGCCCGGCCCGTTCTGGACGCGCGAGCAGGCGCTCGAGGAGGGAGCCGAGCGCCCGTCGCAGCGTGAGCTCGTTCGCAAT
>JAIBJO010000084.1 GCA_020029615.1 Actinomycetota bacterium
GCGTAGACCGTTATCGCGACTGCGTCACGCTCGATGCCCGCTCCGAGCACGACGGCAGGGAGAGCCGCGGCGAACGCGGACAACGCATAGACCGACGTGTTGAACGCAGTACGAAGGGGTGGCTTTCTCTCCACGACCTGGGCGACGAGCGCGCTCACCGTCGCAATCCCCACGCCGTACTCCCAGCCGAAGAGGATGCCCGAGGCGAGGATGAAGACGAACGCCAGTGAGACGGTGCTGAGATCGTCCTCCTCGAGCGGAACGGGCTTCAGCTCGGCGAGGAGGGCGAGCGCGAGAAACAGCAGGACCGCGAGCGCCTCAGCGGGACGCGGCGGATCGAGGGCAGTGACGACCACCGCTCCGGCCACGACCGGGATAGCGAGCGCGATCGCGCTCGCTATCAGGAGTCGTAGCCGGAGCGGATATCCGCTCTTCGCAGCCTGGTCGGGCATGCGGGGAGTGATTCGGTGGTCACCGGGCCTCGGACTAGGACCAGCGCCACCCGGCTCCCGACGCGATGACGAAAGCCGCGATGCTCGAGAGTGCGATCACGAGCCTCGTCCAACGTGCCTGCCACTTGAACATGCGCATTCACTCCTTTCCGCAGTTGAGTGGTCGCAGAGATGCGCG
This sequence comes from Actinomycetota bacterium, assembly GCA_020029615.1. Taxonomy (GTDB): domain Bacteria; phylum Actinomycetota; class Thermoleophilia; order Gaiellales; family Gaiellaceae; genus GMQP-bins7. The sequence continues at coordinate 631 of JAIBJO010000084.1, forward strand.
GGTCTCAGTAGGTCCGGGACGGGGTCGCGGCAACACCCCCTGCCGGGGGACGGTGAGCCCCCGAACGAGGGATCTACGACTAGCTACGCGATGATCAGGATCAGGTCGATCGCCGTCACGCGATGGCGGCCTCGCCCAGCAGGGCGCGCACTTCGGCGAAGAAGTCGGCGTCCGGCTGCACACGGTACTCCGGGCCGAGCGCGAGCGTCCGCTCGCCGACCGAGGTCTCGAGAGCGACGTACACGGGCGCATCGCCCGGAAAGTCGGAGACGAGCGTCGCGAGCTCGCGGATCAGCCCGGCGGGCGCCTGCCGCGCATCGATGCGGAGCCGCACCTCCCTGCGCACCTGAACCGCCTCGAACGGGCTCACCTCGATCGCGATGAGCTTCGTCTCGCCGGCCTGCTTGTGGTCGACACGCCCCTTGACGACGAGGATGCGGTCCGCCTCGAGCAGATCCCGGGCAGCGGCATACGTCGAGTTGAAGACCACAACTTCGGCGCTTCCGGTCGGATCCTCGAGGGTGACGAACACCATCGGGTCGCCGCGCTTCGTCGTCACCTGCTTGAGACCCGAGACGATGCCACCGACCGTCGCGATGTCCCCGTCCCGGCGCCGTTCGAGATCCATGAGCGCGCAGTCGGTCTTCCGTCGCAGGTCCGCGCGCACGCGCTCCAGCGGGTGCTCGGAGACGTAGATGCCGAGCGTCTCCTTCTCGAGCCGCAGCATCTAACCACTTCGACGGAGTCGAAGTGGCTGTCGAAGATCGAGGCTTGCCCGGCGAGACGATCGGCGGCCAGCCTGGATCCGTGCGCGAGCGCCGAGTCGAGGATCGTCTCGGCCAGCATCCCCATCCGCGTGGCCCCGGTGGAGTCGAGCGCTCCGCACCTGATGAGCGCCTCGAGTGCGCGCCGGTTGAGCACGCGCGGGTCGACGCGCTCGGTCAGGTCCCAGACGGTGTCGAACGGCCCACCCTCCGCCCGCGCGGCGACGATCGCCTCGGCCGCTGCCTCGCCCACGTTCTTCACCGCGTTGAGCCCGAAGTGGATCACGCCTCCCACGACGGCGAAGTCCTGCTGCGACGAGTTGACGTCCGGCGGGAGGACGTCGATCCCCATCTCGCGGCAGGCGTTCACGTAGAACGGCACCCGGTCCTTCGTGTTCATGACGGAGGAGATGAGCGCCGCCATGTACTCGCGGGGGTGGTTCGCCTTGAGCCACGCGGTTCGGTACGCGATGAGCGCGTAGCACGCGGCATGGGCCTTGTTGAAGGAGTAGTCCTGCGACGACTCCATGTCCTTCCAGAGCTGCTGCGCTACGGACGCCGCGACCTGGTTCTCGGCGCAACCCTCGAGGAACTTGTCCTTGAGCGACGCCATCAAGGAGTGGATCTTCTTCCCGATCGCCTTGCGCAGCGTCTCGGCCTCGGCCGGCGAGAAGCCGGCGAGCTCCTTCGCGATCTGCATGTACTGCTCCTGGTAGACGCAGATCGCGTACGTCCCGCCTGTGATCTGCTCGAGCCTCGGGTCGGCGTAGGCAACCGGCTCGCGACCGTGCTTGCGGGCCGCGTAGGTCGAGATGTAGCCCATCGGCCCCGGCCGGTAGAGCGCGACGAGCGCGATCAGGTCCTCGAACTCGCTCGGCTTGACGAGGCGGAGCGCCTCACGCATCCCGGACGATTCGAACTGGAAGACGCCTGTCGATTCGCCGCGTGCGAGCATCGCGTAGGTCGGCGGGTCGTCGAGCGGGAGGGCGCCGATGTCGACGCCGCCGACCAGATCCACCGCCTTGTCGATCACGTCGAGGTTGCGAAGACCGAGGAAGTCCATCTTCAGAAGACCAAGGTCGACGACGTCCCACATCCCGAGCTGCGTGACGATCTCCTGGTCGGCGCCCTTCTGCTGAAGAGGGACGAGCTCGATCAGAGGCTCGGCTCCGATCACGACACCGGCGGCGTGGATCGAGTCGGCGCGGGTGAGCCCCTCGAGCGGGCGGGCGAGCTCGACGATCTCCTTCGCGACTGGATCGGAGTCGACCGCTTGGCGCAACTCGGACCCGGAGCGCATGGAGTCCTCCAGCGTCTGGCCCGGCCCCTCGGGCACGAGCTTCGCGATGCGGTCGACGACGCCGTACGGGATGTCGAGCACGCGGCCGGCGTCGCGAATGGCCGCGCGCGCGGCCATGGTCGAGAAGGTGATGATCTGTGCGACCCGGTCTCTGCCGTACTTCTCGGCGACGTAGTTGATGACGCGGTCGCGCCCGGCGACGGAGAAGTCGATGTCCATGTCCGGCAGGTCTTTGCGCGCCGGGTTCAGGAAGCGCTCGAAGAGGAGGCCGTAACGCATCGGGTCGACGTCGGTGATCTCGAGGCAGTAGGCGGCGAGCGAGCCGGCCGAGGATCCGCGGCCCGGCCCCACGCTGACGCCGTTCTGCTTCGCGAAGTGGATGAAGTCCCACACGATCAGGAAGTAGTCGGCGAAGCCCATCTCGCGGATCGTCTTCAGCTCGAAGCGCAGGCGGTCGGTCAGCTCGGGCGTCGCCTTCCCGTAGCGCCTGACAAGCCCCTTCTCGCAGAGCTCGACGAGGTAGTCGAAGGCGTCCCTTCCCGCCGGGACCGGGTATGTCGGCAGGCGGATGCGGCCGAGCTCGATCTCGACGTTGCAGCGCCCGGCGATCTCGAGCGTGCGAGCGAGCGCATGCTCGAGCCCGGGGAAGTCGCCGGCCATCTCGTCGGGCGTCTTGAAGTAGAACTCGTTGGTGTCGAAGCGCCAGTGAGAGGGGTTCTTGAGCGTGTCCCCCGACTGGATGCACAGGAGCGCCTCGTGCGCGTACGCGTCGCCGGCGTCGAGGTAGTGGACGTCTCCGGTGGCCACCAACGGAAGTCCGGTCTCCTCCGCCAGTGCGATGAGGCCCGGATTGATCTGCTGCTGCTCGGAGAGCCCGGCGTTCTGGAGCTCGACATAGGTCGACTCGCGCCCGAAGATCTGCACGAGTCGGTCGAGGTCCTCCCGCGCGTCCTTCGGCCGCTCCTCGACGAGCGCTCGCGAGACTCTCCCCGAGAGACAGCCGGAGAGCGCGATCAACCCCGTCGCATGCCCCTCCAGGAGCTCCCAGTCGACCCGCGGCTTGTAGTAGTAGCCCTCGAGATACGCAAGCGACGAGAGCTTGATGAGGTTCGCGTAACCCTCGTTCGACTCCGCGAGGAGCGTCAGGTGCGCGTACCCCTTCGTCTGCGCGCGGCGGTCGTCCGCGACGTACACCTCGCAGCCGATGACAGGCTTGATCCCCGCCTGGCGCGCCTCCCGGTGGAGCTCGACCGCGCCGGCGAGAGAGCCGTGGTCGGTGAGCGCGACGGCAGGCATCTCGAGCCGCTTCGCCTTCTCCACGAGCGCCGGGATCCGGCACGCCCCGTCGAGGATCGAGTACTCCGAGTGGACATGGAGGTGGACGAACGGCGTGGCCACGGGATGGCCACTCTACTGCCGTCGTCGGAGGACCTGTTCCGGGCGAATCGAACGTGGTTCAGGCTGTCTCGCCGGACCACAGCGAGTTCGCGAGGCTGCGCCAGTCGTCCCGCAGATCGGCCCTGCCGGTCACGCGCTGAAGCTCCCAGTACACGCGAACGAGCGCTCCGACATCGGCCTCGGCGCCGGCGGATCGTCCCTCTTCGAGGACCCGCACGTACCACGTGCCCGGATCCACCCCGAGCTCGCCGGCGAGGACGAGCGCGCGGTCGCGAAGCGCGTCGGTAGGGGTCTCGAGGCGGGCCACACCCGACTCATCGGCACCGGCACCGAGCCGATTGAGATCGGCCCCCCGGACGAGGTAGCCGCGACTCGCGGCGAGGCCGAGGTGCGCGTCCGCTGCCGAGCTACCGGCAGACTGGGCGTCGTGCGCCCGCCGACCGTCATCGAGCCGGGTCGGCTGATAGCCGGCCGGCATCCGTGCGCATGGGGGCCGGAGAACGCTCCAGCCGAGGTGGCAGAGCTCGTCTCCGCCGGTGTCACGCTGTTCCTCGATCTCACGCAGGACGGCGAGCTCGACTCATACGCGTCGCTCGTGCCGCCGCCGGCCCGGCACGTGCGCATGTCCATCCGCGACTTTTCGGTGCCGACCCGCGACCGCCTCGTCGAGACGCTCGACGCGATCGAGGCGGAGCTTCGCAGCGGCGGCCTCGTCTACGTCCATTGCTGGGCGGGCTGCGGCCGCACGGGGGTGGTCGTCGGCACCTGGCTCGTGCGCCACGGGATGCCGCCCTCGGACGCCCTCGCACGGATCGCCGAGACGCGCGGCCTCGGCTGCCCGCAGACGCTCGAGCAACGCCTGCTGGTACTCGGCTGGCGGGCTGGCGAGTAGTTGCTGGGACGGCGCGAAGCGACAAGCGGCTTTCGCCGCTTCACTGAGTCGGGTGAGCGAGGGGCAGCGGCACGAGACCGATAGCCGTGAGGAGCATGTCCGCCTGCTTCGTGGACACCATCTCGCTCGCGCCGAGGGGCACCAGCCAGGCGCGGCGATCGGCGTGCGGACGCTCCTGCGGCGCTCGGACCTCCGGCTTGGAGAACGCGCGTGCATCCACAGTCGACTAGCGACCCCGACCTCGTCGAGGCCCTCGTCGCCCGCGTGGACGAGATCGACGAGCAGGTGCGCGCGGCGACCGCGGCGCTGGACGAGAAGTCGCTGAAGGAGTTTCGGCGAACGCTCGACGCGCTCGCGAAGCGCGACGCGAAGTTCGAGGAACGCCTCGCGAACAAGGTCGGTGTCGCCACCGACCGGCTCGAGACGCTTGCCCGGACGGTCTCCACCACGTCCGCCGCTCTGGCCGCGAAGGACGGCGAGATCGCACAGCTCCGGCGCGAGCTCGACGGAGCGGGCACACGTCTCGATGCGGCGCTCGCCGAGATGCGGCGCGGGCTCGATCCGGCGCCGCTCAACGACGTCAAGCGAACGCTGGCCGAGCTCTCGAAGCAGAAGCTGCCACGTGGGCTCGACGGCCGAGTCGACGAGCTCGGCGCAAAGCTGACCATGCTCGCGCAGCGCATCGACACCGTGTCCTCGACCGTCTCGACCACAGCCGCCGGGTTGGCAGGTCGTGAAGGAGACCTGATCGCACTGCGCCGCGCCCACGAGACGAGCGCCGAGCGAATCGCCGCCGAGCTTGCGGAGCTCCGTCGCGCCGTCGACCCGGCTCCCCTCGCGGAGCTACGACAGGCGATCTCCGAGCTCCGGGAGCGGCACGCCGACGCCCGGCAGTCGCTGCAGCTCGTCCATGACGAGACGTCCGCCAAGGTGGACACGCTGGCGGGCAGGCTCGATTCCATCGCGACGTCGCTGGCGGCGACGACGGCGGCCGTCCGCGCCGGTGACGAGCAGGTCTCCACGCTCGAGGGGAACGTCGAGGAGAACGGGATACGTCTGACCACGCTGGCCGCTGCGATCGAGGCCGCCAGCGAGCGCATTCAAGAGCGAGACGTCGAGCTCGAGACGCTCGAACGTCGGTTTCACGACGCGTCTGCACGCGTCGACGGTCTCGTCGCAGAGCTCTCACGGGCGCTCGAGGAGTTTCCCGACCCTGCCTCGACGGAGCGGTTCGTCGAGGCACGGTTGAGCGAGCTCGACCGGAATCGGGTCAACGACAGAGTTCGCGTCGAGGAGGTCGCCGACCGCCTCGAGGCGCTCGCTGCGTCCATCGAGTCGCTCATGGGCAATACGCCCGAGATCGAGGCGCTCGAGCACCGTGTCGACTGGCTCGCCGAGCAAGCGGACGTCGCGTCGCACGAGCGCTCGGAGACGTCGGGCGAGCTCGCCCGGCTGGCCGCCGTCCTCGAAGTCGAGCGGTCTGCAGTGCGCACGAGGCTCGATTCGCTCGCAGCCTCGCAGGAAGGCGCGCTCGGAGCAGTCTCGGCCGACGAGCTCCGGCGCCGGATGGAGATCGTCGACGGGCGGGTCGAGGAGATCGAGCGTGAGCGCGATGCGTTGGCGGCACGAGTCGGTGGTCTCACGAGCGCGTTCGACACCGAGCGGACGTCCTTCCAAACCCAGCTCGAGGCTCTCGCGACAGCCCTGTCGTGGACGTCGCCGAAGTCGACCGTCGACGAGCGACTCGATGAGCTCGACCGACGCATGGAGGGGCTCGCGAGACAAGGCGCCGCGGTTGCGTCGAGGGTGACGCACGCCACGACGCTGCTACCCACGGCGCTGCGCTCCCTGGAGGCCAGGCTGGACGAGCTCGCGCCCGAGACGCGAGGCACGACCGCCGCCGTGTCGGCGTCGCCCCCACTGTCTCCAGAACTCGGCCCGAGCCCCTTCGACGCCGACGACCGACACGACGGGGCCGATGCGGGCGAGTCACCACTCCGGCTTCCGACCCCGGTCGTCCCGGTCCGGGGCACCGATCCTTAGAACGGGGTGGCGAGCTTGCTGCGGCTCATCGGAACACTGCTCCCGGTTCTCACGCGTCGTAGCTCGCTGATGCGGGCGCACTTGACGTACCGAATGCTCGTCGGCCTCGCCGCGATCGAGCGATCCGAGACTCGACGCTGAGGGTCAGTCGCTTGCGTCCGCGTCGTCGTCCGCGACGACGGCGTACGCCATGAGAATCGCGTCCACATAGGTACCGGCACGGGCGTAGTGCGCCCTGCGGTACCCCTCGCGCACGAAGCCGAACGACTCGTACAGGCCGATGGCGGGCTCGTTCCACGGGAAGACGTGAAGCTCGATCTTGCGGATGTCCGAGGTACGTGCCCAGTCGAGCGCCTGCTCGAGCAACAGCCTTCCGATGCCCCGCCGGCGGGAGCTCTCGGCCACCATCAGCCCGAGATCGGCCACATGGCGACTGGCCGGGTGCGGATCGCGCGAGAGCGACAGTCGCGCGACGACGCGACCGTCGTCCTCCGCGACGAAGACCGCAGCGTCCGGGTGGCGCTGAACCGTGCGCAAGTAGCGCCGCTCGTCGCTCACCGAGCGCCAGGTTTCCGCAGCGAGAATCCAGCGTCCGCCCTCGCGGCCCACTTCCTCGGCGAGCGCGACGAGCGCTGCGGCGTCGCCCGGCCCGGCTGGGCGAACGCGGATCATTCGACGACCAGGCCGGCGCCCCCGCGCCGTGGGTCTCCGGCAGCCTCGAGCGTGCCGTCCGCGGCCTGGAGCACGGCCTGCACGCCCCCGAAGAAGAGGTTGATCCCCTCCCAGCGGACGACGTTCCACGACGAAGGAAGCAATGCGGCGTCGGCATCGGCCCAGCCGCCCTCGAGGTGCACGGTCGTGCCCTCGACATGGAGCCGCGGCGCACGGATCGCGTGCTCGACGTGCTCGCCGCGGAGGATCCGCCACGCGACCTGGGCGATCGCGCCGGCGAGCCTGACAGAGCCGGCGCTCCCGATGACGAGCCGTGGCCTTCCGTGCTCGAGGACGAGGGTCGGCGTCATCATGCTCGCGAGCCTCTGGCCGGGCACTTTCTCGCCTGGGCCGATCACGTCGAGCTCCCCGAGCATGTTGTTGAGCTGCGTGCCACCCCGGAACATCCCCGAACCGGACCCGAGAGTGGAGGAGAGCGCCGCAGCCATCCCGGAGCCGTCCACGACGGAGACGTGCGTCGTGCCCGGGAGCGGCCCGGAACCGTGCGGGCCGTACGCGTCGGCCACCGCGCGCGCGAGATCCACGACGGACGGGTCTCCGGCACGGTAGAGGAGGTCGAGGATCCGCTCGACGACCGCACCGCCGAGAGACGGTGCGGGCGTGGACTCGATCTCGAACCCGAGCCCGATCGTCTCGAGAGGAGGCGGCGAGGCGACACGGTACGAGCGCGCGTCCCCCGCGAACTCGGGGAGGAGCTCTGCGACGACCGCCGACCCGGCGTCGCGAACGTGCTCGAGCGTCGCGCAGAAGTCCTCGGTGACGACTCGCACGTCCCCCCCGTAGATGCGGCGGCCTCCCTCCTCGGCGAGCAGGATGGGTGCGAGGATCCGATGGAGGAAGGCCCGTGGCTCGTCGCGCTCGAACCCCTCGTACGCGAGGTCCACCGCTGGGGAGACGAGGTCCCCCCACGCCCTCGTCGCGAACCGGCGGTGCGCTTCTTCCAGCCCCGCGAGGAGCCCAGGGACGGCGACCGAGCCCGGGCCCACGTGGAAGACCTGAGTCCCCGAGTCGCCGAAGTCGATGACGATCTCCTCCATCTCGCCGAGGCGGGTCGTCGGCACCGCGAAGAAGCAGTCGAGGACGGTCGTCCGGTCGGAGTCGTGTACGAGCATGAACCCCCCGCCCGCGGGACCGGTGAACGGGCCCTCGGTGACGAACGCGGTGAAGGCCGCGGCCAGCACCGCGTCGACTGCGTTGCCACCCTCTCGCAGGACACGCGCTCCCGCGGCCGCCGTCAGCGGATGGCCGGCTGCGATCGCTCCGCGCATTGCAGGAGGGTACGTCGGCTGTAGGGGCGACGCTTGCGTCGCCCCTACCTTCGAGGATGAGGGCGAGGCGAGCCTCGCCCCTACGGGCTCAGGAAGGACGGAAGCTCGTGATCAGACGACGAGGTCGAATAGGAAGGCGTCTCGAACCCCGCACGGCCCGCTCGTCGCCGCGTGCCGCCGAGCCCGGTGGCGACGACCGTGACCCACACCTGACCCGTCAGCCGCGGGTCCACGGTCGCGCCGAAGATGATGTTCGTCTCGTCGGTGGCCGTCTGACGGACGACCTCGGCGGCATCGTTGACCTCGACGAGCGAGAGGTCGTCACCGCCTGCGATCGAGAGCAGGATGCCGCGCGCGCTGACGATCTCCGCATCGATCAGAGGTGAGCCGAGGGCGCGCTCGGCAGCCTCGCGGGCGCGGTCCGGGCCACTCGAGTAGCCGATGCCCATGAGCGCAGACCCGGCGTCCTGCATGACGGTGCGCACATCCGCGAAGTCGAGGTTGATGAGCCCGGGCGTCGTGATCAGGTCGCAGATTCCCTGCACACCCTGACGCAGGACGTCGTCGGCGATCTTGAACGCGTCGACCATCGACGTCGAGCGGTCGAGCACCTCGAGCAGTCGATCGTTGGGAATCACGATGACGGTGTCACACGCAGCCCTCAGCTCTTCCACTCCACGCTCTGCAGCAGTGCGCCGCCGCGTTCCCTCGAAGCGGAACGGCGTGGTGACGATCCCGACCGTCAGGGCGCCGAGGTCCCGCGCGACGCGGGCCACGACGGGCGCGGCCCCCGTTCCCGTGCCGCCTCCCTCGCCCGCAGTCACGAAGACCATGTCGGAGCCGCGCAGGGCAGCCTTCAGCTGGTCGACGGCCTCCTCGGCCGACTCCCGGCCGACTCCGGGGTCGGCGCCCGAGCCGAGCCCCTGCGTCACGCCTGCGCCGATCGAGATCTTGGTCGGCGCATCGGACACTGCGAGGGCCTGCAGGTCGGTGTTCACGGCCACGAAGTCGACCTGCGCGATCCCGGCGTCGATCATCCGGTGGATCGCGTTCAGGCCGGCGCCGCCGACGCCGACGACGCGAATCGCCGCAATGTATGCCGCGCCCTTCGGTGGCGGAACGCGGTGCAGGCGCGGCGCGGGCTCGAGCATCGTCTGGAAGTAGCGAGCTGCCGCGCGCGAGGCCGCGGCCTCCGACGGGACCTCCTCGTGCACGGGTGCAGGCGCAGGTGTCAGGGGCGAACCGGAGGCAGGCTCCTCCTCGAAGTCGTGCACGTGCTCGACCGTCTCCTCGAGCGCTGCCTGCGCCCGGGGATCGGAGGCCGGCTCCGTGGGTGCAGCAGCGGGCTCGCCCTCGGCAGGCGCATCCTTGAGGCGCTGCGCGGCCTCCGTCTTGCGAAAGAGCTCGGCGAGCGGGCCCTCACGCATCGTCGCGCGCTTTCGCGCCATCGAGCACCTCCTTCGCGAGGTCACGGTACGCCTGCGCAGCCGGACCGGACGGGTCGTAGCGGAGCACGGAGCTTCCCTTCACCGGGGCCTCGGCATATCGAACGGTCTTGCGAATCCGCGTCTCGTAGACGAGATCGCCGAAGTGCTCCTCGAGGATCTCGATCGCCTCGCGTGCGTGCAGCGTCCGGCCGTCGTACATCGTCGGAACGATCCCCTGCACGTGGACGCGCTGGTTGAGGTTCTCCCGCACCATCGACAGCGTGTTCTCGAGCTGGACGAGGCCTCGCAGCGAGAGGTACTCGCACTGCACCGGCACGATGACGCCGTCGGCGGCGACGAAGGCGTTGATCGTCAACAGGCCCAGCGACGGAGGCGTGTCGATGAGGATGTAGTCGTAGCGGTCTCGCACCTCGACGAGCGCTTTCTCCAGCGCTCGCTCGCGGCCGATCAGCGCGGACAGCGCGAGTTCCGCGCCGGCGAGGTCGATCGAGGCGACAGCGATGTCGACCTCGGCGGTGTGGATCACGTCCGAGATGGGGACCCGATGCACGAGCACGTCGAACATCGACCGGTCGATCGCGTCAGGGTTCATGCCCTGGCTCATCGTGAGGTTTCCCTGAGGGTCGAGGTCGACGACGAGGATGCGCTTCCCCGTCTCCTTGAGCGCGACACCGAGGTTGAGCGTCGTCGTCGTCTTCGCGACGCCGCCCTTCTGATTCGCGAAGACGATGACCTCTGCCATCAGTTGGCCCTCGTCGTGCGCCGCGGACGTCTGATCGGGAGCAGGCACTGCGCGGAGGTGAGGCGACGAATCGTCGGCCTCGACAACGGACGGGTCGACCGCCGGGTCGGGGTCGGGCTCGGGCTCGGCCCGCGAGTGGGACCGCGAGAGGATCCGTGACAGCGCCATTGCGGCTTCACCTTCCAGTCTCCCGGCGAAACTCCTTCACGGCGCTGCCGAGACGCACGGGCGAGCTCAGTCCTCCCCGTCCCAGTAGTCCAGGCGCTCGAAGCGGCCGACCAGGCCGACTCCGGGAAACATCACCTTCGCGGAGCGCGGGTAGAAACAGACGTCGCGCGCGTCCCGCGTCCCGTACATGAGCACGGTCAAGCCCTCGTCTCCGCCCCGAAACGCGTGCGCTATGCCCGTCCCGGCCGGTCG
>JAIBJO010000085.1 GCA_020029615.1 Actinomycetota bacterium
AGCGCGGTCTCCGCGCAGTACTCCCTCGAGGAGGGAGTGGGGCCGGAGGCGCTCGGGTACTGGTTCCCGGAGGACGGACGCGGGACGATCGGGAGCGACATGCTGGCCATCCCGAAGTCGGCGAAGCACCCCGTCCTTGCACACCACTTCCTGAACTACCTGCTGGACGAGAAGCACGGGTACGACAACTTCGCGAACTACGTCGGATACCAGCCACCGTTCGTCGAGCTCGATCCGGATCGGCTCGTCTCCGACGAAGTCGTGCCTCCGAACCTGAAGACCGCGATCGTCCGTGAGAGCGACTTCGACCAGGGCTACGTCCAGACCGAGCTGACGCCGACCGGTCAGGTCATGTGGCAGAACGCCTGGGCCGAGTTCATCGCGGGTGCCAGGTAGCAAACGAGGGGACGCCTTCTGGGCAGGACTGGCGCTGCCCGGAGTGGTCTGGCTCGGCCTCTTCTTCCTCCTCCCCCTCTACGTCATCGTCTGCGTCGCCCTCGGCACGGTCGATCCCATCTTCCAGACGCCGCGGCCCGAGTGGAACCCGCTCGCGTGGGACACCGGCGCGTTCGAGTTCGTCCTCGAGAGCGTCTTCACGAGCGGTGCGGCCTTTCAGACGGTCTTCGTACGGACGTTCTTCTACGTCCTGATCGCAACCGCGCTCTCGCTGCTCGTCGCCTACCCGGTCGCGTACTTCGTCGCCCGGTACGGGGGTCGCTGGAAGGGGCTTCTTCTCGCCGGGCTCGTCGCCCCGTTCTTCATCAGCTACCTGATGCGGATGCTCGCGTGGATCAACCTCCTGCAGGACGACGGGTGGGTGAACGACGTGCTCCTCTGGATCGGGATCCTGGACGCACCGCGGGCCTGGCTCGACGGACGCGCCTCCTCGGTGATCCTGGGCCTCGTCTACGGATACGTCCCGTTCATGATCCTGCCGCTCTACGCCTTCCTCGACCGAATCGACCGGAGTCTCCTCGAAGCAGCCCGCGACCTGGGCGCGAGCCCATTCCAGGCGTTTCGCCTCGTCACCCTCCCTCTCTCGATGCCGGCGATCCTCGCCGGGATCGTGATCATCGCGCTGCCGATGTTCGGTGACTACTACACGCCCAACCTGCTCTCGGGGTCGCCGCAGACGAGCATGATCGGGAACGAGATCTACCTCTACATCAAGGGCGGGCAGCAAATCCCCGTGGGCGCAGCGCTCGTCGTCGTGCTCATGGTGTTCCTCATGGTCCTCATGGGCTACTACATCGTCTCGACGGCGAGAGCCCAGCGCAGGCTCCGAGGATGACCGCTTGCCTTCGGCTCACGGTCGCGGGGGAAACCGGCCCATGAGACGTCTGCGCGACTGGTGGTCGAACCCGTGGGGGAAGCCGCGGTTTCTCGTGCTCTTCACCGCGCTCTACCTCGTGTGGTCGATCGTCCCGATCCTCATCGCGATCCGTTTCTCGTTCAACGAAGGCCGCTCGCGCTCGACGGCGCAAGGCTGGTCTCTCCGCTGGTACTCGGGCGATCCCGACCTGTCCGTCCTCCACGACCCCGCCCTCAGTACGGCGCTCCTCCAGAGCATGCGGCTCGCAGCCATCGCTGTTCTCGTCACCGTACCGCTCGGTGTCGCGCTGGCCGTCGGGCTGACTCGCTGGAGGGGACGCGGCGCCGGCACCTCGCGAGCGATCTCGCTGGCGACGCTCGTCACGCCCGAGATCGTCATGGGAACCGCGCTGTTCCTCGTGTTCGTCCATCTGCTGACGTTCATCCCCCTCGGCACCGTGGCGCAGGCAGTGGGCCACATCACCTTCTCGCTCGTCTTCGTCGTCATCATCGTCCGCGGTCGGCTCATCGCGATCGGGCCCGAGTACGAGGAGGCTGCCCGCGATCTCGGCGCGTCGCCGCTGCAGGCATTGCGCCTCGCGCTCGTGCCCATGCTCGTTCCGGCCATCGTGGCGAGCGCGATCGTCGTCTTCGCGATCTCGATGGACGACTTCGTGATCAGCCAGTTCCTCTCGTCGGGCACGGCGACGGACACGGTGCCGGTGCGCATCTACTCGACCGGGCGCACCGCGCCAACGCCCGCAGTGAACGCACTCGCCACGCTGGCGCTCGCGTTCACGCTCGTGGTCGCGGTCGTCGGATATCTCCTATGGCGTGCGGTCCGTGCCGCCCGCGGCGGTACCGGATCGGGGATGCAGGAGTTCGCGACGCTCGACGCCGAGCCGCTTCGCTGAGCTGCTACGAGCGGGCGAGTGCAGCGCCCGCGGCCGAGTAGCCCGAACGGATGCCACCTTCCATGTGCATGTGCCCGACGCCGGCGATGTCCGCGCACGCCCAGTGGATCGGGCCGACGGGTCGCCGCAGGTCCTCGCCGAACCGCGTGAGGCCGCCGATGCCGAAGGTCGCCGCGTAGGCGCCCCGCGTCCATTCCTCCGCCGACCAGTCGGTCTCGACGTAGTCGACGGCGCGTAACGCGCGCTCGCCCACGTACTTGGCCAGGCCGTCGAGGACTGCGGCCTTCCGCGCATCGGCGCTCATGCGCGCGGCGGTCTCGGCGTTCTCGCCGGGCAGGAACGTGCACAGGACGCCGACCGAGGCCGAAGGCGGCGAGTTGTCGTAGAGCTCGCGGACGAACTGGCGCGGAGCGAACCCCTCGCCCGACAGCCCGTCGGCGCGCCAGAACGGCTCCTCGTACACAGCAAGGAACTTCATGACGAAGCCCTGCGACGCGAACTGCTGAAGCCGCATGCGCCAACCGGGGAGCGCCGGCTCGAAGTGGATGAGCCCCGTGAGATTCGGCGGGACGGCGACGATCGCCGCCCTGGCCCGCACGTGCAGAGCTCCTGCGTCGACGTCGACACCGTCGTCCGACCACCGAATGGCCCGGACCGGCGCTTCGAGGACGACGCGCTCGCCCAGGCGTTCGGCAAGGCGGATCGGGATGAGCTGCGAGCCGCCGACCACCCTGTAGGCGAGGCACTGCTCCCCCGCGAAGAGCTCGTACGTCCCCCCGGCGCCCGCAATCGCCCAGAGGCCCTGGAGGAGCGAGAACGAGTGCGCGGGCTTCGTGAGGAAACCGTCCGAGAGGGAGGAGTTGAGGTTGTCGCTCGCAGTCTCGTCACCGACCTCGCGGCGGAGCCACTCGTCGAACGTCATCGTGTCGAGCGCCCGCGCGTCCGGATGCGCCCACGGCGCCTCCGGGTCGAGCTCCTTCGCGAGAGCATCGAGCTTCGCGTCCGCCTCCTTCAGCGCCCGCTCGGCGCGCGACGAGAGGCCGGACTCGTCACCCGAGTGCCGATGCGCGCGCCCCGATTCGTCGACGTAGACGTCGTCGCCGTCGCGGTACGCGGGAAAGAGCTCGATGCCGAGCTCCGGGAGGAGGGCGTGCAGCCGCGAGTGATACGGAGCGACCCATTCGCCGCCGAGCTCGTTGGCCTCGCCGCCGATCTCCGTGTTCCAGAGCCGCCCGCCGACGCGGTCCCGAGCTTCGAGGACGACCACGGATCGACCCGCATCGACGAGCGCGCTCGCCGCCGACAGCCCCGCGACGCCGGCACCGACGACCACGAAGTCAGCCTCGATCAGGCGAGTGCCCAAACGCCTCTTTTCGACGTCACGTCGTGCGTCACGACGTTCCGTCCTCATCAGCGGTCAACACCCGGAGCGCGTCCGGCGGAAGGTGCACGAGAACGCTGGAGCCCCGGTCGTACTGGAACGCCTGCCCGGTGTTGGCGACAAGAGCCTGCAGCACCGCCCCGGTCGGCGCGCGCACGAACACCTGAGTCGTCGACCCCAGGTAGACAAGCTCGGTAACGATGCCTCCGAGCCGGTTGGACCCAGCCTCGCCCGGCGGCTCGATCTCGACACGTTCGGGCCTGATAGTGAGGCGAACCTCGCCGCGCGCGGTCGCATCTCCCTGACTCGCCTCCAGCGCGACGCCATCGACGGCCACCCACCCGTCACCGCGCCCCGTGCCGACCATGAGGTTCGACACCCCGAGGAAGTCCGCGACGAACGCCGACGCCGGCTCCTCGTACACCTCCCTGGGCGTACCGAGCTGCCGGACACGCCCGCCGTGCATGACGGCGAGGCGATCAGACATGGTGAGCGCCTCCTCCTGATCGTGGGTCACGTAGACGAACGTGATGCCAACCTCTCGCTGGAGGCTCTTGAGCTCGACCTGGAGGCCGCGCCGGAGTTTCGCATCGAGCGCGCCGAGCGGCTCGTCGAGAAGGAGCACTGACGGTGAGAGCACGAGGGCGCGAGCGAGTGCGACCCGCTGCTGCTGGCCTCCGGACAGCTGATGAGGCCGACGCCGACCGTAGTCGCCGAGCCGCACGAGCTCGAGCACCTCGCCGACACGTCGGCGACCCTCCTCCTTGGGCACGCCCGCGAACCGCAGGCCGAACCCGACGTTCTGCTCGACGTCGAGGTGGGGAAACAGGGCATAGCTCTGGAAGACCGTGTTCACCGGTCTGCGGTGGGGCGGTGCCTCGGTGACGTCCGTGTCCCCGATCAGGATGCGCCCCGCGTCCGGGCGCTCGAAGCCTGCGATCATCCGCAAGCTCGTCGTCTTCCCGCATCCCGACGGTCCGAGGAGCGAGAAGAACTCGCTCTCGCCGACCTCCAGTGAGACGTCGTCGACCGCGGTGACGGCGTCGAAGTGCTTGCTCACACCTTCGAGGACGACCGACTGGGCTCGGATCGTCACGCCGCGAGCTCCCGCTCGATACTCCCTTTCACGAGCCGGCGAGCTCGACGGCGATCGACGAGACCCAGGTAGAGCATCGAGTCGAGCCCGTCCGCCACGGCGGCGAGGCGCCACGAAGCAAGACGCGCGTCCACGGACGAGGGAACCGAACCGTCACTACTGCCCTCCACGACGAGCCGTTCGAGACGTGCGAGCCAGGCTCGATAGGAGCGCTCGACGGTCGGACGCAGGTCCTGATCCACTCGCAAGCTGCTCCAGACGACGTTCCACAACGCTCTGTGCTCGCCGAGCGGCCCACTCGGGTCGACCGAGGCCAGGAGATACCGCTCGACGCGCTCGGCGCCCGACGCCGCCCGGGCCAGCTCCGCCTCGACCGCGGCCTCCCACTGCTCGGCCGAGAAGCCGAAAGCCGCGCGCAGCAACTCCTGACGAGTCGCGAAGTAGTAGTGGAGGAGCGCTTTGGACACGCCGGCCTCCCTGGCCACGCTCGCCATCCGCAGCCCGTGCGCACCGTCCCGGACGACGACACGGCACGTCGCTCGCAGGATGTCTGCGACACGGTCGGCGAGAACGGGCGCTGGAACGCTCACGCGCTCGTATCTTGTCCGATTCGCGCCAGAGGGTGTATCCTGACCGTCCGGTCAGTCAGGAGGCGTTGGCGTGACACCATACGAACATGGCATGGCAGCGGAGGCCGTTTCGTCGCCTCCGGCGGCGACGCGCCTGTACTTCGGGCCGTGGTACCGGCGCTCCCCGTTCTTCGAGTCGACACTCCGCGCGGGCTGCCGGGCATACGACATCTACAACAAGATGTACCTGCCCGCCGAGTACGACGACGTCGAGGTGGAGTACTGGGCACTGAACGACGCCGTCACGCTGTGGGACGTGGGCGTCGAGCGAACGGTGCAGATCAGCGGGCCCGATTCCGATCGCCTCACGGACATGCTCACCTGCCGCGACCTGACGCGGTGCGCCGTGGGACAGGGCAAGTACATGATCGTCACCTCGCCCGACGGGGGCATCGTCAACGACCCGGTGCTCCTCCACGTCGACGACGGAACGTGGTGGCTCCAGCTCGCCGATGCGGACGCCGGGCTCTACGCACTCGGCGTGCTTGCGAAGAGCGGTCTCGATGCCCAGGTCACCTATCCCGACGTCCACCCGGTGCAGGTGCAGGGGCCGCTGTCAGGCGCGACTCTTGCCAAGCTCGTAGGCGACGCGATCTACGACCTGCGCTACTACTGGTGCGGGCGGTTCGTCATCGGCGACATCCCGGTCGTCATCAGCCGCACCGGCTGGTCCGCCGTGCCGGGGTTCGAGGTCAACCTCCTCGACGGGAGTCGCGGAGCCGACCTCTGGGACGCGATCATGCGTGCCGGCGAGGAGCACGGCATTCGCCCGATCGCTCCCAGCGAGGCCCGGAGGATCGAGGCGGGCATCTTCAACCTCGGCTCCGACATGACGCTGCGAGACACGCCTTTCCACGTGATGGGCCTCGAACGCCTCGTCGAGCCGCAGGAGCAGGACTACATCGGCAAGGCGACGCTCGAGCGCACCCGAGCCGAAGGAGTCGACAGAAAGCTCGTCGGAATCGAGCTCGACTCCACCGAGCCGCTGCCCGGTATCGGCGCGATCTGGCCGGCATACGCGGGTGGGGTTCAGGTCGGTACGGTCACCGCCGCAGTCTGGTCGCCCGGGCTGCGTCGGAACATCGGCTACGTCTGGGTCCCCATCGAGCTGGCCAAGCCGGGCAACGAGCTTCACGTCGAGTCGGAGCACGGAACGCTGACGGGTCGCACGGCCGCGATCCCCTTCGTCGACCCGAAGAAGGAACGTCCAGCCCGGCCCATGGCCCCGCCGGCCTGATCGAACCCCTTAGGAGCCGAGGATCGCGACCTTGCGCGAACAACGATTCGACATCCTCTTCGAGCCGGTACGGATCGGTCCCGTGACTGCCCGGAACCGCTTCTTCCAGGTTCCGCACTGCAACGGCATGGGCCATCGCGATCCGACCGCGCAGGCCTTCATGCGCGGAATGAAGGCGGAGGGAGGGTGGGCGGTCGTCTGCACTGAGGAGGTCGAGATCCACCACTCGACCGACGTCGCCCCGTACATCGAGGGACGAATCTGGGACGACGCCGACATCCCGGCCCACGCGCGGCTCGTAGAGGCCGTGCACGAGCACGACTCGCTCGCGGGCATCCAACTCGTCCACAGCGGACTCATGGCAGCGAACCTGTACGTGCGCCAACCCCCGCTGGGCCCGGCCCACCTACCGGTTGCGGGCACGCATCCCGTTCAGGCACGCCGAATGGGTGCACGCGACATCGCCGACATGCGCAGATGGCACCGGCAAGCCGTGGCGCGCTCGCTGCGTGCCGGCTACGACCTGGTCTACGTCTACGCAGGGCACGGGCTGACGACGATCCAGCACTTCCTCTCGCGCCGCTACAACGATCGCGACGACGCCTACGGCGGCACGCTTGCGAATCGGGCCCGCCTGCTCCGCGAGATCCTCGAGGACACGCTCGCCGAGGTGGACGGCCGCGCCGCTGTCGCGTGCCGCATCTGCGTCGACGAGCTGCTCGGGGAAGGCGGGCTCGGACGCGCCGAGACCGAGGAGGTTCTGGGCCTGGTCGGAGAGCTTCCCGACCTCTGGGACTTCATGGTCGGAGACTGGGACTTCGATTCGGTGACCTCGCGCTTCGCCGACGAGGGCGCCCAGGAGGTGTACGTACGGGGCCTCAAGCAGCTCACGTCGAAGCCCGTCGTCGGCGTAGGTCGCTTTACATCGCCTGACACGATGGTGCGGATGATCCGGGACGGCGTCCTCGACCTCATCGGGGCAGCTCGGCCGTCCATAGCGGACCCGTTCCTTCCTCGGAAGATCGAGGAAGGTCGCTTCGACGAGATCCGGGAGTGCATCGGCTGCAACGTCTGCGTGACGGGGGACTGGCTGATGACGCCGCTTCGGTGTACGCAGAACCCGTCGATGGGAGAGGAGTGGCGGCGCGGCTGGCACCCGGAGCGCATGCGGCCGAAGGTGACCGATGCGAAGGTGCTCGTGGTCGGCGCAGGACCGGCCGGCCTCGAGGCCGCGCAGGCACTCGGGAAACGGGGCTACGAGGTAGTTCTCGCCGAGCAGGACGATGTCCTGGGCGGCCGGGTCGCCCGCGAGGCCCGCCTGCCAGGCCTCGCATCCTGGATCCGGGTTCGCGACTATCGGCAGGGCCAGCTCGAGCGACTGCCGAACGTCGACCTGGCGCTCGCCGGTCGGCTCGACGCCGCTGAGATCCTCTCGTACGACTTCGACCATGTCGCGCTGGCGACGGGCTCCCGCTGGCGCTCCGACGGGATCGGACGCTGGCACACGCGACCGCTCGAGCTCGAGGGCATGGACCTCCTCACGCCTGACGACCTCATGACGGGCGCGCGTCCCGCTGGGGATCGTATCGTCGTCTTCGACGACGACCACTACTACATGGGCGGCGCTCTCGCCGAGCTTCTGGTGAACGAGGGGCGTGCCGTGACCATGGTGACCCCCGAGCCGCGCATCTCGGAATGGACCGTCAACACGATGGAGCAGCACCGGATCCAGCGTCGTCTGCTGGAGCTCGGTGTAACGATCCTCACCTCGAAGACCGTGCTGGGCGCTCACGGCGGCGTCGTGCTGACGGCGTGTGTGTACACGGACCGGGAGCACGAGCTTCCGTGCGACTCGCTCGTCCTCGTGACGGCCCGGCTCCCCGAAGACGCTCTCGCGTCGGAGCTCGCAGCAGCACTCGGCGCTCGGGAGCATCCGACGATCCGCTTGATCGGCGACGCCTGGAGCCCCGGCACCATCGCGTCCGCGGTCTGGGACGGCCGGCGCTACGCGGAGGAGCTCGAAGCCCCGCCCTGCGACGACGACGAGCCTCCGTTCCTGCGCGAGGTGATCGCGCTGGCGCCGCTTGCGGGGAGGACCGGGTGACCGGCCAGATGCAGCGGATTCCCGAGCTCGACTACGCGCTCGAGGACGGCTGGACGCTCCCGGCGGGCTGGTATTCGGACGAGCGGGTGCTCGTGCTCGAGTGCGAACGCATCTTCGCCCGCGCCTGGCACTATGCCGGGCCTCTCGAGTGGGTCGCCGACCCGGGATGCTTCTTCGCGGCTCAGGTGTCGCATGTTCCGATGGCCGTAGTCCGGGGAGCAGACGGAGCGCTGCGTGCGTTCGTCAACGTCTGCCGGCACCGTGGGCACCTCGTCGTCGCCGGCGCCGGCTGTCGTTCAACGTTGCAGTGCCCCTACCACGCCTGGACGTACGACCTCGACGGTTCCCTCCGGAAGGCGCCGCGCTCCGAGCGCGAGCCGGGGTTCGACCCGGACGGGCTCTCCCTCCTGCCGGTCTCGGTCGGAACCTGGGGGCCGTTCGTCTTCGTCAACCCCGACCCTGAGGCGGCCCCGCTCGAGCACGCGCTCGGTGAGTTGCCCGCGATCGTCGCCGAGAGCGGGCTCGACGTCGACACCCTTCGCTTCCACTCCCACCACGAGTGGCCGATCGCCTCGAACTGGAAGGTCGCCTTGGAGAACTACCTCGAGTGCTACCACTGCCCCACGGCGCATCCGGGGTTCAGCAAGCTGATCGACGTCAGCCCCGACAACTACCTCCTCCGAGTGCACGAGACTTTCTCGAGCCAGATCGGCCCGGTGCGGCCGTCGGTGCTCGCGGGGAACGGGAAGGCCGCCGCCTACACACCCCACGGCCCGGTCGAGCAGTCGCAGTACCACTTCGTTTTCCCCGCAACGACGATGAACATCGCGCCCGGCATCGCCAACGTCTCGCTCGAGCGCTGGGTCGCCGACGGCCCGAAACAGACGGTCGAAACGACGGACTACTACTTCGGGCCGGACAGCTCGCCCGACGAGATCGCCGAGCTCATGGCCTGGGACAACCAGGTCGGCGAGGAGGACGTCTCTCTCGTCGAGTCGGTGCAGCGCGGCCTCGACTCCGGCGCCGTCCCGCAGGGCAGGCTGATGAGGGAAAGCGAGCAGCTCATCGCCGACTTCCAGCGCCGCGTTCACGACGCTCTGCTCGCGTAGGGCGAGACTTGCTCGCACCTGCGGTGCGCCTCGGAAGGTCGGGCGAGGCGAGCCTCGCCCCTACAGGTTGTCGACGAAGCGGTGGCGCGCCTCGTCGAGCGCGTCACGAATGCCGCCCGGGCCGGGCGCCGGCCTCGCCGTGCCCTTGCGCGGCTTCTTGAAGGACCCGTCGCGCACGCTCTCGGCGACCTGCTCGTGCGCGTCCCGGAACGGCACTCCGTCCTTGACGAGCGCCTCGGCCGCATCGGTGGCGAGCAGGAGCGGATCGGACGCAGCCTTAGCCATGCGCCCGCGATCGACCTCGAGCCCGCTCACGAGCATGGTGAGCGCCTCGAGCGCACGCCTCGTGTCCCGCCGAGTGGCGAACACGGGCGCCTTGTCCTCCTGGAGGTCGCGGTCGTATGCAAGGGGGAGACCCTTCACGGTTGCCAGCAAGCCCGTGAGGCGTCCGATCGCGGTCCCGGCCTTCCCCCGGGCCAGCTCGGCGACGTCGGGGTTGAGCTTCTGGGGCATCATCGACGAGCCCGTCGCCGCGGACTCCGGGAGCCGAACGAACCCGAACTCGGAGGTCGCCCAGATGACGATCTCCTCG
>JAIBJO010000164.1 GCA_020029615.1 Actinomycetota bacterium
GGCGGCGGCGCGGGTCATCCGCGCGCGCGACGGGCGGCAGGTTATCGGAGCTCTCCTCCTCCCTCAGGTGGTCAGCTTTTCCGGAAAAGGAGTGGTCAGAATTTCCGGAACCCGCATCACCGGCTGAGGCTGCTGCAGCGCTCATTGAGCTTGCGAGCCTGCAGGCGGCGGTGATAAACCGGCTACGGGTCGCTACGCCGTCGGGCGAGCCGGAGGCACCCCTTGCGCTCGACAGACTGCTGACGGCCGAGGATGTGGCCGAGCGCTTCGGCCGGTCGGTGGCGTGGGTCTATCGACAAGCCAAACACTGGAGTTTCACGAGGCGGCTGACGCGCCGGACCATTCGGTTTTCGGAGCTCGGATTGCAACGGTTCCTGGCGCAAACAAGGCGTTTCGTTCCGTAATCGAACGACGCTATGGTCTCTGCCATGAGGAAGTCACGGGCCGCCTCCCAACCCTCGGCGACTGCGCCGGCTGCACCCGCCCCGGTAGCAGCTGCTCCTCTGCCCTACGGGACCGACCTGTACGATTTCGCTGGTCTGTTGGGCGAGTCGTTTCGGGCTCGGGTGGAACTCCTCGGCTCGATTCTTGGGAACGCCCATCATCCCTCCGTCGGGACGTTTAAGGAGAACCTGGTCGCGGAGCTGCTACGGAATGCAATCCCGCAGCGCTTCGCGGTTGGGTCGGGGTTTGTGCTGTTCCCGACCGCCACCGGCACGGCCGTCTCCGGGCCGGCGAGTGACCCGATGCGGTACCACTCGTTCGTCTTGTCGCACCAGTGCGATGTGATCGTGTACGACGCGGCCAATGTGCCTGTGGTGTTCCGCGACCTCGACTTCGTGATAGTCCGGCCGGAAGCCGTCCGGGCCGTCATCGAAATCAAGGGACGCCTGACGCCTGAGGAACTTCAAGGCGTCATCGACAAGGCTATCGATTTCGGCGACAAGTGGTCCGCTTGGGCTGATGTGCATGTTGCGAGTTCGCTTGGCAAGATCCCTCGACCGCGTGTGCCCATGCTCGGGGTGTTGGCATGGAAGGCCGGCGGACGAGCTGGAAGGCCGAACCCGGACGGGAGGCGAGCTCGAGAGTCGGTCGCCAGGCGTTTCTGTCCGTTGTTCACGGGCACGCCCTACACACGTCCCATCTTGGATCAGCTTCTCGTCTACGACGAGTATGTCATCTCGAGCGGCGTCGACGTCTTCGACAACGGTAAGGAACTAAAGGCGATGTTCGGCTGGCAGACTGCCCACGGAAAGTGGCTCAAGAAGAAGGACGACGGTGAGCTCGTCCGTCGGGAGGACAAGACCATCGCGTCCCTCTTGGCTGCCGTGCTGGCGCGTGTCGAGGACGCGACGTTGAGCGGCCTTCCGACGGGTCGCTACGTCGGTTCGCCCTGGCGAGCGCGCGACGAGGAGATCCTGCCTCACCCCGACAGAGGTTCGACCCACTGCGGCGAGCTGCAACCACCTCGCCCACCATCGCCGACTCCGAGCAGTGGGGCGTCGGCTCGACCGCAAGCCGGCCGAACCCGACGAGAGGCTAGGAAGCGTCGATGAAAGCGCGAGGCATGGGGCGAGTCTTTCGGCGTGGGTCGGTCTGGTGGATCCAGTACTCGTTCCGCGGTGGCCAGCACCGCGAATCGTCGCAGTCAACGGTCCGTGCGAAGGCAGTGAGCCTGCTCAGACGTCGGTTGGCAGAGATGGGGCATGGGCGCCTTGTCGGTCCCCAAGCCGAGCGGCTCACCTTCGCGGATCTGGAGCGAATGGTCATCGAGGACTACGAGATTAACGCGCGCAAGAGCGCGCCGCCGTTCGGCCGTCTGGCGGAGTACTTCCCCGCACACACCCGAGCTCTCGACATCACGGCCGACGTGGTGAAGACGTACATCCAGAAGCGACTGGCCGACGGCGCCGCGGCCGCGACGGTCAAGAACGAGGTGGGGGCGCTCGGCCGAGCCTTCACGCTGGCCTATCGGTCCGGCCATTTGCCGCACCGGCCATACCTGCCGAGCCCGCGCGTCAGCAACGCTCGCACGGGTTTCTTCACGGACGCCGAAGTGAAGCGCTTGCTCACGCAGCTTCCTGCGTACATGCAGCCGTTCGTGGAGGCCGCGTACATCACGGGCTGGCGGCGGGGGGAGTTGCGGAATCTGCGTTGGTCCCAGGTTGACTGGGAGGGAGGAACAATCCGGCTCGAGCGCGGCACCACGAAGTCAGGGGAGCCTCGCTCGTTCCCGTTCGCAGTGCATCCCCGTCTCGCGGCCCTGCTCCGCGAACAGCGGGAGCGGACTTCGGAGTTTGAGCGCGAGAACGACACGGTCTGCCCGTGGGTCTTCCACCGCAGCGGGCATCAGGTGACCTGGTACTACGACGGCTGGCGAACGGCATGCACGAAGGCGGGCGTGCCTGGGCGACTGCTCCACGATCTGCGGCGTTCCGCCGTGCGGAATCTCGTCCGCGTCGGCGCCTCGGAGCAAGTGTCGATGTCCATCACCGGGCACAAGACTCGTTCGGTCTTCGATTGCTACCACATCGTGTCGTCGACGGATCAGATCGACGCGGTGCGGAAGCTCGCCGCGCTGCATGGCGCGGTGGCGCAGGAACCGCGCAAGGTCGTGGCGATGGGAGACACGCCTGCCGAGAGAAGAGGGACAGTTCGGGGACAATTGGGGCGTTCGCGGTCCGCCAAGGGCCCGCAAGTCCCTGCGATGCCTTGGCGAGAGCTGGCGTCCCCAACGGGATTCGAACCCGTGCCGCCGCCGTGAAAGGGCGGTGTCCTAGGCCTCTAGACGATGGGGACGCAACTTGCCCCGGGGCGAGTTCGTGCGCAACAGGCCCCGGGGCCCGTTCAAGATGAAACACGCAAGGGAGTCGCGGCGCCCCAGGACCGTAGCGGTCGCTGCGCGGCGCTGCAAGACGGGCGGCCGCTGAACCTAGTCGTCCGGCTGCGGCAGGGCAAGCGAAAAGGCGCGCCAGCAGGCGCGCCTCCGAAACCGCTCGAGTGCCGAGGCTCCTACGGTCGGCCCGCCGTGCCCTTCGCCACCGGCACGACGCGCGCCTCGCTCACCAGCCCGCGCTGGATCAGATCGCTGGCGGTGCGCTCGGCGGCGGTGCGGTTCGTAAAGCTCCCGACCACCACCCGGTACACCGAGACCGTATCCTCGGTCACAGTCACCACGCGAGAGCTGAGCTGAGTACTCTCGCCGATCTTCACTCGCTCGGTGTTGGCGCGCGACTCGGTCACGTACTCGCCGACCGCGATGCCAAAGAGCGTGGGGACCGATCCGCCCGTCGCCTTGTCCCTGGTCGTGGCCGGCACAA
>JAIBJO010000086.1 GCA_020029615.1 Actinomycetota bacterium
AGGTCTACCTCGCGAAGCGGATCGAGCGTGGCGACATGGGGGCGAAGACGCAGATGATCGAGGCGAACCTCCGGCTCGTCGTCTCGATCGCCAAGGGCTACCTCGGACGGGGGCTCTCGTTCCTCGACCTCATCCAGGAGGGGTCGCTCGGCCTCATTCGGGCCGTCGAGAAGTTCGACTACCGCAAGGGCTACAAGTTCTCGACGTACGCGACGTGGTGGATCCGCCAGGCGGTGACGCGCGCGATCGCCGACAAGGCCCGCACGATCCGCATCCCGGTGCACATGGTCGAGAAGCTGAACAAGGTCGTGCACATCGAGCGCCAGCTCGTCCAGCGGCTCGGCCGCGAGCCACTGCCCGAGGAGATCGCCGAGGAGCTCGAGATCACGACCGACGAGGTGCGAGAGATCCTGCGCATGGCGCAAATGCCGATCTCGCTCGAGAAGCCGATCGGCGAGGACGACGACTCGTCGCTCGGCGACTTCGTGCCCGACGAGCAGGCCGAGTCGCCGTTCGACACCGCGTCGCTCTCGTTGCGCCGAGAGGATGTCGAGCTGGCCCTGTCGGTCCTCCCTGATCGCGAACGGCGCGTGATCGAGCTGCGCTATGGCCTTGACGGCACCCAGCCGTGCACGCTCGAGGAGGTCGGGCAGACGTTCGGCGTCACCCGCGAGCGCATCCGGCAGATCGAGAACAACACGCTGAAGAAGCTCGAGTCGCTACCGGAGGCGCAGGGGCTGAAGGACTGCGTGTGAGAGACGCGGCAGGGGGTCTGGCTGAAGCCAGACTCCCTGCCGACTCCGTTATGTGCCTGGCTTCAGCCAGGCACGACCTTTAGCGTTCTCTCGTGGCCCGGATCGAATATGTCGGACACGCGACCGTCCTCGTCGACCTCGACGGCGTTCGGCTCCTCACCGACCCGCTCCTGCGCAACCGCGTGGCGCACCTCCGGCGTACGGCCCCCGTGGACTCGAGGTCGCGTCGCGGCGTCGACACCGTGCTCATCTCGCATGCGCACTACGACCATCTCGACATCCCGTCGCTTGAGAAGCTCGGCAAGAAGCTTCCGGTCGTCGTCCCCCGTGGGCTCGGGGGGCTGCTGCGCAAGCGGCGCTTCGAGTCGGTGGTGGAGATCGAGGTCGGCGAGAGCATCCACGTCGGCGCGCTCGAGGTGCGGGCCGTGCCCGCCGAGCACGAGGGGACGAGGGGGCCGTTCGGGGCGTCGGCAGACGCGATCGGATACGTCGTCACCGGCTCGAGGTCCGTCTACTTCGCCGGGGACACCGATCTCTTCGAGGGGATGAGCGAGCTTGCACCTGTGGACATCGCTCTCATCCCCATCTGGGGCTGGGGCCCGGGGCTCGGTGCAGGTCACCTGGATCCGAAGCGGGCCGCCGAGGCCGTCGCGCTGATACGCCCTGCGGTCGTCATCCCGATCCACTGGGGCACGTACTTCCCGATCCACCTCGGCCTTCGTGGCCCCCCGGGCTTCGTCGACCTGCCACCGGCGGAGTTCGTCGTGGCCACGCAAGCCGCAGCACCGGACGTGTCCGTCCACGTGGTGCGACCCGGCGAAAGCCTCGATCTCTAGGCTGGCAGCAAGTCTGCCGAGGCGAGCGCCGCGACGGCCTCTTCGCGGATCTCGCTCGCGACCTGCGAGACGTCCGCATTGAATGGGGCGTACGCCACGACGTGGAGCCACGCGGTCTTCTCCGTGACGTCGCCGACCTGGACGTAGATCGCAAGCTCGTCACCTTGCGGCACCCTCGACGCAGCTTCCATCGTGATCGTCCGGGCGTCGCCGAGCGAAGCGCCGAGGCGTACCGGAAGGTCGACGGTGACGAGCCGGCGCGGATCGTCGACGGAGCGATTGACCAGCGTCGTCGAGACCATCCGGGTGTTGGGCACGAAGATTCGGCGACCCTCGTCGGTCGTCAGCGCCGTGTAGCTCAGGGAGATCTCGTCGACGATCCCGGTGTGGCCGTCCACCGTGATCCGGTCTCCCAGCTTCACGGGCTGCGTGAACGCGAGAAGCACGCCCGAGCCGAGGTTGCCGAGCGGCGTCGTGAGCGCGAGGCCGGCGATGACGGCGAGCACGGCGGCCGATCCGAGGAACGCGCGCGCGATCTCCTGGGTGGCCGGGAAGATCGACAGGACGCTCCAGATACCGATGATCGCGACGAGCGCGACGATCATCCGCAACAGGAAGCCATAGGTCGTGCGCCGACGCGCCGCGACCGTCGGATCGGTCTCGGCAAGGCGTCGCTCGTAGCGATCGAACGCGAGGTTCAACAGAGCGCGGAGCACGACCACGATGAGGAGCCACACCGCAGCGGTGACGATCGCGCGAACGACGTTCGAGTCCACGCCGGAGGTTTCGGCGTGGATGACGGAGAGCCTGCCTACCTACTCGCTGGCGAGGACGCGAGCCTTCGCCGACGCGTACTCCTCGTCCGTCAGCTCGCCCTTCGCGTGCAGCTCCGCGAGCGAAGCCAGCCGGACGGTGATGTCCGCGGCTGGCGGCACCTCGACTGAAGGCTGCGCTGCGGAGGGTGCCCGCTGCTTCTCCCACCAGCTCGAGACCTGCGCCCAGGTGTCCGCGAGGAACGTTGAGCTCTGCGCGTCGGGGAACTCGACCAACGCCTGTCTTCGCGTCAGCTCGATCCAGGTGGCGCCCAGACTGGCCAGAACCGCGACGACCAACAGCCGCGCGAAGTCCGTCACCTGCGCGGTGAGGAGCATTATCAGCGCCAGCACACCGAGGACGACGTACGCCCACACGCGGCTGCGCAGGCCTGGGGCGAGCCAGCCGCGGATCGCGAGCGCGCGACGGCCGGGGCCGGCGAGCCAGGCGGCGAGAACGAAAAGGATCCCCACTACGATCATGAGCCGGAAAGAACCACGCATGAGCTCGGTGAGGATGTCCCAGGCGTTGCTCGCGGCATCGCGGTCGTCTCGGCGTTCAACCAGAGATTCGACGACGTAGTTCCGCGTCAGGCGTGCCGCGGCGAGGCCGACGAGACCGACGACGACGAGTGTCGCCCCGGTACCGCGCACGGCGCGACGGCGGTCGCGGGCGAGCCACACCGCGAAGCCGAACGCAAGGAGCGTGAGGAGAGGGAGCACCCACGCGAGCGTCTTGAGCAGCTGGGCCGCGCTCTGGGCGGTGTCGAGCTCGTCCGAGCGAAGGATCACGATCCTGCCGGCGTCGGCGGGGATCTTGTCGACGATCTGGTCACCGATCCCGATGCGGTCGGCGGCCTCGATCATGATCGCGCGCAAGTCGAGCGTCACCTCTCCGCCTGCTGTCGAAACGCGGTCGCCACCGCCCTCTAGCACCTGGACGAGGGTCCTGTGCGACTCCACGAGCGCGACTTTGAAGAGGTCCTGGAAGACGGGCTGCTCGAGCGCGCGATCGACGATCTGGTACGACGCCTGCCGTAGCCCCGCGGCCGCCGCTCCCGACAGCCCCTGGTAATCGGTCGGGAGCTGTGCCTCCAGCTCCGCCTGGACGTCGACGTTGTCGAAAAGCTCGTCCACGGCGCGTGTTGCGACGGCGCTCCGAATCGCGGGGTCGTCGAGAAGCGCCGTGCTCGTGTCGCTGAAGACGTTCGTGTTCAGCGCGACACGGTTGATCCAGATGGCAAAGGACGAGACGAGCAGGAGCAGACCGGCGACGACGAGCACGACCCAGACGGCGGTCGCGCGGCCGCGGCTCTGTCCACGCGGCTCGACGGGAGCGGCTTCTTGCGCGGTCATCGGATGAGCAGCCTACTGCTCGCCGAGCCCGAATGCCTCGTGCAGCGCGCGGACCGCCTGCTCGACGTGCAGCCGCGGGATGAGGCACGACACCTTGATCGGCGAGGTCGAGATGAGCCGGAGGTTGATTTGCTCGTCGGCGAGGGTGCGGAACATGCGCGCGGCTACGCCGGGGTGTGAGCGCATCCCGGCTCCGACCAGTGAGACCTTCCCCAGGTCGGCGATCTCCTCGATCTTGATCGCACCGATCGACTCTTGAGCGTGCTCGAGCGCGCGCCGCGCGGCGGGCACGTCCTCGTGCGGGACCGAGAACGAGAGCTCGGCCGATCCGTGCCCGACGTTCTGGAGGATGGTGTCGACGTTCACGTGCGCGGCCGCGACGGCGTCGAAGATCGCGGCTGCCGAGCCGGGCCGGTCGGGAACCGCGCGAAGCGCGAAGACGACCTCGTCCTCCGAGTGCGTGACCGCGGAGACGATCGCCTGCTCCATGCCTTCGGCATCCTCGATCCGGGTGCCCTCCTCGTCGGAGAACGTCGACCTCGCGTGGATCGGCACACGCTGCCCGCGTGCCAGCTCGACGGCCCGCAGCATCAGCACCTTCGCTCCGGACGCCGCCATCTCGAGCATCTCCTCGTACGAGACGACGGCGAGCTTGCGCGCGTCGGCGACGATCCTGGGGTCGGCGGTGAAGACACCGGGCACGTCGGAGTAGATCTCGCACGTCGCGCCGAGCGCGGCCGCCAGCGCGACCGCAGTCGCATCGGTGCCACCGCGGCCGAGGGTCGTGACGTCCATCGTGTCGCGCGAGAAGCCCTGGAAGCCGGCGACGAGGACGATCCTGCCCTCGTCGAGCGCCTCGACCACGCGGAACGGTGTGATCTCGCGGATCTTGGCCTTCGTGTGCACCGGGTCGGTGATGATCCCCGCCTGCGAGCCGGTGAAGGAGACCGCCTCGTGTCCGAGGTCGTGCACGGCCATGGCGACGAGGGCGCACGAGATGCGCTCGCCCGTCGAGAGGAGCATGTCCAGCTCTCGCGGATGGGGGTGAGGGGAGATCGCGCCCGCGAGCTCGAGCAGCGTGTCCGTCGTGTCCCCCATCGCGGACACCGTCGCCACGACCCGCACGCCGCGCTCTCGTGCGTCGACGAGCCGCCGGGCGACCTGGCGAATCTTGTCGGGGTCGGCGACGGACGAGCCGCCGAACTTCATGACGACGGTCTCCTGATTGGACTCGGGCGCGGTGCTCATGGCGGGATTCTCGCTGCAACGAGGCTATCGTTGCCCGCGTGCCGCGGAAGGTGATGCTCATTGGGCTCGATTGCGCCGAGCCGTCGCTCGTCCTCGAGCGCTGGCGCGACGAGCTACCGACGATCTCCAGCCTGATGGACCGTGGCTCGTGGGGCCGACTCACCTCGGTGATCCCGCCGATCACGGTGCCCGCGTGGTCCTGCATGATGTCTTCGAAGACGCCGGGCGACCTCGGCGTCTACGGCTTCCGGAACCGCTCCGACCACACCTACGACGGCGGGTTCATAGCGATGTCGACGGCGATCAAGGAGCCGCGGCTGTGGGACTACGTCACGCGAGCGGGCGGCTCGTCGATCGTCCTCTCCGTGCCGGGTTGCTACCCTCCGCGGCCGCTGAACGGCGTGATGGTGGGCTGCTTCCTGACGCCGTCGCTCGAGAGCAAGTACACGTATCCGGCTGCGCTCAAGGACGAGATCGCCGACGTCGTCGGCGAGTACCTGTTCGACACGAAGGACTTCCGCACGGACGACAAGGAGTACCTCCTGCGGCAGGTGTACGAGATGACCGACAAGCGCTTCCGGCTCGCCGAGCACCTGCTGCAGACGAAGCCCTGGACGCTCTTCGCCATGGTCGAGATGGGCCCTGACCGCATGCACCACGGCTTCTGGAAGTACATGGATCCCGAGCACCGAAAGCACGAGCCGGGGAACGCGTACGAGGGGGCGATCCTCGACTATCACCGTCACCTCGACGGGCTGATCGGGAAGCTGCTCGAGGACGCGGACGAAGACACGGTCGTCTTCGTCCTCTCCGATCACGGCGCAAAGCGTCTCGACGGCGGCATCCGCATCAACGAGTGGCTGCGTCGAGAGGGACTCCTCACGACTCTCGCAGGGCCCAACGGGGTCTCGTCGCTGCGCGACGTCGGCGTCGACTGGTCGCGCACGACGGCGTGGGGGGAGGGCGGCTACTACGCGCGCGTCTTCCTCAACGTTGCGGGTCGCGAGCCGGAGGGCACGATCGCTCCCGAGGACTACGACACGGTGCGCGACGACCTCGCACGCCGCATCGCGGAGATCCCCGACGACGCGGGCAACCCCATCCCCACTGCCGTCTACAAGCCGGAGGACCTCTACGACGACCCGCAGGGGATCGCACCCGACCTGATCGTCGTCTTCGGCGATCTCTACTGGCGCTCGGTGGGGACGATCGGCGGTGACGAGGGCATCCAGACGCTCGAGAACGACACCGGCCCGGACGACGCGAACCACGCGCAGGACGGGCTCTACGTCGTCGCTGGTCCCGGGATCGAAGCGTCCGGCCGCCACGACGCCCACCTTCTCGACATCGCGCCGACGGTGCTCGAGCTCCTCGGGATCGACGAGCCCGCGGGGTTACGCGGACGCAGTCTCCTGTCGACGGTCGTCGGCTGAGTCGCCGGGGAGCTCCCGCTCGACGCGCTCGATGAGGTCGAGGTGCAGGGCGAGGAGAGCTCGCAGGAAGTCGAGGTTGAGGAGCAGGTACTTGCTGCGGTGCGGCAGCCTGTCGGCGCCCGTCTCGGCCTCGTCGAGCCTCGTCTCGAGGTCGGCGATCTCTGCGCGGAGCGCGGTGACGCTCTCGCGCGTCGCGTCCTCGCCGACGAGATCGGCGACGAGGAGTCGCACGAGCAGCTCGCTCTTGACCGGCGTAAACCGTGTCGGCGTCTCGGCCCACTCGCGCAGGGCGTCGAGGCCCTTCTCCGTGAGCGCGTACACCGTGCGCTCGCGAGTCTTCCCGGGCTCCTTGCGGGCCTGGAGGTACCCGAGCTCCGCCAGGCGCTTGGGCTCCGTGTAGTACTGGCTTTCGCCCGCCCATTCGAGCATCCGACCGCGCCGCACCATGCCGCGGAGGTCGTGCGGGCTCGCGCCGTTGCGCCCGATCAGGCCGAGCACCTCGTACGAGAACAGGCTGAGCATTCTGCTTGACAAGACTATGGTACGTAGTTTATAGCTATGAACCGTAGCTTACGCGAAGGAGGAGAAATGGTCTCGCCGCTGCCGGTGAAGGGGAGCGCGCCGCGACACGGCGACATCTGGGGAGCTCGCGCGGCTGACTGGGCCGCGAACGAGGAGCAGCAGCTCCCGACGTACGAGGAGGCGCTTCGCCGAGTGCGCCTCTCGGAAGGAGACGCCGTTCTCGAGGTCGGGTGCGGGTCAGGCGTGTTCCTCCGGCTCGCTTCCGATCGCGGCGCTCGGGTGCACGGGATCGACGCGGCCGAGGCGCTCGTCGCTCTTGCCCGGCAGCGCGTTCCGGAGGCGGGCGTCCGGGTTGGCGACCTGCAGTTCCTTCCCTACGAGGACGATCGATTCGACCTCATCTGCGGGTTCAACTCGTTCTTCTTCGCCGCAGACATGGTCGCCGCGTTGCGCGAGGCCGGCCGCGTCGCCAAGCCGGGCGGGCAGGTCCTGATCCAGGTGTGGGGACGGCCTGAGCGCTGCGACCTGACTGCGATGAAGCAGGCGGTCTTCCCGCTGGGGCCGCCTCCGCCACCGGACGCACCGGCGCAGCTGCGCCTGTGGGAGCCCGGCGTGCTCGAACGCGCGGTGATGACAGCTGGTCTGGCTCCGCTCGACGCGTTCGATCTCAGCTACGCCTTCGAGCATCCCGACGAGGCGACGCTCGTCCGCCTGACCCTCGCACCGGGGCTCGTCGTCGAGGCGATCCGTTGCTCCGGCGAGGACGCCGTACGAGAGGCGATCGTCGAGTCGTTGGCGCCGTATCGACGCCCAGACGGGAGCTACAGCCTCGAGAACGAGTGGCACTTCCTCGTGGCGCGTGCGTGACCTCTCGCTGTTCGCACGTCAGACGTGGGAGAGGACGCCGTCGAGCGGACGGGGAACTGCGCTGAGATCGAGGGCGTTCACGAGTAGCGGCGCGTAGCGGATCTTCCGGTTCCACATGAAGCGCCAGAGCTGCTCCTCCAGGCTCAGTTGGCGCTTCGCGAGCTGCTTCTGGAAGGTCCGGAACGAGCGGAGCTCACCCTGGGCGTCGATGATGCTTCCCACGGTGTCGGCACCGAGCGCGCGTACCAGCTCGTCCTCGAGGTCCTGGACGCAGACGTAGAACCCGAGCGCCTCCATCGCCTCGCGAGTGAGGTCGGCGCCGAGTCCTGCGCGCTCGAGCGCGCGCATGAAAGCGCCCAACTCACCGGCGTCGCAGAGACCTGCGAGCGTCAGGCCGAGGCCCCGCGGCCCGAACGTCTCGAGGAAGGGACCGATCGCGTGTGCGCCACCGATGGGAACGACCGCGATCCCCTCCGCGTCGAGACTCCGGCCTCGGCGTCTCGCGAGCGCGGTGACGGCCAGCTGGTCGCTGATCCCTTCGACGAACACGACTGCGCGTGGCCGGGCCGCCTCGTTCACGTGCTCACCTCCCACACAGGCGGCACGGTAGGCCGTCACTACAATCCGCCGCGCTGTGAACGTCGTCGTCTACGTCTCCGATGCGCTGCGCACGGACCACCTCGGCTGCTACGGCGGCCGGTACGTCCACACGAAGACGATCGACGAGCTCGCAGCGGGCGGCGTGCGGTTCTCGCACGCGATCAGCGCGGCCCCGTGGACTGCGCCGTCGACGACGTCGATCGTGACCGGCGTCTACGCACACCACCACGGCTACCTGCACTGGGACGCCCAGCTCGATCCCACGATCGAGACGATGTTCCGCGCGTTCGCGGCACACGGCTACGAGGTCGCGAGCTTCGTCTTCGACACGAACTACCTCTTCAAGGATCTGCCGGAGGCGAACGTCCTCGGAACCAGCGAGACGTTCGACGGCGCATTCGAGTGGCTCCGCGCCAATCATGAGAAGCCCTTCCTCCTCTACGTGCACAACTGGGCGACGCACATGCCGTACGACATCGTCCACGCCGACCGCAAGAACTGGCTCGCGGCCAAGCAGGAGGTCATCGAGGGCATCCAGTCGGACTCTGCTTCGGCGCTCGACTCGATGAAGGAGCGATATCGGAAGGCCGTCGAGCGCCAGTCGGAGGTGGTGGTTGCGTCGATCCTGGAAGAGCTCGAGTCGCTCGGGCTCCGAGAGAGGACCGTGTTCGCCTTTCTCTCCGACCACGGCGAATCGTGGGGCGAGCGCTTCGACGACAAGACGGAGGTCAAGGGCGTCTATCACATGCACGGCGCGACGCTCTTCGACGAGGTCATCGAGGTGCCGCTTATCCTCTCGGCGCCAGGCCGGCTCGAGACCGTTGTCGTCGAGTCTCAGGTGCGGTCGGTCGATCTCGTGCCGACGCTGCTCGAGCTGGCCGGCCTCCCGGCGCGGGAGTCGGACGGCGAGTCGCTGCTGCCGCTCGTCGTCGGCGCCGAGACAGGGGATCGCGTCGCCGTCATCGCCGGTACGGACATGGGCGCATTGACGAAGCTGGCCGTCCGCAAGCCGCCGTGGAAACTCGTCCTTCACGTCGAGAGCGGCGAGGAGGAGGCGTACGAGCTCGACGTCGACCCCCGCGAGCTCGACAGCCGTCCGGCGGATGCGCCGCCCGAGCTCCGCGAGATCGTCTTCCGCGAGCTGGAGAGCGCCGAGCGGCACGAGCTGACGGAGGAGGAAGAGGCGACCGTCGCGAAGCGGCTCTCCGACCTCGGCTACCTCTGATGACGGCGCCGAGCACGTTCTACGAGCGGATGTTCTTCATCCGCCGGTTCGAGGAGACGCTTCTCGACCTGTTCTCGCTCGGGAAGCTCGTCGGAACGACGCACACGTACATCGGGCAGGAGGCGAACGCCGTCGGCGTGATCGACCACCTCGCCCCCGACGTCGACACGATCTTCTCGAACCATCGCTGCCACGGGCACTACCTCGCGTTCACGGACGACGCGTTCGGCCTGCTCTGCGAGGTGATGGGAAAGGCCCCCGGCGTCTGCGGCGGCAAGGGCGGCAGCCAGCACCTGTGCAAGGGCAACTTCTACTCGAACGGAGTCCTCGGGAGCATCGTCCCGGTGGCGACCGGCATTGCGCTCGCAGAGAAGCAGAAGAGAACGGGTGCCGTGTCGACCGTCTTCCTCGGCGACGGCACGCTCGGCGAAGGCGTGACGTACGAGTCCCTCAACATCGCGTCGCTCTGGCAACTTCCCGTGCTCTTCGTCGTCGAGAACAACCACTACGCGCAGTCGACGCCGGCCGAGCTCGAGCTGGCCGGGTCGATCGCGGCCCGTGGTGCGGCGTTCGGGATCGGGACGGACGAGCTGGACACGACCGACGTCGAGCTGATCCACGATGCCGCCGGCCACGCGGTCCGGCGCATTCGAGAGACCGGGTCGCCGTTCTTCCTCGTCTCCGATGAGGACCGCGCCGCGATCGAGGCCCGGTGCGAGGCGCGGCTCGCCGAGACCGTCGAGGCAGCAGACGCTGCGCCGGCCGCGACTGCGGAGGCGGCGTGAACGGCATGGTGCCTGGCTTGAGCCAGGCACCAGTCGACCGCGGGCGGTCAGAGGTTGGGACATGACCCAGCAGAAGCGCGGCGTGCAGGTCCTCAACGAGACCCTGCACGCGATCTTCGCGTCGCGCGACGACGTCGTCCTCCTCGGCGAGGACGTGCTCGATGTCCCTCTTCGGCGTCGCGGCCGGGATGGCCCTTCGCGGCAGGCGCCCCATCCTCGAGATCATGTTCGGGGACTTCATGGCGCTCGGGTTCGATCAGATCGTGAACGGGATCTCGAAGTTCCGCGAGATGTACGACGACCAGGTGACGGTGCCGCTCGTGGTTCGCGCTCCGATGGGCGCGCGGCGCGGATACGGGCCGACGCACTCGCAGTCGCTCGAGAAGCTCCTCCTCGGCATCCCGAACATCTGCGTCGTCGCGTGCAGCGAGTGCCACGACATCGGTGCGCTCCTCACCGCGGCAGTCGAGGACGAGCGCCCGGTCTTCTTCATCGAGAACAAGCTCCTGTACGGGCGGCCGAACCGCCGACCGGAGGACGGTCACATCGGCGAGCTCGCCGTCCGCGAGAGCGGTGACCCGTACGCGGCGCTGACGTTCTCCGCCACCGACTTCACGGAGGGCTCAGCGACGATCGTGACGTACGGCGGAATGCTGCCGATCGTCCTCGACGCCGTCACCGAGCTCGTCCTCGAGCACGAGATCTTCTGCGAGGTCGTCGCGCTCTCGCAGCTCGTGCCCATGGAGCTCGCTGCCGTGCTCGAGTCGGTCGCGCGAACCGGTGCGCTCGTGACCGCCGAGGAGGGCACGCTGACAGGGGGTCTTGGCGCGGAGATCGCCGCGCGTGTGCAGGAGGCGGCCTGGAGCGACTTGCGCGCTCCCGTGCAGCGGATCGCAGCACGCGACGGGATCATCCCTTCGGCCAGGCCGCTCGAGGACGCGATGCTCCCGAGCGTCGAGGGCGTCGTGGACGCGGTGATGGCCATCGAGGGAGCGCAACGCTAGGTGCGCGAGATCGTCCTGACGCGAGAGGACGCGAACACGGAGTTCGCGCTCCTCACGGAGTGGCTCGTCGAGGACCGCACGGAGGTGTCGGCCGGGCAGCCGGTCTGCGTCGTCGAGACGACGAAGGCGACGGTCGAGGTCGAGTCGCCGGGCGAGGGGACGATCGTGCAGCTCTACGCCGAGGACGTCGAGGTCGAGCTCGGAAAGACGATCGCGTACGTCGCCGAGACCGCGGACGAGCTGGCAGCGATCGACGCGAAGGCCGAGGAGAGGCCCGCGCCGAAGCCCGCCGCCGGTGATCGGAAGGCCACCCGCAAGGCCGTCGAGCTCGCCGAGCTGCACGGCGTCGACCTGTCCGGCGTCGAGAAGCGCGGTTTCATCACCGAGAAGGACGTCGAGGAGCTGATCGCACGGCAGAAGGCGTCGGCGACGCCGGCCGCCGGGCCGATCCTCGCAGGGGTCTCCACCGATGGTGTCTCGCTGCCGTCGACCTTCGATCTCGACGAGCGGGCAGGCGTGCTCGACCCTTCGTTCCTGGCGTCGCTCGACCACGACGCGTTCCGCGCGCTCTCGATGGGGAGCAAGATCGCCGCGCTCCGCGAGGCCGGCGCACAGATCGGGGAGGGTGTCGACGTCGGCGAGGGATCGCTGGTCGTGGCATCTCGGATCGTGATCGCTGATGGCGTACGGCTCGGTCCGCGGGCGACGATCGTCTGCGAAGAGATCGTCGCCATCGGCGAGCTGTCGCAGTTCGGCGCCGACCTCGAGCTGCGTTGTCGCCGCGCATTTCTCGGTGCAGGCATCTGGGCCGGCCGCTCGATCCGTTTCGGCGGTGGCGGTCATCGCGATCCGTGGGCCACGCTCACGGTCGGCGATCTCGCGTTCGTCGGCGACGAGGCGTTCGTCAACGTCTGCCGGCCTGTCCTCATCGGCCGCGAGGTGTTCCTGACGATGCGCTCCATGATCGTCACGCACAACATCGGCCACTCCGTGCTCGAGGGCTTCGAGAACCGGTTTGCGCCGGTCGTGCTCGAGGATCGTTCGCAGGTCGGGCTCGGTGCGGTGCTGTACGCAGGCTCGCGAATCGGAGCCGAGGCGATCGTTGCCTCCAACTCGTACGTCGTCGGCGAGATCCCTGCGGGAGCTTTCGCGATCGGCGTGCCGGCGAAGGCGACGGGGAGCTCGAGCCACAAGCTCTCCGACGCTCGCCGGCTCGAGCTCGCACGCCGCATGATCGACGACCTGCACGAGCTCCTCGCGCTTCGTGGCCATGCCGTCTCCGCGATCGAGGAAGGAGACCCGCGCGGGTTCGAGATCGACGGCACGCGCGTCGCCTTCACACCGAGCTATCGCGGCGGGGTCGAGGCGCCGGCCGTGATCCTCGCGCTCGACGTGCGCGGCGACGTGACGGACGGGATTGCCGTGGTCGACCTCGTCGGCAGGCGCGTGCACGGGAGTGGAGGAGTCGTCCTCGACTCGGTGCGGGAGTTCTGTCGCAAGCGCGGAATCAGGCTGGAGCCCGGTCCCTGGAGCTATTCGGGCGGGCTCGTCTAAAGGGGGAATCCGTCGAATCACCCTGGTAATTGGTGCCTCCCGGTACTAGGGTGTGCGCGCCGAGGGGATGCGTCTCGAAGGAGAGAGGCCGGGGTTGTTCAGGAGGGCTCGAATCGTTCTTGGGCTTGCCGCGCTCGCCGGAGCCGCGCTCGCATCCTCGTCGACAGGACAGGGCCCGCCGCCGGGTGCAGGCCCGCCCGGAGGGCCTCCCGGGCTCGACAAGGCGATCGCCGCAAAGGAGAAGCACGCTGAGCGGCTGCTCGACAAGCCCGGCGTCGCCGGGATCGCCGTCGGCCTGAACAAGGCTGGCAAGCCCGTCATCGAGATCTACAAGGAGAAGCCGGAGGTCGCCGATCTCCCCGACGAGCTCGAGGGCGTCGCGGTCGAGTCGGTCACGACGGGCGTGATTGCGCCGCGCGACCATCTGCCCACGCACAGGTTCCCGCGCCCCGTCCCGATCGGCGTCTCGGCAGGTCTGGCCGGCGTCGCCACGGGAACGCTCGGGGCCCGAGTCACTGACGGGACGAACGTCTACGCGCTCTCGAACAACCACGTCTTCGCGGGCGTGAACACTGCGAGCATCGGCGACCCGATCATCTCGCCCGGCGACGTCGATTCAGGCTCCGACCCGGCCGATCGCATCGGCACGTTGCACGCGTTCCAGACGATCGACTTCGGCGGCGGCACAAACACCATGGACGCTGCAATCGCGCTGACGTCGACGGCGAACGTCGGTACGGCAACGCCGGCCGACGGATACGGAGCTCCCAGTCCCATCACGACACCTGCGTTCATAGGGCAGGCGGTGCAGAAGTACGGCCGCACGACCGGTCTTCAGCTGGGAAGCGTTGCGGGCACGAACGTGTCGGTCGACGTCTGCTACGTCGCCATCCTGGAGTTCTGCCTTCAGGAAGCTCGGTTCGACGGGCAGATCTCCATCTCGCCCGGGCCGTTCAGCGCACCCGGTGACTCCGGCTCTCTCGTCGTCACACAGGGCGGGAACCAGCCGGTAGGGCTTCTCTTCGCCGGCGGCGACGGCCTGACGATCGCGACGCCCATCGACCTCGTGCTCCAGCGATTCGGCGTGACGATCGACGGCTCGCCTCCGGGAGAGGGCCCACCCAGCGCTCCCACCGGCCTTGCCGCTGTCTCCGGCGCAGCCACTGCCTCCCTCACCTGGAGCGCGCCCACGTTCGACGGTGGTTCCCCGCTCACGGGCTATCGCGTCTACCGAGGAACGAGCCCCAACCCGACGACCGCGCTCACTCCCGATCTCGGCGTGGTGACGAGCTTCCAGGACTCGGGGCTGACGAACGGCCAGACGTACTACTACAAGGTGTCCGCCCTCAACGCGAACGGTGAAGGCCCGCTCTCGAACGAGGCGTCGGCAACTCCGACCGACCTCGTCCCACCCGATCCGCTCGTGCTCGTCGACGACTTCAATCGCGCCAACGAGAACCCGCTCTCCGACGGCGGAAAGTGGTCGAACGGAATCGTCGGCTCGTCCGAGGTTGGCCTGAACGTGGTCTCCAACACGCTCGCGTGCGCAGTGTCCACGACCTGCACCGCGTGGCGCAACAACGCGCAGTACGGGCCGAATGCCGAGGTCTGGACGAAGATCGCGGCCCTCCCAGGAACCGGCAACGCCGTCAGGCTCAACGTTCGCGTGCAGACGCCGGGCTCGTCCGCCTTCGACGGCTACATGCTGCGCACGAATCAGCTCGCAGGAACGGACGAGGTGTATCTCGAGCGCCAGGACAACGCGGGCGTGGTGAGGCTGCTGACGATGACCCGGGAGGTCGCCGTGGGCAACACGCTGCTCCTGCGCGCCAAGGGCTCGATCTTCGAGGCCTGGCTCCACGACGGCTCGTGGTCGAGGCTCGGTGTCGTCGCCGATTCGACGTACGGCGCAATAGGTCGTGTCGGTATCGGACTGCGCGGTACGACCGGACGTCTCGACGACTTCGGGGCCCGCACGCTCGGTGGCGGCACAGCACCCACCGCCCCACTCAACCTGCAGGCCTCCGCGGGTAACGCCCAGGCCTCCCTCACCTGGTCGACGCCCTCCTCCGACGGCGGCTCGACAATCACCGGCTATCGCGTCTATCGAGGAACGAGCCCCAACCCGACGACCGCGCTCACTCCC
>JAIBJO010000165.1 GCA_020029615.1 Actinomycetota bacterium
GTGGTGGGTATCTTCGTCGCCGCTGCGGGCGCAGGCGTGGCGATCGCCGCAGGCCGCGCCCACCAAGGCAGCCTGACGCCGTTCCCGCGACCGAGCCCTGGCGTGGCGATCGTCGAGAGCGGCCCGTATCGCGTCGTGCGCCATCCGATCTACTCGGGCGGCATCCTCTTCTTCTCGGGCATCTCACTCGCGTTGTCGCCCGTGGCGCTGGCGGTTACCGGTCTCCTCGCGCTGGTCTGGGCGCTCAAGGCTCGGGTCGAGGAGAGCTTTCTCCTGGCTGCGCATCCGCGGTATGCGGCGTACTCGCAACGAACGCGCTCGCGGCTCGTTCCATTTGTCTACTGAGGGCTGGAGGGTAGGCTTCCGTCCGTGGTTGCGACCTGGCCGGAGCCGGTCGAACGGGTGTCCTCCTTCCTCCGCGATTCCGGAGCCGAGGCACGCATTCAGGAGTTTCCCGACGGAACGCCAACAGCCGCAGCTGCGGCCGCGGCCGTCGGGTGCAGACTGGACCAGATCGTCAAGTCGCTCGTTCTCGTGTGCGGCGACCGGCCGGTGGTGGCGCTCGTCCCGGGCGACCGCCGCGGGGATCCCGCGAAGATCGCTCGCGCGGTCGGAGCCGAGTCGGCGCGGGTCGCGTCCGCGACGGAGGTCGAGAGCGTCACCGGATTCCCACCGGGCGCCGTAGCACCGTTTCCGTTGCCGCAGGTTGGGGCCGTTCTCATGGAGCGCTCGCTCCTTCGACACCCGCTCGTGTGGGCGGGGGCCGGATCGGCACGCCACATGGTCGGAATCGCCCCGGTCGAGCTGGGCCGGCTTTCACGAGCCAAGCCGATGGACGTCGTCACCGAGCCAACCTACGATTCGTCGAGACCAAAGGAGAGCTGACGCGATGCACGAGACCGAGAAGATCTGGATGAACGGCGAGCTCGTGGACTGGGCCGACGCGAAGATCCACGTCGCGTCGCACGGGCTGAACTACGGCTCCGGGGTGTTCGAGGGAATCCGCTGCTACGACACTCCGAAGGGGCCGGCGGTGTTCCGCCTGACCGATCATCTCGTGCGCTTCGAGAACTCGGCAACGGTGCTGTACATGGACCTGCCGTACTCGATCCAGGAGATTCGCTCGGCCGCGCACGACGTGATCGCCGCCAACGGGCTCGCCTCGTGCTACCTGAGGCCGGTCGCGTTCTACGGCTACGGGGAGCTCGGCGTCGCATCGACGGGCAACCCGGTGGACGTCGTGATCATCAGCTTCCCGTGGGGCGCCTACCTCGGCGAGGAGAGCCAGCGCGCTGGCATCACGACCAAGATCTCGAGCTGGGAGCGTGTCGGCCCGAACGTCATTCCTCACGTCGCGAAGGCGACGGGTATCTACCTCAACTCGATGCTCGCGACGATGGAGGCGCGGCGGGCGGGGTACGACGAGGCGATCATGCTCTCGCACGACGGGTACGTCGCGGACGGGCCCGGGGAGAACATCTTCGTCGTGAAGGACGGCGTCCTCTACACGCCGCCGCTCGCCATGTCGATCCTGCCCGGGATCACGCGCGACACCATCATCCAGATCGCCCAGGACCTCGGATACCGCGTGGAGGAGACACTGCTGATCCGCACCGATCTCTATCTCGCAGACGAGGTATTCATGGTCGGAACCGCGACAGAGGTCGCGCCGGTGCGGGCCGTGGACGACTGCGAGATCGGTGTCGGGCCGGTGACGCGCGAGCTGCAGAGCGCGTACCTCGACACGGTGCACGGGCGCAGCGAGCGCTGGAGCCACTGGCTCGACGTGGTCGAGATGTCTCCGTCCACCGCGTGAGAGTGGCGGTCTCCAGGACCGTCTCGCTCTCGAGCCCGTGGCTCGACGAGCGGGAGGAGGAGCTCGTCACGGAAGTATTGAGGTCGGGCAGGCTCTCGCTCGGCCCGACGATCGACCGCTTCGAGGAGGAGTTCGCCGACGCGGTCGGAGCTCCGTACGCCGCCGCCGTCTCGAGTGGTACGGCGGGTCTGCATCTGCTCTGCATCGCGGCGGGCGTCGGGCCCGGTGACGAGGTCGTCACCTCCCCGTACTCGTTCGTCGCATCCGCGAACTGCGCGATCTACGAGGGCGCCACGCCGGTCTTCGCCGACGTCGACCGACGTACGCTCAACCTCGACCCGGCGGCGGTCGAGGCGGTGCTCACGACTCGAACGAAGGCCGTCGTGGCTGTCGACATCTACGGCTATCCATGTGAGCTCGACGAGCTTCGCTCGCTGTGCGAAGTGCGCGGTGTGACGCTGATCGAGGACGCGTGTGAGGCGCTCGGCGCCCGCTATAAGGGCCGGCTGATCGGCTCGCTGGGGCCTTCTGCGGTCTTCGCCTTCTATCCGAACAAGCAGATAACGACGGGCGAAGGCGGGATGGTCACGACGCACTCGGAGGAGGAGTGGCGCCTCGTCCGCAGCCTTCGGAACCAGGGGCGTGCTGACTCCGGCGGATGGCTCGAGCATGCGCGCCTCGGCTTCAACTATCGCCTCGACGACATCCGAGCCGCCATCGGCCTGGGACAGCTCGAGAGGCTGGAAGAGATCCTCTCGCATCGCCACGAGGTGGCGATGCGATACAGAAGCATGCTCGCCGATGTCGACGGTCTCGAGTTGCCCTGCGCAGACGACGCGGAGCACGAGCGCTCGTGGTTCGTGTACGTCGTCGCGCTTCCGCCGACGACGGATCGCGAGGCCGTCATCGCTCAGCTCGACGCTCGAGGCGTCCAGACCGCCCGATACCTCCCGTGCATCCACCTGCAGCCGTACATGCAGCAGCGGTTCGGGTTCCGCGTGGGCCTGTGCCCCGTGGCGGAGGAGATGAGCTCGCGCACGCTCGCACTCCCGTTTCACGCGCGCCTCGGCGAAGACGATCAGACGTATGTCGCGGAAGCGCTGCGCGACGCTCTGGCCGCGTAGGGGCGAGATATCTCCCGCCCCTTCGTCACGGGACAGGGCGAAGCGCTCGCGACGTGGGCGCTCTGGGCGACGATCACGGCGGCCGTGCTCGTCACGTACAGTCGGGTCGACCCTGCCGACACGTATCACGTGTCCCACGAGGGGCTCGCCGGTGGGCTGAGCAGGAGCCTCACGTTCGTCAACTTCCCGGTAGCCCTCGTCGCGATCGCGCTCTGCCTCGTCGCGGTCGCGGCGCTTCCACGAGAGGCGTGGTGGGCCGCTGCGCCTGCCATCGTCCTGTGCGCGACGATCCCGTGGTTCGTCGACCAGAGCAACCTCGACGCACGCCTCGGGAATGCCGTGCCGGCGTTG
>JAIBJO010000087.1 GCA_020029615.1 Actinomycetota bacterium
CGTCTTCCACCTGAACCAGAACATCGAGCCGACGTAAGCCCGTCTGCTGGGGTCGGCGAGCGCCTAGTAGTACGGAGCAGCGAGCGCAACGCACAGGAAGCGCACGAGCGGCGACGCCTCGCGGCACATGCGCGCGAACTCGTCCACGAATCCAACCCCACAGACATCCTTCTCCGACAGCGTCGCGACGCAGATGAAGTCCTTGCGCTTCAGGTCGTCGATCAGCGGGTGCTCGGGGTCATAACCGGCGGGAGCCCGCTTCAGGCTCTCCCCGGCCAGCTCGAAGCCACCTCCGACACGCTTCCCTGCACGCCACGCCTTCGGGTCGGCGGCGATCGCCTCGCGAATCTTCGCGAGAGCCGGCGCGTCCGGACGCCACGTCCCCGCGCCGACGAACACACCCTTCGGCTCCAGATGGAGGTAGAAGCCGGGGGCGTGCGCGTCCTTCGCGAGCTCGTGCCGGAACTGGACGCCGACGTACGTCTTGTACGGAGACTTGCCCCTCGAGAAGCGCGTGTCGCGGTGTATGCGGAAGAGCGACCTGCCAGCGGGCCGTGGATCCGCGACGAAGTGAGGGCTGATGCGTTCGAGGTGCGGCGCCATGTCGGCGACGAAGTCGAGCGCGGGGCCCCGCACGTCGGCCTCGTACCGATCCTTGTTCGCGGCGAACCACTCCCTGTCGTTCATGGCCTTCAGCTCTCGCAGGAATCGAAAGAGCGCAGGACTGAACGAGCGCTGGGCCGTGCCGCCTCCCATCGCGGCGCACTGTAGTCCGGCGTTAGGCTCGACAGCGTGATCGTCTCCAAGGTGTCCCGCTCGGCGATCCTCCACGCCGCGGAGAGCGACCGTCTTCAGCGCCTCGTGCAGGGACACGGGATGCGGGTCGGCGCAGCGCGCTTCGTCGCCGGCGAGACGCTCGACGAGTGCGTCTCCGTGATCAGGCGACTGAACGAGGCCGGGCTGCACGCCAACACCACGCTCCTCGGCGAGGCGATCCTCGACCCGGCGGGCACCGCGGAGGTGACCGAGGAGTACGAG
This sequence comes from Actinomycetota bacterium, assembly GCA_020029615.1. Taxonomy (GTDB): domain Bacteria; phylum Actinomycetota; class Thermoleophilia; order Gaiellales; family Gaiellaceae; genus GMQP-bins7. The sequence goes on from JAIBJO010000087.1 coordinate 1,039, forward strand.
CGAATCCTCGACCGCCTCGTGGCGGAGAAGCTGCGGGCGAACGTCGCTCTGAAGCTGACGCACCTCGGGCTTTCGTTCGACGTAGAGCGCGCCTACGCGAACGTCGATCGCCTTGTCTCACACGCCGCCGCTATCGGGTCGTTCATCCGCATCGACATGGAACAGTCCGAGCATCTCGATGCGACGCTCGCGATCTACGAGCGGTTGCGCGCGGCCGGCCATGACGCCGTCGGAACGGTGCTCCAGAGCTACCTCTACCGTACGCCGGACGACCTGGCGCGACTCCTCCCGCTGCGACCGAACCTCCGCATCGTCAAGGGTGCATATCTCGAGCCTGCCGAGATCGCCTACCCCGAGAAGAGAGACGTCGATCGCGCATATCTCGAGATCGTCGAGCACGCGCTGCACGGAGGCGCATATATCGCGGTCGCGACCCACGACGACTCCATCATCGCCCGGGTGAAGGCACTTGCCGACCGCGAGGGCATCGGGCGCGACCGCTTCGAGTTCCAGATGCTCTACGGCGTCCGGCCGGCACTACAACGCTCCATCGCAGCCGAGCGCTACAAGGTGCTCGTGGCCACACCATTCGGCCCGGACTGGTACCCGTACCTGATGCGCCGGCTCGCAGAGCGCCCCGCGAACCTGAGCTTCTTCCTGCGGAGCCTGGTCCGGCGGTGACGGATCTACCCAGGCACGCCGACGTCGTCGTCGTGGGCGGCGGCGCGATCGGCACCAGCATCGCGTTCCACCTTGCCGAGGCCGGCGTCGACGTCTGCCTGCTCGAGCGCGACGCGCTCTCGTCGGGATCGACAAGTCGGGCCGCCGGTGGCGTGCGCACGCAGTTCTCGGATCCACTCAACGTCGCGATCGGGCTCCGTGGAGTCGAGGCGTTCTCGCGCTTCGCAGAGCGCCCGGGTGGCGAGATCGACTTCCGTCAGGTCGGGTACCTCTTCCTGCTCGACGAGCAGGAGGACGTCGAGACGTTCGCTCGCAGCGTTTCACTCCAGAACGAGCTGGGAGTGCCGAGCCGTCTCGTGGACGCCGCGGAAGCGGCCAGGCTCTCGCCTCTCGCCGGCCTCGCCGGCGTGCTCGCCGCGACGTTCTGCCCACTCGACGGGCATGCCGGCCCCGAAGCTGTGGCGCAGGGTTACGCGGCGGGGGCGCGGCAACACGGCGCAACGGTGCTGACCGGATCGCCCGCGACGGCGATCGACGTCGTGAACGAGACGGTGCGTGGCGTCGTGATCGAAGGCGGCACGATCGAGACCGAGACGGTGGTCTGTGCAGCCGGCGTCTGGTCTCCGGCACTCGCACGCACCGCAGGGGTCGAGCTCCCGGTCGAGCCGGTCTTGCGCGAGGTGGTGACGACGGCCCCCGTCGCCGGGCTTCCCGACTCGGTCCCGCTGACCGTCGACTTCTCGACAGGCTTCTACTTCCACCGCGAGGGCCCCGGCCTCCTCATCGGCATGGCCGATCGCAGCCAGCCGGCCGGGTTCGACGCCCCGACCGACCCCGGTTGGCTCGAGCGCGTCACCGAAGTAGCCGCACGGCGTGCCCCACGCTTCCTCGACATGGGGATCGCGCACGGCTGGAAGGGCTACTACGAGGTGACGCCCGACCACAACGGCCTCGTCGGCGAGGCGGTTGGCCCGCCTCGCTTCCTGTACGCGACCGGGTTCTCGGGGCACGGCTTCATGCAGGCCCCGGCGGTCGGCGAGATCATCCGGGACCTCGTACTCGGCCGAGAGCCGTTCGTCGACATCGAGCCGCTCTCCGTGGAGCGGTTCGCCCGGCAGGCTCTCCGCCCGGAGCACAACGTCATCTGAGGGCGCGGCGCGCCTCACCCTACACTCTCGGAGATGCCGGACACGCTTGTCTTCATCCCCGCCTGGAACGAGGAGGAGAACCTCCCGGCGGTTCTCGACGAGCTGCACTCCGACCTGCCCGATGCGCACGTCCTCGTCGTCGACGACGGCTCGACGGACCGGACGGCGTCGGTCGCCGAGGCGCATGGAGCAGAGGTGCTCTCCTTCGGCGAGAACCGCGGCCTCCAGGAAGGAATCGCAGCCGGCTACGCCTTCGCGAACGACAACGACTACGCGTTCGTCGGTCGCGTCGACGCCGACGGGCAGCATCCGGTCGAAGAGCTCGCCAAGCTCCTCGAGATCGTCCGGGCAGGGCAGGCCGACGTCGCCGTCGGGTCACGCTTCGCGACCGGAGACGGCTACGAGGCGTATCGCTACGAGCCGTCACCCAGCAGGCGCCTCGGGACGTCGCTCCTGCGCCGCGCGATGGGAGCGGCGCTCGGGCGGCCCTTCCACGACGCGACGAGCGGCATGTACGCGGCGAACCGGCAGGCAATGCCCGCGCTCGGCAAGCCGTACTCGAGCGGAGCGCCGGAGGTCGAGTCGCTGCTCCGCCTTCGCGAAGCCGGCCTCCACGTCGTCGAGGTCCCCGTGCACATGCGCGACCGCGCGAGCGGCGAGTCGAAGCTCCAAGGCAGCAAGGCCGTACGGCTGGTGCTGACGGTCGTCAGCACGCTTCTCGTGTACGGGCTCTGGCGCCGTCACCGGAGACGCTGACCGCGATGCGCCTCGTCGCGGTGCTCGGCTACTCGGACAGGCGCACGCACGGGCTTCATCCCGTGTGCGCAGCACGCCTGGCGCGCGCAGAGCGGGAGGCCCGACCCGCTGACACCGTGCTCCTCTCGGGCTGGGCGAGGCACAGAACGCACGCGCCCGAGGCCGAGCTCATGGCGCATGCATGGACGTCACCCGTACGCCGCGTGATCCTCGACCGAAACGCACGCTCCACCATCGGCAACGCGGTGGGCGTCGCCCGCGCCGCTCGACGTGCGAACGCCGACGAGGTGGTCCTCGTGACGTCGGGTTGGCACGGCAGGCGCGCGGCGGCACTCGCCCGCGCCGCACTCTTCGGCTCGGGAACGAAGGTCACGCTCGCCACGACGCAGGAGCATGCGACTCGCGGTGCGCGCCTACGCGAGCTCGCGTGCTGGGCGGTGCTCCCGGTCCTGGCGGTCATGGCCGCGCGAACGAGGTAGCTTCTCGGCATGACCAAGACACTCATTGCCAGCGCTGTCGCCGCCCTCGTGCTCGTCGTCGCGGGCTGCGGTGGGAGCGACGAATCTTCGTCGACGGCATCGCCGACCGACGAATGGGCGACCGGGTTCTGCACGGCAGTCACGGACTGGACGGACTCACTCAAGTCCGTGACCGACGAGTTCAGCAGCCCGTCCTCGCTCTCGACCGACGCCCTGCAGAACGCGGCGACGGACATCAAGGACGTCACTCAGACGTTCGTCGACCAGGTGAAGGGTCTCGGCGCACCCGACACCGAGTCGGGCGAGGAGGTGAAGAGCTCCGTGGACGAGCTTGCAACGACCCTCGAGACCGAGATGGCGAACATCGAGACCGCGGCGAACGACGTCTCCGGCTTGACCGGCCTGCCAAGCGCGATCAGCTCGATCACGACGTCGATGTCCGCCATGAGCCAGGCGTTCTCATCCACCTTGCAGACGCTGGAAAGCGCCGACGCACAGGGCGAGCTTCAGTCCGCGCTGGAGGACTCGCCGGCCTGCGCGAGCATCTCGGGCTAGGGAGTGACGCTGGTGCCTGGCTTCAGCCAGGCACCAGCCGTCTGCCCGTGGTGGGTCAGCAGGCGCGGCGAGCCGCTGAAGCGACTCGCCAGGTGGGCGGTGCGCCCGGCTCTGGTCGGGCACCGGCTGCCCCGGTAGAACCCTGGTGCCTGGGCTTCATCCAGGCACCCCGCCGTTACGCGGCCGGCATCTCCATGCGCCCTTCCCAACGACCACGATCGTGCATGAACCTCGCAGGTCGCCTCGCCCCAAGCTGTGACGCGGGCCAGACTCAGCGCCGCGAGCTCACGGACTCCTCGGCAGCGAGATACTGATGGACGCGCTGAATCACCACCGAGCCCTCGCCGACCGCCGAGGCGACGCGCTTCACGGACCCTGCGCGCACGTCGCCGATCGCGAACACGCCGGGAGACGTCGTTCCGAAGTCGGAGGCCGTCGTCACGAACCCGTGTGCGTCGCGCTCGATCTCGGCCGGGAGCCAATCGGTTCGCGGATGCGCACCGATGAGGATGAAGAGCGCGTCGGCAGCGTGGGACGTCACGCCCGCTCCGTCTCGTAGCGCGAGTGTGACGAGTCGCCCGTCACCCTCGGCGTCGACCACCTCCGTCGAGGACCGCACGTCGATGTTCTCCTTGGCCTCGATCTCGTCGAGCAGGTACTGGGACATGCTCGACGCCAGCGACTGCCCGCGAACGAGGATGGTGACCTTCGCCGCATAGCGGCTCAGATGAACGGCCGCCTGGCCCGCGGAGTTCGCCCCTCCGACAACGAAGACGTCGGCGCCGGTGAACTGCCGCGCCTCCGACGGCGACGAGCCGTAGAACACACCGGCGCCCTCGAGAGCCTTCAGCGTCGGGATCTCGAGCCTGCGATACGAGACTCCCATCGCCAGGACGACGCTCCGTGCCTCGACCACGGCTCCGCCGGAGATCGAGACCACGTGGCCGTCGTCAGTCGCGCGAATTCCGGTGACGTCGCGCGTCAGCAGGAATGTCGTGCCGAACACCCAGGCCTGCTGGTACGCCCGCTGTGCGAGCTCGGCGCCACTCAATCCGCGCGAGAAGCCCAGGTAGTTGCGGATCCGTGTGCTGGAGCCCGCCTGCCCTCCTATCGACTCCCGCTCGACAACCAGCGTTCGGAGCCCCTCGGACGACCCGTACACGGCGGCGGCGAGCCCTGCGGGCCCGGCGCCGACGACGACGACGTCGAACGGGGCGGCCGAGTCGTCGAGCTCCGTTCTCATACGGGTCCCGTGCTGCGCGATCTCCTCGGGGTCGGGATCGCGAAGCGCGCTCCCGTCAGGAAGAACGATGACCGGGACGTCGGCACCTTCCTGCCCGCACTCCGAGAGCAGCCGCACGCCCTCGACGGACTCGCACGCATGGAAGGCGTGCGGAACGCCGTTGCGTGCCAGGAGGTCGCGAAGCTCGTAACCACGCGGCGACCACGGATCGGCGATGACGGTGATCTCGCGCCTTCCCGGGGCATTTGCTCTACGCCATTCGTGCAGGAACTCGGAGACGAGCCGGTGGAAGAGCTCGTCCGGCGTACTCCAGGGCTTCAACGCGTAGTAGTCGATGTGTCCGACGGCCATCGCGGTTCGAATGGCGTCGGCGGTCTCCTCGTCGGCCCAGCCACCCCACGGGATGAGGAGCGCGCGCTTGGCGTGCGGATGCAAGTCGTGCACCCGCGAGAGCAGCTCCTCGCCCTTGAGGTCCGTCGTGCCTCGAGCCGCCAGCACGACGGCGACCGCAGCGTCCCTTTCCTGGAGTGCTTCGAGTTGCTCGAGGGCCGCCTCCGTCGACGGTCCGCAGACGACACGGTAGTCGCGGGCATAGCGCTGCAGCTCTGCGGTGATGCGCCCGAGCGCGTCGGGGTCTTCGTCGACCGCGAGGATCAGAGGAAGCTCGTCCATGCTCTCCTTCACTCGGTCTCGGACACGAAGGCAGCGAGGCGCCACTCGCCGTCGAGCCCCTTCATCGTATGGGTCCCGCGATCCTGGAAACCGAGACCGGAAGAGCCAGCGAGCGCCCGCGTCAAGTCGGAGACCAGGATCTCGTCGTCTCCGGCCGCGGACATGATCCGGGACGCCTCGTGAACGGTCACACCGCGAACATCGTCGCCGACCACGTCGACCTCGCCGACGTGCACTCCGGCTCGCAGGTGAAGGCCGTCACGGTTCGCCACCCGCCGGATCGCCACCGCGCACCGCAGCGCTTGCCCGGGGCTGTCGAACGTCGCGAGCAGCCCGTCGCCGGTCGTCTTGACCTCGCGCCCGCCGTACCTCTCGAGCTCAGCCCGGGCCCCCGCGAAGTGTGTGGAGAGCAGCTCTCGCCAGCGGACGTCACCGAGTCGCGCGGCGACAGCGGTCGAGTCGACGAGATCGGTGAAGAGAAGCGTGGCGAGGACGCGGCTCCGGCTCCCGATCAGGAAGCTCGCGAAGAACGGCCGGTTCCCGGCCCAGTCGATCTGCACACACGGCTCGTCGCCCACCGTGTAGCCGTCGTGGCCAGGCGGGATGTCGAGGATGTCATCGGGCCCGTACACGACTTCCGTCCCGTCCGGAAAGAGGATGCCGAGCTGCCCCGAGACCAGCACTCCGACGTGACGGACCTGACACCAGTCGCCGCCTACGCTCGGACGGACGTGCTCGGACCAGCGCCAGCCGGGCTCGGAGACCGTGCGACTGACGGTGAGCTCGCCGAGCTCCACGAGCTCCGCCGTCAGTTTGGGAAGCCGAACGACCTCGTCCGGGGCTCGAAAGCTCTTGACGACTGCGTCGACCACGGCTCTAGCGGGCGCTCACCGTGTCCCCGACGTCGGCGATGGCCCGCATCGCCTGACCCAGCGCGATGGGAATCGTCGCGATGAAGATCGAGACGGGCAGGCCGACGAGCAGGACGCCCAGGGTCTGCCAGAAGCCCTCGACCTCGAACGCCCAGACGATGGCGCCGATGCCCGCGGCGATCATTCCGAAGACCCCGACGAGCGTCGCGATGAACGCCCACGCGCGAAGGGTTCCGTAGTGAGTCATGTCGAACCTCCCTCGACGTCGATGACAGAACGAGACTACTCCGCGCGCGCGAGGACGGCACGGACGGCGGCGAGCGTATCCGCTTCGGTCGCAGACTTGTCCTCCCGGTAGCCCTTGACGCGCGCGAAGCGCAGGGCGACGCCACCCGGATAGCGCGTGCTCGCCTGCACTCCGTCGAACGCGATCTCGACGACGAGCTCCGGACGGACGTGGACGACGTGCCCGTCTCGGCGTGTCTCGAGATCGAGAAGCCGCTCCGTCTGCCACGCGAGCATCTCGTCCGTCATCCCCTTGAACGTCTTGCCGAGCATGACGAAGCCTCCGCTCGCGGGGTCGCGCGCGCCGAGATGGAGGTTCGAGAGCTTGCCCCGCCTTCGCCCGTGCCCCCACTCGGCGGCGAGGACGACGAGGTCGAGCGTGTGGGCCTGCTTGACCTTCAGCCAGCCCGCACCGCGACGCCCTGCCTCGTAGGGGGCGTCGAGGCTCTTCACCATGACGCCTTCGTGGCCGCGCGCGAGTGCGTCGTCAAGGAACGCCTGTGCAGCACCTTCGTCGCTCGTCTCGATTCTCGGAACGACGATCTCGGGCGGGAGACGGTCGTCAAGAACCGCGAGCCGCTCGCGTGCGGGCCGGTCGATCAGGTCGTCGTCGCCGGCGTGGAGGCAGTCGAAGAAGAAAGGCGACAGCGGAGTCGCCCGCGAGGCATCGCCGGTGGTTTTCGTGCCGAAGCGGCTCATCGTCACCTGAAACGGCCGCGGGCGCCCGTCCGGGTGCAGAGCGATCGCCTCGCCGTCGAGCACGAGGGCGTCGACTGGGAGAGTCGCGATCGGCTCGACGATCTCGGGGACGCGATCCGTGATGTCGGCGAGATTCCTCGTGAAGATGCGCACGTCGGCACCGAGTCGATGCACCTGGATCCGGGCGCCGTCGAGCTTCCATTCGATGGCAGCCCGCCCTGCGCGCTCGAGCGCCTCGGCGACACCGTCGGCTGTCTGCGCCAGCATCGGCTTGACCGGACGCAACGGCGTCAGCCGGAACTCGGCCAGTCCGTCGCGACCTCGGGTGAGAGCCGCCTGCGCGACCGTCGGCAAGTCGCCGGCAAGCATCGCCGCACGGCGAACGTCGGCAGCCGGAAGGCCGGCGGCTCGGGCGACCGCGTCGGCCATCACGCCCTCGAGCGCACCCTGTCGAAGCTCTCCTCCGAGCAAACTGAGGAGGAACTGCCGCTCGACGTCGGTGGCGGCTCCGAACAGGCTCACGAGCTCCTCCCGTCGAGCGGCCTGTGAGCCCTTCCCCGTGATGGCCTGCAGCCGAGAGAACGCCCTGTCGACGTCGAGCACCTCGAGCGTCGCGGGAGCGCCGACCGGAGTCGGGAGGTCACGCAGAGCCGCCCACCCCACTCCGATCGTCCCTTGCGGAAGCTCACCCGAAAGGTAGGCAACCGCGATCGAGATCTCCGCATCACGGGCTTGCGCGAGAGCGTCTGCGAGCCGGGCCACCTTTGTGAGTCGAGCGGAGCTCGCCGCGACGGCGCGAGATGTCTCGGCGAGCTCTCCGAGCAGCATCGTGAGAGTCTGGCAGCCGCGACACGACTCTCCACGGTCGTGCGCAGGGCGGCCCGGGCCGCCCTGCTTCGTGCACGCTCTCGCCTCAGCGCTCTATCGCGTGCACTTCTCCTCGTGCACTTCGAGGATCCGCTCGAGGCGATCCTCGAGCTCGTCCTGCAGGGCCTCGAGCCTGCGCAGCGCGTGCTTCGCCCGAGCCTCCTGGGCAGGTCGCAGCTCGCCGCTGGCGATCTTGGCCCGGATCCGCTCCTGCACGGCCTGGATCTCGCCGATCTTCGCGCGCAGGGCATGTGCTACCTGCTCGACACGCTCGCAGAACACCCGGTGATCACCGGGTGCCCGCGGGCCCTGCCTGTCGTCCGCGAGCGCGGCTCCGGACACCGTCAGCGACCCGAGCACGACCGCGAGAAGCGCGGTCACGACGCGACGCTTTGCCATCGTTCGACTCCTTTCCGTTCGACCTCGGGGGGTCCCACGGTCTCGGTATGAGAGCCGCGCGTGAGCTTTCTCTGTGTGCGCCGTAAGCGTTCGGTAACGGATTGATCAGAGTCTCGCGAGGTACGCGAGATCCTCCGCACCGAGCCGCCACGAAACCGCCTCGACGTTGGCTCGAACCTGCTCGGGCCTGGTCGCGCCGGGGATGATCGGGCCGATCCCCGGGGTCGAGGCGAGTGCACAGATCGCGAGCTCGTGCAACGAGTGTCCACGCTCCTCGGCGAAGGCCGCATACGCCTCGACACGGTCGAATCGCTCGTCCTCGATCCGCCGCCCGGCGAGCCTCGCGCCTCCGGGCGCCGGCTCACCACGGCGGTACTTCCCGGTCAGGAGCCCGCTCGCCAACGGGAAGTACGGGATGTACGAGACTCCCAGCTCGCGACAGAGGGGGAGGACGTCCTCGTCGTCGTCGCGCCGTAGGAGGTTGTAGTGATTCTGGACGACGGTGAAACGTGCCGTGCCGCTCTCACGCGCGACGCGATCGGCTTCGGCCAGCTGCCCGGCCGAGACGTTGGAGCACCCGAT
>JAIBJO010000016.1 GCA_020029615.1 Actinomycetota bacterium
GGGCTCGACGGCCACGGGCCGCGCGGCGGACCGTCAGGCCGCGACCGGTTGCTCCATTCCGGCGGTCCAGGCACCTGCTGCCGCGAGAGCGTTCATCCGCGCGCGATGGACGAACGTGGCCTGTGCCGTATCGGCGCTCCCGGCGTCTCCCGCCCACACCTTCAACGCGGAGGCCTGGAGCGCCCTCCCGTACGAGAACGACAGCGGCCACGGGCCGCCGACCTGGTTGATCGCGTTCAGGTTCTCCGTCGCCTCGACCTCGGACTGGCCGCCGGAAAGGAACACGATCCCCGGAACCGCCGCTGGCACGTGATCCAGGAAGCACCGGATCGTGAGCTCCGCGATCCGCTCGGCGGACGCCTGCTCGGGGCACCCCTTGCCGGAGATGACCATGTTCGGCTTGAGCAGCGTCCCGCGGAGGTCTACGCCCTGAACGTCGAGCTCGTGAAACACCCGGTGCAGCGTGCCGGCCGTCGCCTCGTAGCAGCGCTCGATCGTGTTGTCGGCGTCCATGAGGACTTCGGGCTCGACGATCGGGACGATGCCGGTCTCCTGGCAGAGGGCGGCGTAACGAGCGAGGGCATGCGCATTGGCGCTCAGGCATGCCGTGGACGGGATGGCGTCGCCGATCGTGATGACGGCGCGCCACTTGGCGAAGCGGGCGCCGAGACCCCGGTACTCCTCGAGCCGCCCCCGCAGCCCGTCGAGCCCCTCCGTGACCTTCTCTCCCGGGAACCCGGACTGATCGTGGGCGCCGGTGTCGACCTTGATGCCCGGGATCACGGCCTTCGAGGCGAGCACGTCGGCGAACGGCGTTCCGTCGTCGGCACGCTGGCGCAGCGTCTCGTCGTACAGAATCACGCCCCCGATCGAGTCCTCCATCCCGGCGGCGGTGAACAGAAGCTGCCGGTAGAGGCGCCGGTTCTCCTCGGTCGACTCGACGCCGATCGAGTCGAACCGCTTCTTGATCGTCCCCGTGCTCTCGTCGGCGGCAAGGATGCCCTTGTGGTCGGCGACGATCGCCCGGGCGGTCTCGTGCATCCCCTGCACTCCCATTAGCGCGCTCCTTTCATGAGGCTCTGAATCTTGGTCAGTGGGTGCGAGGCGACGATGCGCCTGAACGTGCCCGAGCGCGAGCGCATGACGATCGACTCGGTCTCGACGCGGTCGCCCACGACGCGGACGCCGCGCAAGAGCGCACCACTGGTCACGCCGGTGGCCGCGACGAAGACGTCGTCCCCGCGGACGAGGTCGTCTGCGGTCAGCACGCGGTCGAGGTCGTAACCGGCGTCGATCAGGCTCCGGCGCTCGTCGTCCGAGCGCGGCCAGAGCTTCCCCTGCATGGCTCCGCCGAGGCACTTGATGGCGGCTGCCGAGATCACGCCCTCGGGCGTTCCGCCGATACCCATGAGTAGATCGACCCCCGTGCCCACCTGGGCGGCTGCGATGGCGGGAGCGACGTCACCGTCGCGAATGAGGTTGACCCGCGCGCCGGCGTCGCGAAGCTCGGCGATGAGGTCGTCATGGCGTTCGCGCTCGAGCACGACGACCGTGAGGTCGTTCACGGCGTGCCCTTTCGCCTCGGCCACGCGCTCGAGGTTCTCGGTGGCCGTCGCGTCGATGTCGATCGCGTCGGCTGCGTCGGGGCCGACGGCGATCTTGTCCATGTACAGCGCGGCGCCCGGGAAGAACATCGTCCCGCGTTCGGACACCGCGATGACCGAGATTGCATTCGGCATACCGAGCGCGGTGAGCCGCGTCCCCTCGAGCGGGTCCACGGCGACGTCGACCTCGGGGCCCGTCCCGTCGCCGACCTCCTCGCCGTTGAAGAGCATCGGCGCCTCGTCCTTCTCACCTTCGCCGATGACGACGATGCCGCGCGCACTCACTGTGTCGAGCATCAACCGCATCGCGTCGACCGCCGCCTGATCGGCCGCGATCTTGTCGCCGCGCCCGATCCAACGGGACGCAAACGTCGCCGCGGACTCCGTGACGCGAACGAGCTCGAGCGCGAGGTTACGGTCCGGCGGGATCGCGCTCACGTCGTCGGATGCTACATCCGTTCCGGCGCCACGACCCCGATCAGATCGAGACAGGAAGCGACGATTCCCTGCGCGGCGGCGCACAGAGCGAGCCGGAACGCCTCGGACTCCGTCCCGAGCACGCGCTGGTGGTGGTAGAAGCGGTGGAAGTCGTCGGCCACCCTGATCGCGTAGTTGGGGATCGCGTGCGGCGCCCGGCGCTCCGCCGACTCCGCGGCGAGCACGGGGAATTCGAGCAGGCGCTTGACGAGCTCGCGCTCCTCGTGCGTGAGAGCCGGCGCCGGATCCACTTTGTGGCTCGGAGCCGCGACGTCGCGATCACCGGCGTTGCGGAGGATCCCTGCGATGCGGGCGTGCGCGTACTGCACGTAGTAGACCGGGTTCTTCTGCGTCCGCTGCTTCGCGAGATCGACGTCGAGCTCGATGGCCTGGTCGTGCCCGCGCGACACGAGGAACCAGCGGGCAGCGTCGACACCGATCGTGTCCAGCAGGTCGTCGAGGAACACGACGTCGCCGCGGCGCTTCGACATTTTTCTCGCCTCGCCCTTCTCGCTCAGGCTGACGAGCTGGTAGACGAGGACTTCGAGCGACGCTCGCGGATGGCCGAGCATCTCGGCGAGAGCCTGCAGGCGAAGGACGTAGCCGTGGTGGTCCGCCCCGAGGACGTAGATCAGGCGATCGAAGCCACGGGCGTACTTGCGCCGGATGTAGGCGGCGTCGGCGGCGAAGTACGTCGGCTCGCCGCCCGACCGGACGAGGACGCGATCCTTGTCGTCACCGTGGGCGCTCGTACGCGCCCACAACGCGCCGTCCTCCTCGAAGGTCTCGAGGAGAGCGACGGACTCGGGAATCTCGGCCTCTACGGCGCTCTGGCGCTCCCAGGTGTCGAAGTGGATGCGAAACCGCTCCAGCGTCGCCTCGATCCGTTCGAGCATCGCCGGGACCGGGTCGCCCGCGAGCTCCGCGAGCTCGGAGACGTAGTCGCCGCGATAGCCGTCTTCCGGCGGCTCTTCGCCTCGCCGGACCGCGTCGACAGAGGCGTGGAACCGCTCCATCTGCACCCCGGCGTCGTTGTAGTAGTACTCGCGCTCGACCTCGTGTCCGGCAAACGAGAGAAGCCGTGCGACGGAATCCCCGTACGCGGCATTCCGGGCCGAGGCGACCGTGACCGGGCCTGTTGGATTCGCGGAGACCATCTCCACCTGGATCCGCTCGGCTCCGTGCACCGAGCTCGACCCGAACGTGCCGCCGGCAGCAACGATCTCAGCCACTGCGTCCACGAGCCACCGGTCGGAGACACGCAGGTTGACGAAACCCGGCCCGGCCGTCTCGGCAGAGCTCACGATGTCGCGCGCGAGCGCCTCCGCCGCTATCTCCCCGGCGATCTCGCGAGGCGGTCGACCGTGGGTCGTCGCGATCCGGAGCGCCACGTTGGTCGCGTAGTCGCCGTGCTCCGCGTCGCCCGGGCGTTCGAGCGCCACCGAGGTCCCGGCGATCTCGGAGAGCGCGCCGGCGAGACGTGCGACTGGATCAGTCAACCAGGGCCTCACGCGGGGCGACGAGAGCCTCGACGGCTGCAACCGGACCGCGCGCTCGGTCGATCGGTGGCCGTTGAGCGGGATCGCGCATTGCCGCCAATCGTAAGCGGGCGCGCGTCACCAGTCCCGAGTCGGGTTGCCCCGAAGAACGTGCGCGGCCTCGCAGCCGCATCGCGTCAGAGCTGCTTCGCCGACGGCGCCGAGCGGATGGGCACGACGACTCCGTCGCGCTGGAGCGCGGCCTGCACTTCCTCACGCGCCTTGTAGATCCGCCACTTGACCGTCGCGAGCGTGATCTCCAGGGTCTCGGCGATCTCCGTGTACGAGAGCCCGACGATATCGCGGAGGAGCAGCGCCATCTTCAGATCCGGGTTCAGAAGCTCGACCGCGCGCCAGACGGCGTCGATCGTCTCCGCGCGCTCAGCAGGAGCGTCGACGACCTCGAGCGGGGGCATGTCCTCGATGTTGACGACCGAGCGGGGACGGCGCTCGAGCGCGCGCAGCTCGTCGAGGACCCGATTCTTGGTCACCTGAAACAGCCAGGTCGTGAAGCGCGAGCGCAGCGAGAAGCCCGGCAGTCCCTGGAAGACTCGCAGGAAAACCTCTTGCGTCAGGTCCTCCGACAGCGCACGATCGCCCGTGAGCCGCAAGATGTAGTTGAAGACGGGCTGCTCGTAGGTGCGGACGATGATCGAGAACGCACGCTCGTCGCCCCGCTGAGCCTTGCGGAGAACTCCGGGATCTGGCTGCGGTAGCGACATCGCGCGGCGAGTATAGAGCGAGATTGGTAAGGAGAAGGGGCGGCGCAGTTACGCCCGTGTTGCGAGCACGTTTCCTGTCATGTCACCCGGAATCTCGAGCCCGAGCATCCCCAGAATGGTGGGCGCGAGGTCGGACAGGCCACCCGTGTGGGGGAGCCGGAACCAGTTGTCGGTGACGACGAGCGGAACCGGATTCGAGGTGTGCGCCGTGTGCGGACTGACTCCGTCCTCCTCCAGCATCTGCTCGGCGTTGCCATGGTCGGCCGTGACCAGGCACACGCCTCCGGCCGCCTCGACGCACTCGACCACCCGCCCGAGCGCGCGATCGGTCGCCTCGACCGCTGCGACGACGGCCTGTATCGATCCGCTGTGCCCGACCATGTCCGGGTTCGCGAAGTTGACGACCGCAAAGCCGTAGCCGTCACCGATTTCGTCGCAGACCCGCGTCGCGACCTCGGCGGCCGACATCTCGGGCTTCAGGTCGTAGCTCGGTACGTCGCGCGGCGACGGCACGAGGATCCGCCTCTCCCCCTCCCACTCCCGCTCGTCACCGCCGTTGAGGAAGTACGTGACATGAGCGTACTTCTCGGTTTCGGCCACGTGGAGCTGGCGGACGCCGTTCGCTGCCAGCACCTCGGCGAGCGTGTTGCGAGCCACCTGCTCCTCGAAAGCCACGGGGAACGGGAAGTCGTCGCGATAGCGCGTCATCGTCGTCAGGTCGACGTCCGCCTCCATAAGTCGCTGCGAGAGCTGGCGCGCACGATCCGGGCGGAAGTTGAAGAAAATGGCCGCGTCCTGCGGACGCAGCCTAGGGCGAGCATCGAGGACAATCGGCTCGATGAACTCGTCGGTGATTCCACGCCCGTAGCTGGCGCGAACAGCGGTGACTGGATCGCCGGAACGCTCGCCCGTTCCCAGACAGATCGCGCGGAACGCACGTTCCGTCCTTTCCCAGCGGTTGTCGCGATCCATCGCGTAGTAACGGCCGCAGATCGTGGCGATGCGGTCGGCCGGGAGCTCGGCCAGATCGCTGTCGGCCGCATGCGGTGACACGTCGCGGCCGTCCGTGAAGGCGTGGATCCACGTCTGCTCCGCCATGCCCGAATCCTCTGCGAGCTCGAGCAACGCACGCAGGTGGCCGATATGCGAGTGGACGCCGCCGTACGAGACGAGCCCGAGCAGATGGACGTCACCCCCACGCTCGCTTGCGCGTCGGAACGCCGAGACGAGGGCGTCGTTCGTTCGGAACGTTCCGTCCGCGACGGATTGGCTCACCCGCACGAGATCCTGAAAGAGGATCCGCCCCGACCCGATCGTGAGGTGCCCGACCTCCGAGTTCCCCATCTGGCCGGTTGGGAGGCCGACGGCCTCACCGGAGGCGTGCAGGGTCGTGTGCGGATAGCGCTCCCAGAGAGCGTCGAACACCGGGGTGTCCGCGAGCTCGACGGCATTGCCGGTGCCCGCCGGGGCCAGCCCCCAGCCGTCGAGGATCACGAGAGTGACGAGCTTCGTCACGCTCGAGCGGCCTCGGCGCCAGCGAGGCAGATAGCCTCGAACGACACCGGGTCGAGCGACGCTCCGCCGACGAGCGCTCCGTCGACGTCGGGCTGCCCGAGCAGGACGAGCGCGTTCTCGGGCTTGACCGAGCCGCCGTAGAGCACCGGAGCGTCGTACAGGGACCGTATGAACGCGTGCGCCTCCTGCGCGGTCTCGGGAGTGGCGGTACGGCCGGTTCCTATGGCCCAGACGGGCTCGTACGCGATGACGAGCCGGTCGTGCCGGGGAAGGACGCCGACCTGGCGCGCGAGCACGCTCTCGGTCTCCTCGGCCTCGCGCTCCGCCTCGGTCTCCCCCACGCACGCGATCACGGAGAGGCCGGCCTCGAGCGCAGCCTCCGCACGCATGCGCACCGTCTCGTCCGACTCGCCGAAGTGCTGGCGTCGCTCGGAGTGACCGACGAGGGCGCCCGTGACTCCGAGCTCGAGCAGCATCGGCGCGGACACCTCGCCGGTGAACGCGCCGTCGAGGTCCCAGTGCACGTTCTGCGCATAGACCCGGACGAGGCTCGCACCGCCGAGACCCTCGAGCGTGGCCTGCAGAGAGACGAAAGGCGGGCATACGACGATCTCGACTCCCGCCGTGCGCTCGGGGAGGTGCCGGACCCGCGTCGCGAAGTTCCGCGCCTCGTGAGCGCCCTTGAACATCTTCCAGTTCCCCGCGACGAGCATCGCCGGCGATCTTAGGCCACCGTTTGTCGGCCTCGCACCCGATGACGCTCACGCTCCCAGAGCACGGATACCGGGCTGAGCCGTCGAGAACGGCGGCTTCCTCCAGAAAGACTCTCCGCAGACGGGTCGACGCGAAGTCGCTCAACTTCCTCCGACGCGATGCCCGCTCTTCGTGACCAGCGGTCAGGCTGACGGGATAGCCGCCACTCCGGGGAGCTCCTTCCCTTCCAGGAGCTCGAGCGAGGCTCCGCCGCCCGTCGAGATCCAGGTCACGCGATCTGCCAGCCCGAGCTCCTGCACGGCTCGAACCGAGTCGCCGCCGCCGACCACCGTGAAGGCGTCCGCGGCGGCGACCGCCTGCGCGACGGCCTTCGTCCCCGCCGCGAAGCGCGGCCACTCGAAGACTCCCATGGGGCCGTTCCAGAACACGGTCCGCGCTCCCAGGATCAGCTCCGCGAAGCGCGCCCGCGCGTCCGGCCCGACGTCGAGCCCGAGCCAGCCATCAGGGACCTCATCGGCCGGCACGATCATCGACTCGGCGTCGGCGTCGAAGCTCGATGCCGCCACGACGTCGACCGGGAGCGCGAGTTTTAGACCCTCTAGCCGAGATTGCGAAGCAAGCTCGGCTGCCATCTTGCCGCCGACGAGAACGTGGTCAGCCCGGCCTCCGAGGTTTACGAGCACGCCGAGCTTGTCCTCGACCTTGGCGCCGCCCGCGACGAGCACGAACGGGCGCTCGACGTCACCGAGCAGCCGCCCGAGCATCTCCAACTCCTGCTCGAGCAGGAGGCCGGCGTACGCCGGAAGGAGCCGCGCCACGCCCTCCGTCGAGGCGTGCGCCCGGTGCGCCGAGCCGAAGGCGTCGTTCACGTAGATGTCCATCCCGTCGGCGAGTCGCGCGGCCGTTGCGGCATCGTTCGCCGTCTCTCCTGAATCGAAGCGCGTGTTCTCGAGGACGTGCACGCGATCGTCGGGCAGCAGCTCGCGGAGCCGTTCAGTGACCGGAGTCATCGCGAATGCGGGATCCGGGCCCTTCGGCCGGCCGAGGTGCGAGCAGACGGCGACCCGCGACGCGCCCCGGTCGAGCAGGTGGCGCAGCGTCGGGATCGACGCGCGAATGCGCGTGTCGTCGGCTACGCAACCGTCCTCGAGCGGGACGTTCAGGTCGGCGCGGACGAGGACGCGCTTGCCGACGACGTCCGCCTCGCGCACGGAACGGGGCCTGTGCACTAGGGAAGCAGCTTGCCGATCACGTCGACGAGCCGGCAGGAGTAGCCCCACTCGTTGTCGTACCAGCCGAAGACCTTGACCGTCCGACCGTGCACCATCGTCAGCTGACTGTCGTAGATGCACGAGTACGCGCTGCCGATGACGTCCGTCGAGACGAGCGGATCCTCGGAGTACTGGAGAATGCCCTCGAGGGGTTGTGCGGCAGCCGCCCTGTACGCCGCCTGCACCTCGTCCGTCGAGGTCTCACGACCGAGCGAGACGACGAGATCGGTCAGAGAGCCGGTCGCGACGGGTGCGCGTACCGCCACCCCGTCGAGCTTGCCCTTGAGCTCCGGTAGCACGAGGCCGATCGCCTTGGCGGCACCCGTCGAGGTCGGAACGAGATTGATCGCCGCGGCCCGCGCACGCCGAAGGTCCTTGTGCGGCGCATCCTGGAGGTTCTGATCCTGCGTGTACGCGTGAATGGTCGTCATGAAGCCGGATTCGATGCCTGCGAGGTCGTGCAGCACCTTCGCGAGGGGCGCGACGCAGTTCGTCGTGCACGATGCGTTCGACACGACGTGATGAGACGCCGGGTCGTACTGGTCGTCGTTGACGCCGAGCACGACCGTGATGTCCGGATCGGTAGCCGGCGCCGAGATCACGACCTTCTTCGCCCCCGCCTCGAGGTGCTTCTGTGCGCCCGCCCGGTCCGTGAAGAACCCCGTCGACTCGAGCACGACGTCGACGCCTAGCTCGCCCCAGGGCAGCGCAGCCGGATCGCGCTCGGAGAGCATCCGCACCTCCTCGCCCGACGCGCGCAATACGCCGTCCGCAAGCTCGATCTCGCCCTGAAACGGGCCGAGTGTCGAGTCGTACTCGAGGAGATGGGCCATCGTCTTCGCATCGCCGAGATCGTTGAATGCGATGACCTCGATGTCCGACCCGAGCGCGTGCTGCGCCCTGAAGAAGTTCCGCCCGATGCGGCCGAACCCGTTGATACCGACGCGAATGCCCATCCATTCCTCCGAGGTCGAGGGCGAGTCCCCGGGCGAGTCTAACGACGCCCTGAGGAGGCAGTCACGACAGCCCAGCCGCAAGCTCCTCGAGCCGGCGGAGCCGCCGATGCACGGCCGCTTTCGTGGCCGGAGGATCCGTTCGTGCCGCGAGTTCTCGCAGGGACTCGCTCGGGTGTCGAAGCCGCAGCGCGGCTGCCTCGCGCAGCGTGTCGGGCAAGTGCTCGAGTCCATCCGCGGCTCGCAACCGCTCGACTGCCTCGAGCTGGAGCCGTGCGGCGCGGCTCGTTCGCACGAGGTTCGCATGATCGGCGTTTGCGAGCCGGTTCGCGCGCGCGCTCGTCTCTGCCACGACTGCACGCTCCTCGAGCGCGAGCACCGTCTCGGAAGCACCCATCCGCGCGAGCAGCGACTCGATCGCCTCCCAGTTCTTGGCGTAGGTGACGGCGTGCCTCGCGCGCTCGGCGACGGCCAGCGAGACCCCCTCTCGAGCGGCGACGTGCTCGAGGAAGTGCGCCGAGGCGCTCGACGCCGTCCGTAGCTCGAGCTGCGGCGAGCGTGCGACGGACAGCGAGCCCCCACCGAGGAACGCTCCGCGGAGGTATGCCGCTCGGCAGCAGGCTCGCCCGACGACATGGCGCGGTGGCCGTGCGAGCGGTGCATGTCGGGCGTCGACCACGCCTGCGGCGCAGAAGACGCGAAGAGCTCGAGCGTCACCGGCGACGAGCAGCTGATACCGCGTCGCGCGATCGAATGCGCGACGCCGGTACGTTCGGATCTCGGACCGGATCCCCGCGTCCCTGAGCAGGGCGAACGCCCGCCGGGCGGCGGCTCCACTCGCCAGGTCGACCTGCAGTGCCCAGTCCCCTTGCGCTCGGAGGAGCAGGCTGCCGGCCGAGTGGAACAGCGCGGAGAGCTCTGCCCGTCGATCGCAGTCGCGGCTCGGCGCTATCCGTGCGAGCTCCTCGCGCACGTCCTCGGACGAGATCACACGACGACGCTTTCGAGCGCGAGCAGCTTCCGCTTGACGCCCACTCCGGTGGCGCCGTAGCCGCCGATCCCGGCCGCGCCCACGACTCGATGGCATGGCACGAGGAGCGCAAACCGGTTCCCGGCGCAGAACGATCCGGCCGCCCGCGCCGCGCCCGGATAGCCGGCCAGCGCCGCGAGCTCGCCGTACGTCACGATCTCGCCGCGGGGCACGTCGCGCAGCGCCTCGGCGACGGCCCGCTGGAACGGCGTCGCCCACGAGAGGTCGAGCTCGACGTCCCTCAGTGAGACGTCGTCACCTGCGAGATACCGGGCGATGCGCGAAGTGAGCGCGCGCGCCGTCGCATCCTCGACCGTGTCTTCGTGCGAAGTCGGCGCGGAGCCGTGTCCCATCCGTGACGACTTCTGACGTAGCGTGCCAACTGGGGGGCTCGCCGCCCCCTCGGGGGGCGTGGGAGGACATGCGGCTGCCCCCCGGTCGACGCGAGCCGTCGACTTGTCGTCGGCGAAGTCGAAGTCGTGAGCGAGGACGACCGAGGAGGACGTCCAGAGTTCGCCGGCACCCCAGCCAGGCACCCAATAACGCGTCAGCGTCGCACTCAACCGCTTCGACAATACAATCGCCCCCATGAGCGCATCCGGAATCTTCACACCGCCCCGCCCGGTCAACGAACCCATCGCGTCGTACGCCCCCGGCACGCCCGAGCGAGCCGAGCTCCAGGCCCGCCTTCGTGCGCTGGAGAGCGAGCGAATCCGCATCCCGCTGATCATCGGCGGGAAGGACGTGTACACGGACGAGACATTCGAATCGGTCATGCCCCATCGCAAGGACCACGTGCTCGCCGACGTCAGCAAAGGCGGACCCGAGCACGTGCAGCAGGCGATCGACGCTGCCCGAGCCGCGCATGCGGACTGGTCACGGATGCCGTGGCACGAACGCGCGGCCGTCTTCCTCCGCGCGGCGGAGCTCCTGTCGGGACCGTGGCGCTCCACGCTGAACGCCGCGACGATGCTCAACCAGTCGAAGACCGCCCACCAGGCAGAGATCGACGCCGTGTGCGAGATGATCGACTTCTGGCGGTACAACGCCGACTTCCTCGTCCGCGTGTACTCGGAGCAGCCCTATTCGCCGACGGGCACGTGGAATCGGATGGAGTATCGGCCGCTCGAGGGGTTCGTTTTCGCCGTCAGCCCGTTCAACTTCAGCTGCATCGGCGGAAACCTCTCGTCGACGCCGGCACTGATGGGCTGCACGATCCTCTGGAAGCCGGCATCCACGGCAGCGCTCTCGGCCTACTACCTGATGCGAATCCTTCAGCAGGCCGGCCTGCCGGACGGCGTGATCAATCTCGTCTACGGCTCGGGCGCGACGATCGGTGCTGCCGCGATCACGAGCCCCGAGCTCGCTGGGATCCATTTCACAGGCTCGACCGCGGTGTTCAACGGCATGTGGGAGACCGTTGGCGCGAACATCGGGTCGTACCGCAACTACCCTCGCATCGTGGGCGAGACGGGCGGCAAGGACTTCATCCTGGCGCATCCGTCCGCACAGGCCGAAGCCGTCGCGACGGCGGTCGTGCGAGGCTCGTTCGAGTACCAGGGGCAGAAGTGCTCGGCGGCGTCGCGGCTGTACGTGCCGTCGAACATCTGGCCCGAAGTGCGCGAGCGTCTGGTCGAAGACATCGCCACGATCAAGATGGGCGACGTGACGGACTTCGAGAACTTCATGGGCGCCGTCATCGACTCCAGCGCCTTCAAGACGCACTCAGAGGCGATCGCCGAGGCGCGCGCAGCCGGCGCCGAGATCCTCACCGGCGGTTCGACGGACGACTCCGAGGGCTATTTCGTCGAGCCGACGGTGATCACCACGGAGGACAAGGGCTTCCGGCTGCTGCGAGACGAGCTGTTCGGGCCGATCGTGACGACGTACGTGTACGACGAGAAGCGCTGGGACGACACGCTCTCACTCGTGGACGAGACCGCGCCGTACGGGCTCACGGGCGCCGTCTTCGCGACCGAGCGAGGAGCGATCGACGAGGCACAGGACCGGCTTCGGTACACGGCCGGCAACTTCTACGTCAACGACAAGCCGACCGGCGCCGTCGTCGGCCAGCAGCCGTTCGGCGGGTCCCGGGCGAGCGGCACCAACGACAAGGCGGGGTCGATGTGGAACCTCATTCGCTGGGTCTCGCCGCGGACGATCAAGGAGACCTTCGTTCCGCCCACGGATTACCGGTACCCCTTCCTCGGCCCCGACGGCAACGGTTCGGGCTAGCGGCTAGGAACGCATAGGCGTGGCCCGCGTCCTCGACGGGATCGACGCCTTCCTCGACCAGCTGACGGCGGTCGACCCGCTACCGGTTTTCTTCGCAGTGCTCGCGCAGCTCGCCAAGCTCACCTGCACGAGCATGGCCTGGCGCAACGTGCTCGCCGCCGCCTATCCGGATCGATCGGTGCGACGTCGGTCCATCGTGGGCGCCTACTTTGCCGGCGTCGGCGTCAATGCGATCGTCCCTCTGCGCGCGGGAGATGCGGTGCGCGTGCTGCTTGCCCACAGAGCAGTCGACGGGAGCACGTACACGACCATCGTGTCGAGCACCCTCGTCCTCTCGATCTTCGACATCGTCGCCGCCTCGACGCTCCTCGTCTGGGCTGCCCTCACGCAGGACGCGCTTCCAGGCCTCGGCGAGCTGCCCGAGCTCCCGAGCTTCGACTTCTCGTGGCTCCTCGACCACCCGTTGACAGCCGAGTTGCTGCTCGCGGCGCTGCTGATCGCAGCGGTCGTCGTCGGAATCTGGATCCACGGTCACGTCGTCGACTTCTGGGGTCGGGTGAGGCAGGCGTTCGCCGTCGTCCGGCGCCCGAGCCTGTACCTGCGGACCGTGGTGTTCTGGCAGGCAGGCGACTGGATGTTCCGCCTCGTCGCGATCTGGTTCCTACTCGATGCGTTCGACATCCCGCAGACTCCCGAGAACGTTCTGCTCGTGCAGGTGTCCGCGAGCATCGCGACGCTTCTCCCCCTGACACCTGCTGGAATTGGGACGGAGCAGGCCTTCCTCCTCTACGCCTTTCAGGGCACCGTCCCGAGCTCGCAGCTCCTCGCGTTCAGCGTGGGCCTGAAGTTCATGACCGTCGGGACGAACGTCGTCGCCGGCTTCACCGCCATCGCGGTCACGCTGCGAACCCTCCGCTACAGGAGCGCACTCGAATCCACCTCAGCACCGTAGGGGCGAGGCTTGCCTCGCCCGTTCGGCCGACGATGTCTCGCCCTACGAGGGGCCGGCCTTGTGCAGCTGCGCGTAGAGCGCGCGCGCGGTCTTCTGCGGCAAGCCCGGGACTCCCTCGAGCTCCTCCTGAGACGCCTCCAGGAACCGCTCGACGGAGCCGAAGTGCCGGATGAGCGCGCGGCGCCGCACCGGGCCGACGCCCGGAAGCGTCTCGAAGATGGTCGCCATCGACTGGGTGCCGCGCTTTCGCCGGTGGTACCTCAGCGCGACCCGATGCGCCTCGTCGCGAATCCGCTGCAGAAGCTGGAGCGCAGGGCTCGCACGGTCGAGCGCGATCGCAGCCGGAAAGCCGGGAACGAACACCTCCTCCTCGCGCTTGGCTAGCGCGATGACTGCCACCCGCGGAAGATCGAGCGCCTCCAACACCGCGAGCGCCGCCGCGAGCTGCCCCTTCCCACCGTCGACGACGACGAGGTTCGGCATCCGGGAGAAGCTCTCGTCGAGATCGCCGGTCCGAATGCGGGAGAAACGGCGTGAGACGACCTCGCGCATCGCCCCCACGTCGTCCTGCCCGGCGAGCCCCCGGATCGAGAACGTCCGGTAATGCGCGTTCTTCGCCTTGCCGTCGACGAACACCGTCATCGACGCGACGATCGCCTCGCCCTGGATGTTCGAGACGTCGAAGCACTCGATGCGTACGGGCAGGCTTTCGAGGTTCAGCACCTCGCGCAGCTCCTCGAGCGCGGCGATCCGCTTCGAGCGCGCGGCCTCACGGACGACAGCGTCCGCCTCGAGGGCGAGCTGCGCGTTCTCGGCCGCCAGCTCGACGAGCCGCCGCTTCTCTCCGCGGAGGGGCGTGCGCACGACGACGCGTGAACCGCGTCGTTCGCTCAGGAACTCCGCGAGTGCCGCGGTGTCCGCGATGGCACCCGGGACGAGCACCTCCGGCGGCGTGCTCGGCGCGCCGCCGTAGTACTCGAGCGCGAACGCCTCGAGGATCGACTGTGGGTCCTCCCCCGCGACGTTCTCGAGCTGGAACCCATAGCGGTCGATCATCTTCCCGTCACGGAGCGGGAAAACCTGCACGGCCGCCTGGTCGCCGTCGATCGCCAGACCGATGACGTCCACAGTCCCGACATCGCGCCGGTCGGCCGCCTGGCGGTCGGCAAGATGCCGGATCGAGAAGAGCCGGTTCCGGTAGCGAGCCGCCTCCTC
The DNA here is from genome assembly GCA_020029615.1 of Actinomycetota bacterium. Lineage (GTDB taxonomy): Bacteria > Actinomycetota > Thermoleophilia > Gaiellales > Gaiellaceae > GMQP-bins7. Next base: position 14,227 of record JAIBJO010000016.1, read on the forward strand.
GAAGCGCTCCTCGGCCGCCGCCTCGCGCATCCGCTCGGTGAGCTCGGCCTGGATCGTCTTCGTGTCGCCGGAGAGGAAGCCGATCACTCCGTCGATGACGGCGTCGTAGTCCTCCCGCGAGATTGCCGCGATACACGGCGCGAAGCAGCGATCGATGTGGAAGTCGAGGCAGGGAATCCCGGAGTGACGGCCGGGCTTCGGCCCTTCGCACGGTCGGAAGCGGAAGACACGATTCAGCACGTCGAGCGTCTCGCGCACCTTCTTCGCGTTCGCGTACGGCCCGAAGTAGAGGGTTCCGCGGCGATGCCGCTCGCGCGTGAACATGACGCGCGGGTACTCGTCGGCAAGCGTGACCGCGATGTACGGGAACGACTTGTCGTCGCGCAGGCGGATGTTGAACGGCGGACGGTGGCGCTTGACCAGGTTCTGCTCGAGATGGAGCGCCTCCGCCTCGGTGCGCGTGACGATGACCTCCAGGTCGTCGATGCGCTCCGCCAGCTGTGCCGTGCCCACACGCGCGTCCCCGCGTTGGAAGTAGCTGCGAACCCTGGAGCGGAGCGACTTTGCCTTCCCGACGTAGAGCACCTCGCCGACCTCGTCGCGGAACAGGTAGACACCGGGCCCACGCGGAAGCGCAGCGAGCTTCCCTTCAAGGTTCTCACGCATTCCCTCGCTAGCGTATCCCCATGCGTCTAGGGCTCCTGGTGGCTCTCGGGGCCGTTCTCGGCCTCACGGTGCCGAGCGTCGCCACGGCGGGTCCGGGGCTCGTGGTGGGCGCCGTCGAGGACGACGTGCGCGCTTCCACGCTCGTCGGGGCGGAGGCGAGGATGAGCACTCTCCGTCTAGCCGGGTTCCGTGCGGTGCGCATCACGACGTACTGGACTCCGAGTCTGACGACTCCCTCGGACGCAGAGCTCCAAGTACTCGAGAACGTCGGCGCCGCTGGAGCGCGGAACGGCGTGCGCGTGTACGTCACGGTCATGCACCCGGGCTCGCGGACGACCCCGCTCACAGACGAGTCGCGCTCCGAGTTCGCGTCGTTCGCCGCAGCCGTCGTTCGCGGGGCGCCATCTGTGCGGCACGTCATCGTCGGGAACGAGCCGAACCTCAATCGCTTCTGGCTTCCCCAGTTCGCCCTCGACGGCTCGAATGCCGCTTCATCGGCGTATCTGGCCCTGCTCGCGCAGACCTACGACGCGCTCAAGGCTGCGGCGACAGACGTTCGGGTGTACGGCGGCGCCCTCTCGCCACGGGGCGCCGACAACGCCACCGGCTCGCGTCCGACCCATTCGCCCACGACGTTCATCCGCGATCTGGGGATCGCGTACCGCGCGAGCGGCCGAGACCGGCCGGTGATGGACGCGTTCGCGATTCACCCGTACCCGGACAACTCGAGCCAGCCACCTACGGTCGCGCACCCACTCACGACGACGATCGGCGTCGCCGACTACGGGAAGCTCGTCTTCTTGCTCGGCGAGGCGTTCGACGGGACCGGGCAACCGGGCTCGTCGCTCGCGATCCTCTACGGCGAGTTCGGCGTCGAGTCCGAGATACCCGCCGACAAGGTCGCGCTGTACACGGGCTCGGAGCCGGAGACGACGAAGCCCGTACCCGAGACGACGCAGGCTGCTCATTACGAGCAGGCGCTCGCTCTTGCGTTCTGCCAGCCGAACGTGGAGGGCATTCTGATCTTCCTCTCGCGCGACGAGCGCGCTCGTGCGGCCTGGCAGTCGGGCGTCTTCTACGTCGACGGCACCGCCAAGACGAGCCTGGCTCCCGTTCGCGAGGCGCTCGACCGCACGACGGGGGGCTCGATCACACGGTGCCCCGGGGTCGAGCTCGTGGTTCGCGCGACCTACCTGCGCTTCGGGACGCGGTCGGCAGCGAGACGAGGCGTGTTCAGGACGAGCCTCCGGTGCAGCCTCGACTGCACCTACCAGGTGCGCCTCGAGAACGCGGACACGCACTCGACGAAGCTCGTCGCCCGAGGCCGCGCCGAGGTCGGTGAGCTCACGAGCGTGGATCTCGGCTCGAGGGCGCTCTCGCGCGGACGCTATCGCTACACGCTCCGCTTGGTCCACCCGGTGAACCCGGCGCCACCGACTCTCCGCCAGGGCCCGAGCTTCACGCTGCCCTAGCCGTCGACGTCCTCGTAGAGCGTCTCGCCTCGGTGGAGGCGCCGAGCGATGTCGAAGGTCTGGCGTTGGGAGCGGGTCGTCGTCGAGTGAGAGGCGAGGTAGCGCGCTGCGGCAACCAGAGGGAGCGCCGCTTCGTCGGTGCCGACGAGCAGCTCGTGCTGGCGTACGGCCGCCTCGACGCACTGGATGGTGTGGAAGTTCCGGTTCTCACGGCAGAGTGCCGCGCCGAGCGTCGCGACGAGACGAGCCGGGTCACCTCGGCCGCCGAGATAGGAGGCGACGAGCTGTCCGGCCTCGTCGACCTGCTGCTGCCGATCGAGCAGGCGCGGAAGCTCCGTGAGCAGCGCTGCCGTGTCGGCGCTCGGCTCGGGTGCAGGTAGCCGCTTGGCGGGAACGTTGAGAAAGCGATCCAGGTGGACACTCATGGCGGCGTCGAGTACTCCGCGCAGCAACTCGAGCGAGGGAGAACGCCGCAGGCCCTGCTCGACGGCGTTCGCGAACGTGAAGGAGTGCAGCGCCGTGTCCCAGTCGCCGAACTCGTTGCTCGTGGGGAAGCGGGCGATGCGCGTCGCAGCCGCGAACGCGACGGTCGAGGCGAGCTCCACCTCCGTCGCTCCACTGCGCAGCGCTCCGAGGAGCGCATCGAGAATCTCGGTCGCCTCCGCTCCGAGAACCGTCTGGACCAGCGCTGTTCGTCCCTCCCAGGCGCCTCGCCGGGTCGACCCGGACGCGAGTACCTGGTCGAGCTCTGCGAACGCGCTCTCGAGCAGCGTCACCAGGTCCACCGGGTTTCGCCAGGCGTTCGCCTCCTCCATTCGCTCCGCGCCCGCAAGCTGCGCCGGGAGCGACGCGAGCACAGCTTCCGCGGTCTCCCAGCCGGTGATGTCGAGCGCTTCCAGCGACTTGTTCACGAAGTCGAGTGTGTGACCGCCGTCCAGGTAACGATGGTCGGTGGCAGCGGCGAAGAGCATGTCCGAGAGCTCGCTCGGCGACGCCCCTCCCCGGACGGCCGACACCAGCGCACGCTCGGCACCTTCTGCGTCGCGTACCTCGACGAAGTTCCTGAACCAGAGCGCGAGTCGCGCCGGCTCCGGTGGGGTACCAGGCAGAGGGTCGAGCGCGAAGTGCGGCGGACCCATGGCCGAATCGGACGCGACCTCGGCCAGGCCCTGGTAGAGGGCGGCCGCCCGGTTCTCGGGGTCGAGCCGCGCGGCCAGGTTCATGAAGCAGACGAGCGTCGTCAAGCCTCGGAACCAACCACCGCCTCGGCGCGCGACGCCGAAGTCGAGTCCTGCGCGAAATGCATCGACGCCGGTCGGATCGGCCTCGAGGAGCGCGATCGTCGCCTTCGCGAGAACGAGCGGGATGTCGCGCTCGAGCCCGTCCCGCAGCCGGCTGCGCTGGTGCCCGACGGGGTCGTCCGGTGCGCTGAGATCGACGAGAACGGTGTCCCCGTCGAGCTCGACGGGGAACCGGCGCAACTCGTCCGCCCACTGGTCGAACGTGCCTCCGGTCGAGAGATCGAAGCGGGCGTGGTGCCAATGGCACGTCAGGATCCCGTCGCACACCGTTCCGCGATGGAGCGGAAACCCCATGTGCGGACAGCGGTTGTCGACTGCATACACCGCGTCACCTTCGACGAAGAGGCAGAGCACGTGCGGATCGGCGTGAACCACGAGTCTCCCGGCCGCCCGCAGCTCGGTGAGCGATGCAACGGGCACGAATCGTTCGGAGAGAACGGCGGTGGTCATGGGCTCCTCCTCGGAGTGTGCTGTCGCCATCACCCTAGAACTTCAAGTAATGTTGAAGTCAAGTGCCCGCTGAGCTGTCCATCGGCGAGGTCGCCAGCCGCAGCGGAGTCGCCACGTCGGCGCTCCGCTTCTACGAGACCCAGGGTCTGATCGCCTCGCATCGCACGAGCGGGAATCAGCGCCGCTACGAGCGCCCCGTCCTCCGCCGCATCGCGCTCATTCAGGCCGGGCGGGCCGCAGGCGTCCCGCTCGAGCGAATCCGCGTGGCTCTCGAGACCCTTCCGGCGGACCGGACCCCTACGCGCCGCGACTGGGAGCGGTTGTCACGTCGCTGGCGCCGCGATCTCGAGCACCAGATCGCCACCTTGCAGGCCATCCGCGACCGGCTCACGACCTGCATCGGCTGCGGCTGCCTGTCGATCGACGCGTGCACCTTGCTCAACCCCGACGACGAAGCGGGCAGGCTCGGGCCCGGCGCGCGCTATCTCCGTCGTGACAGCCGTCGCGCCACGGCTAGTAGCGGTGCTCGAGACGCCACACCCTGACGACGACGTACGCGCACACGGCGAGCACCGCGAGGAACGCGAACGCGCCCACTCCGGCCGGGAACCCAAACCCCACCGCGAGGCCGATGTCCACCACCGCGAGCACGATCGCCGCGTAGAACACCTTGCGGTTCCAGTCCGACCACGCCTCGAGGTCGCCTCTGCGATCCCGCCACAGCAGAAACAGGAAGAACGCGATCGCGAGGAAGAACGCGATCTGCAACAACCCTCCCACCGTCGCGACGACCGGCTCCAGGGACAGCACGACCACCACGAGCGCGATCACCGCCACGATCCCGAAACCCCGGGCAAGCGCGGGAATGCGATCCCAGAGGCGCTTCACGATCCGGTCATGAACGCCCGCACCGCGAGCGCCCCCGCCACGAGCGTGGTCAACGAGAACCAGAGCAGGCGCCTCTGCCCCACGCGGGGAGCGTAGAACCAGGGGGTCAGCGCGAGCCCGAGCGCCAGTGCGCCGTACGTGTAGTGGAGCTTGTCGGGCGCGCGTCGGCCGTCCGACAGCAGCAGCAGCCCGAGAGCCGCCTGTGCGATCAGCAGGGTCTGCGCGAGCACGAGGCCGTGTGATACGAACCCGGGCGCTCCGGCGTGTTTGCGATAGGCGACGAAGCCCAGCAGAGCGCCGGCGACGCACACGGCGATCACCGCCACGCCGAGGACGACATGGAGGGCTACCATCGCGCGCACCCTAGCGAGAGGCGAATGACGCGATGATCGAAGAAGGCCAGCCCGCACCCACGTTCACGCTGCCGAGCGACTCCGGTGAGGGCGTCTTACTCGAATCGCTCCGCGGAAGCCCCGGTCGTCCATTGTTTCCACCCCACGGACGACACGCCCGCAGCTAGTACGCAGTAGAGGTGCCTCCCGCCGGTCCGGGCAGAAGCCGGGGCATCCTCGGGTACGTTGGACACATGTCGCTGCCACCTGACGCAAACACGATTCGGCCCGACCACCTCCCCACTCCGTTCAGCGCCACAGACATCCGTTCCGGGTGCCCACTCGGCCGCACGATCCGGCTCCAGACTGAGGCGCCTGGAGGCGAGCTGGCCTTCCGCCAGATCCGTTTGGTGGAAGTGGATGCCGACGGCGCGGTTCAGGAGTTTCAGTCGACCGACGCCCGAGGGCTTCCGATCGGCGAGCCGACACGTCACCGCTCGAGCTGGCTCGATCTCCAGCAACACGCATCGCAGCCGGCCTCCGTCACGGTGATCGACGAGGTCGACCTCGCATTGTCGTTCGGGACCGAGGCGTGCTGGCGCTACACGGTCAGCGGCCGCGACGAGTGCGTCGTCTTCTGGTTCGCCAAAGGCCGCGCGGGCATGCCGGTTCAGGTAGAGCAGTGGCAGGGCGGAGGGCTTGCCAGCCGGTCAGTCGTGATCGCGGATGAGGTTGCCTAGCAGAGCGGCCAGCGATGCCCGAGTTTGTACTCGGCGAACGAAGGGAGTACGTTCAGCCTTCTGCGGACATAGGGGAGGAGGAAGCACCATGTGGAGGATCGTTGTTCTGACCGCCGCTGGCCTTTGCGCGGGTGCGCTGGCGGCGCAAGCGCGAGCCGACAAGCCGATCGTCGTCGACGACATCCGCTTCGACAACGTCACCGAGGTGGTCCCGGATCTCAGCGCAGCGTGTGGCTTCGAGGTCACGGCGACGACGAGTGGACGCTTTCGTGGGACGATTTTCTTCGACAACCAGGGCAACTTCCGGCTCTTTACGGGCCACCCGAGCACGCGCGACACATTGGCAAGCCCGTACGGCTCCATTGAGACGTCAGACCGCGGGCTCGACAAGTTTTCGCTCAACCCTGACGGGACGCTCTCCATCTTCGGCACGGGAATTCACCTGCGCGTCAAGGGCGTCGTGTACGCGATCGGTCTGTGGCGGCTCACAGTCGACCTCGAGACCGACGAGCTGATCGCGCAGGAGTACCACGGAAACTTCGATGTGACGCGACCGGAGATCGTCGACACGATCTGCTCGTTGCTTGGACCGTAAGCGGTGTCGCGTTCCTTCGCGCTCTCGTTGTTTGAGAGCGCGGCGAACCGGCTGCGCGTCTTGAGGTGGCGCAACTATCCAGCGCCAGCGGGGCTTCGCGGCAATCCGGTCGTGTTGTAGTTCTATCCAAGGGACGACACTCCCGGCTGCACGGCGCAGGCATGCGGGATCCGCGACGTAGGGGCGAGCTCCAGCGGAAAGGTGCGGTCGTCCTCGGCGTGAGCCCGGACAGTCCGCGGAAGCATGTCAAGTTCTGCGAGAAGCACGGGCTCCCGTTCATGCTCCTCTCCGACGAGGAGCACACGGTCGCCGACACGGTCGCCGAGCAGTACGGCACCTGGGTCGAGAAGAGCATGTACGGCAAGAAGTACTGGCCGCTCTTTCGTAGGTCAGGCAGGCGCGCGCACGTTCCGGTCGAACTTGTTCCACGACTTGTCGCCGCGCAGGAAACCCCAGGAGCCCTTGAGGCGTGCCCACAGGATGATCGGCCGATACACGACGAAGTCGAGCGGCGCGTACAGCAGGAGCACCAGCAGGTCACGCTTGCGATAGGTCCGCGACTGCATGTCCTCGAAGTAGATCGCGCTCGCGGTGAGTGCCGCGTTCACGAAGGCGACGGCGGCGACCATCGCGACGAACGTCAGGGGCTGGAAGAGGCCCAGCGCGATCGCGCCGATGAGAGCGACGAGCCCGAGCACCTCGAACGCGGGCGCGAGCACCTCCGTCAACAGGTAGAACGGCGCACCGACGAGCCCGACCGACTTGTACCGTCGGTTGAACCACATGCGGCGGTAGTGCCAGACCGTCTCCGCGATGACACGCTGCCAGCGCTCTCGCTGCGATACGAGCTTGCCGACCGTGTCGGGGCCCTCGGTCGTCGCAACGTTGTCCGTGAGGCAGAGAATCTGGTAGTCGCGCCCCTCTCGTAGGTACTTCTCGTGAATGCGGAACGTCACTTCGATGTCCTCGCAGGTGAAGGTCTGCGAGTACCCGCCTACCTCCTCGAGCACGTCGCGCCGCCAGATCGCGAACGCCCCCGGAGAGCAGAGCATGTAGTTGCCGCGTGACCAGGCCGTGCGATTGTTGAAGAAGGCGCGCAGGAAGTCGAGGTGCTGGTACGCCATGAGCGGGTGCAGGTCGATGCGCCTGCGACCCTGGGGCGGCGCCATCGCCTCCTCGGGCTTTCGCGCAGTGGTCATGTGGCTCGTGACGCCGATGACGCGCGCGGGATCCTGCACTACGAGGCGCATGCCCTTGAGCAGCGCCTTGCGGTCGAACCACGTGTCGGCGTCCACTCCGCAGACGTACCGGTAGCGCGCGACGTTCAGCGCTGCGTTCAACGCGTCGGCCTTACCCCCGTTGACCTTGTCGACGACGACGAGGTTCGGGTGCGCCGTGCTGCGGTACATGGCACGCACCTCGTTGTGAGGGAAGACGCGACGAACGAACGTCTGATACGGCTCCAGATCGAAGGCCTCTATGAGGGCGGCAAGCGTTCCGTCCGAGGATCCGTCGTTGACGACGATGACCTCGTGCTCGGGGTAGTCGAGGTCGAGCATCGACCGAGTCGTTGCGGCGATCACCCTCTCCTCGTTGAATGCGGGAACGACGATGCTGACGGGGATCGTGAACCGGGACATGCCGAGCGTCTCGTAGTCCGCACTCCAGCTCTCGTGGCGGCGCACGAAGCTCTCGAACGCACCGATGACGGTGAGGGTCACGTAGACCACGGTCGTGAAGAGCAGGTAGGCGAGACAGACGAGGACGATGACGACAAGAGCGGTGGTCATGCGACACGCGCCTCCTCGTGGGCGATCGCGTCGACTCGAGCCTCGGCCGCATCGCGGTACCGCTCGCCTCCCGCGGCGTAGATCCGCTCGAGGAGCGGGCTGCGCGGGTTGTCGAGCACGAGGAAGTCGACGAAACCGATGTCCTGCAGCACTTCGGCGGCGCCGTTCCGCGCGAAGAGGTCGTCGTGACCCAGCATCGCCAGGAGAGCGGGCACTGCCTCGCTCCCCATGCCGCGCAATGCGTCCTTGGCGGCGGCGCGAACCCACCAGCGCTCTTCGGCGAGAAGCCGCGTGATCGTCGGCGCGGCCTCGACTCCGAGGACATGTCCGGCAGCCCGGGCCGCATGCACGCGGACGAACCACTCCGTGTCATCGAGCCGGGCCAGCAGGGCCGTGCCGACCGCCTTCCCCGACCGCGTCCCGAGAGTCTCGACGACGGCTGCTCGGACGTTGGGATCCGGGTCCCACGTCAGCTCGATGAGCGTCGCCTCACCCAGATCGGGGTACGGTCGCAGCAGCGTGGCGCCCCAGAATCGCACCGCAGGGTTCCAGTCGCGAAGGAGCGGGACGAGCCGCTGTCCGGGAGCTGGTGCGAGCTCCTCGAGCTCGGCCGCGATCCTCGAGCGCGATCCTTGACCCCGCCGGAGCGCGTCGATCAGGATGTCGATCGCCCAGTCGTCACCGATGTCACCGAGCGTGCGGACCGCAGCCGACGCTACGCGCGCGTGGGGATCGTGGAGCACGAGTCTGATGAGCTGAGGGACCGCCGGATGGTGCGCGCGCTCGAGCCGCTGGAGCGCGGTCACGCGGCGCCAGCGGCCCCATTCGGTGCGCGGCCGGCTCCGAACCCGACGCACGAGGCGCTCGGCGGAGCGTGCATCCAGCGCACTCGAACGTGGCCGCTCGCGCTGCCGGTCGTATCGAAGGCGGCCGAGCAGGACCGTGAGCGAGAGCAGAAGCCACGTGAGAAGCGCAACCGCGAGCACGGCGACGGCAACTCGGAGGGCGAGCGCGTCCATCCTCTCTCGTCGTCGTCGGTTCGCCGACCCGTGCCGTCCCTCGATCGAGGGATCCGAGCACGACGCGGCGTTGTCGCCACAATGAGGAGGCTCATGCGGATGAAAGGCAATTATCGCTGCACATCGCCCGTTCGTGACTCGCTTCGTGACTCACGAGCCGCTCGCGGCGAGCGGGAGCGGCGGCGTCGGCGCGAGCCTGAACGCCTCGCGCATGCGCTGGCGGGCTAGCGCCGCATCGGGACGCCCGTACAGCTTCCGGACGAGCTCCCCGCCGTCCTGGTGGCCGAAGTGCAGGGCGATGTCGCGGTCGTCGAGCTCGAGCACGTTCCAGGCGTACCAGCCGAAGTAGTGCCGCGTCGCGATGTACGGTCGAGGAGTAAAGTGGTGCACACGTCATGAGAAGCTGGTTGCGCGTGCTTCCGGCCGCGCTTGTCTCCATCGGCGTGTTGGCCACGTCTGCGTCGGCAGGGACGGAACAGACGCGGAGCGCGCTTCCCCCTGTCGGGCGTGTGGCGCGAGAGATGTCCCCAGGGGCGAAGAGCGTGATCGTCTTCGTCTCCGCCGGGGGCAAGGAGTACGTGGCCACGACGGGTACCAGCCGTCCTAAGGCAGATCAGCGCTTTCGCGTCGGGAGCGTCACAAAGACATTCACAGCCACGATCGTGCTCCAGCTCGCGGAGGAGGGGAAGCTTCGGCTCGAAAGCACGCTGGGCGAGCACCTGCCTGGCGTCGTTCCCAGAGGCGAGGAGATCACCATCCGACACCTGCTCCAGCACCGATCGGGGCTCGCGAACATCACGGACTACCCGAAATGGCTCAGCGAGGCGGAACGGTCGCCCTCGACCAGTCCGATCAACAGCTTGCGCTTCGCGGCCTCCAAGCCGGTGGCGTTCGAGCCCGGCAGCCAGGGGCGCTATTCGAACACGAACTACATCGCGCTCGGTCTCGTGATCGAGAAGGTCACGGGACGCTCGTACGCGGAAGAGCTCAAGCAGCGCGTCCTCGATCCGCTCGGTCTCTCGCGGACGGAGCTGCCGACGACGCGCCGGCTGCCGGATCTCCACGACGGCGGCTACAACCCGAACCTTCCTTGGGCGGCGGGCGCGATCGTCTCGAACGCGCACGACCTTTCCCGCTTCTACTCCGCCCTCCTCTCCGGGCGACTTCTCTCCAGCGCCTCTCTCGCGACGATGAAGAAGTCGGTCGCGGGCATCGGACTCGGGATCTGGCCGACGGAGCTTCCCTGCGGACGTGCCTGGGGTCACGGCGGTTACATCGTCGACTACCAGACGCTCGTCAGCGCGAGCGAGGAGGGCGACCGCGTCGCCGTCGTCTCACTCCGCGGGCGTGGATACATACCGTGGCTCGGGAGAGCGCTGCTCTGCGCAGAGCCTCCACTTGCGGCGGGCTCTGCGCCAGCAAAGCCGAGGATCGCGTTCGTCAGCACTCCCGGCGGCGGCCCCGCGCCGCTCTACGTCGTGAACGCCGACGGGAGCGGGCAGGGATGGCTGACGCTTACCGCCGAGGGCGGTCCTCCGGTTGTCTGGTCTCCCGACGGGCGGAGGATTGCCTTCGCGAGCATGCGCGACGGCAACTCCGAGGTCTACGTCATGAACGCGGACGGGAGCGGGCAGCGGAGGCTGACGCGCGACCCGGCGCAGGATTCAGTTAAGGCGTGGTCACCAGACGGGCGGAAGATCGCCTTCGTACGCCAGAGTGCAAGGGGCTCCGACGTCTACCTCGTGAACCCCGACGGGGGCGGGCAGCGGAGGCTGACGCGCAACGCGGCACCGTCCTACGATCTTGCCTGGTCGCCCGACGGACGGAAGATCGCCTTTCTGAGCAGGCGCGACGACAACTCGGAGATCTACGTCATGAATGCCGACGGCAGCGGGCTGCGGAACCTGACGCGGGATCCGGCAGGCGACAGTAGCTTTGCGTGGTCGCCCGACGGGCGGAAGATCGCCTTCATGAGCAAGCGCGAGGGCACCTGGGACATCCACCTCATGAATGCCGACGGCAGCGGCTTGCGGAGTCTGACGCGCGGCTCGGCGTACGACGGCAGTCCCGCCTGGTCACCCGACGGGCCGAAGATCGCCTTCAGTCGTGACGGCGAGATATACGTCATGAACGCCGATGGCAGCGGGCAGCGGAATCTGACGCGCAGCCCCGCGTACGACCACAATCCTGCCTGGTCACCCGACGGGCGGAAGATCGCCTTCGGTCGCGACGGCGAGATATACGTCATGAACGCCGATGGCAGCGGACAGCGGAATCTGACGCGCAGCCCGTGGAACGAAGGCTCGGCTTCCTGGTCGCCCGCGCAGAAGTAGCACGTAGTTCAGCCCGCCGCCTCCAGCTCGCGCTCCTCGATCCGCAGGTAGCTTTGCGAATCTCACGCGGCGGGCAGCGGCATCCGCCCGGGGTGTTTCGCGCGTTCTTTCCTGGGCCGACGCGGCCTGATCCTGCCTTTACCGCCGGCGTGAGTGCGGCGGTTTCGGGAGCAGAAGCACCCGAACATTGACAAGCTAACCCCGCTCGCGGGGATCGCTCGTCTCCCCCCGTTCGCGAGGCACGCGGACGAGGCGGACGCGGGTATGGGCGGCGGGCGCACGCGTTCGGTCATGATCGCCTCACGAAGCGCGAAACCCCGATAACGGATTCGCCGCCGATCGCCCCCTTATGAACATGGGTGGTCTGGAATCCGACCTGGAGGACCTGTACCGGCGACGACAAGACGCCTTCCAGGTGATGCTCGCATCGGTAACAGGCAGCGTCGAGAGCGCACGCGACGTCGTGCAAGAGGCGTTCGCCCAAGCGTTGCGCGATCAGAACGGATTCCGCGGCGATGGGTCGCTCGAAGCGTGGGTGTGGCGGATCGCGTTCCGAGTCGCCGTTCGATCGAAGGGGTCGCACGAGCTCGCTGTGGACGAGGTGCCAGAGGTGGCGTTCCTCGATGAGAGCCGCGACCCGATGCTCGCAGCCGCCGTTCGGGAGCTGCCGCGGCAGCGACGGATGGCGATCTTCCTGCGCTACTTCGCCGATCTGTCCTACGCCGAGATCGGCGAAGTGCTCGGAATCGCCGAAGGGACGGTGTCGCCAACCCTGTCCAAGGCACATCGACAGCTGAGTGCCGCGCTCACTTCCAACGAGGTGATGGCATGACCACGTATGAAGACAATTTGCTCGCAGCTCGGTTCGCGGCTCTCGCGCCGGAGCCGCTTGCCGGCAACTGGGCGGACGTCGTCGCGAGAGCTGGCGCAGCTCGCAAGGGCTCGCCCGAGCTCCGGGGGGCATGGTGGCTCCGGCGTCGTCGGCGGCTCGTCGTCGTGCTTGCGGTGGTGGCGCTTGTAGTCGTGGGAGCGGCCACTGCGATCGGCGCTGTGCGCGAGCTCATCCTTGACCAGGGCTTCGTCGGGATACCACCCGTGGGAGCGACCCCCAGCTCCCCGGAGAGCGGCGAGCTCGTCGTCCAATGGCTGGGAGTTGCCGCGCCGCTCTCGCCGCAGCAAGTGGGCGCCGACAGCGTCAGCGCCTGGCTGTATGCCGACGGCCGCATCATCTGGGACCGCCGGCCTTGGCACCCCTGGCACGGAGAAGGGGGGATTCCCGACGGTGCGAACGAGCTCAACTCCGGCTACCTCGAGCAGCGACTCGCGCCGGAGGGAGTCGAGCTCGTGCGGACAGCTGTCGCCGAGCTGCTCGATCAGAGTCGCGCTCTCGTCGAAGAGATTCCGACCGAGGAACGTCCGTGGGGTGGGAGCCACCACCCCCGCCTCGCTCTCGTCGTTCCAGACGACTTCGTCTCCGGATGGGGCGTACTGGCCGCACCAGACGGCGACCGGTCAGCCCGGTTGCTCTGGGGGAACTACGGGACCGACAATTCCGTATTCGAGGGCACGCCCGCGACGCCGGAGCAGCTCTCGGCTCTCCGGCGAGTCTACGCGCTGCTCACCGATCCGGCGTCCGCGCTGCCTTCGAGCGCCTGGATCGTTCAGAAGGTGAGGGCTTACGTGCCCTCGCACCACGCGGTGTGCATCGACACCTCGCCGCCGAAGGATGTGTCCCAGACGCTCTCGATGCTGCCGACGCGGGCTGCGGGTCTCCTCCGCGACACGAGTCGGACAAGCTCCGAGCACGACCTGTCGAGCGGCCCGGGGTGGGCCCCGGGGGGCCGAGCGGTCACGTACTGCTTCACGGTCGAGACCCCGCAGGCTCGCGAGGTCGCCGAGGCTCTCTCCGGGCTCGAGCGCGAGCCGGGGTGGGATAGTTTCGTCCTGGTGTATCGCGTAGCCGAAGCGGTAGACGGTATGACGCCGACCCGGATCTGGTTCGAGCCGTACTTCCCCGACGGGCGGATCCCGAACTCCTGGCCAGCTGGATGAGCGTCCGGCTTGACGAGCAGACGTCACGGAACGGAGGAAGCATGCATATTCGGCACGTAGCCCTCGCCGCTCTCGCAGCGGCGGTCACCCTGACATCCATTGCATCGGCCGGCCCCGCCGCAGCGAAGCAGCGGGCGGCGATCGACGCGAAGATCCTGCCGCAGGGAAAGGTCGTCCTCACCCCGTTCAAGGACGGAGCGCTCATGCGCGACGTGGGCACGTTTACCGGCAACTGGCGCAGCGCCTCGTCGCGAGACGCGATCCGGAGCGGGCAGAAGGTCTCGATCTACACGCCGGTCCTTTGGACACTTGCCGGAAAGCGGGGGACGCTGACGATTCGCGAGCGGACCGAGTGGAACGACATCGGAGAGAGCGACGCGAATGGAGACGGCCAACACGACGCCATCGCCATCGGCAGGTGGAGGGTCGTGCGCGGGACTGGCGAATACGCCGGGATCACGGGCGGCGGACGGAGTGCTCACGAGGGGCTCGGCCACGTGTGGT
>JAIBJO010000088.1 GCA_020029615.1 Actinomycetota bacterium
GTCGCTCCCGATCGTCCCGCGTCCGTCCTCCGGGAACCAGTACCCGAGCGCCTCCGGCCCCACTCCCTCCTCGAGGGAGTACTGCGCGGAGACCGCGCTCCCCGACCACATCTGGTGTACCCAGGCGAGACCGCCGGGGAGGTTCGTGTAGTCGTTCGTCGAGTACTTCACGTTCACGGCGTCGATGAGCGACATCAGCTCGTTCTTCGCGAGCTCGATCTCGTCGGGGTTCTCCGTGTTGATGTTCGTGATTTCGTTCTTCAGGAGCATGTGCCCGATGGCATCGCGGCTGTCGTCGAGGATGTAGACCTTCCCCTTGTTCGCCTCGTCCCAGTAGATCTCGTACGGGTTCGAGTAGTTCTCGGGGCGCGAGTCCGTCTTGTCCTTCCGGTACCCGATCCCCGTGGTCCACGTGACGTACGGCACCGTGTACTGCGAGCCCTTGTCGTACCAGGGGTCTTGCAGCGCAGGCCAGACGGTCTTGGGGAGATTCGGAAGGTAGGAGTGGTTCAGTGGCTGCAGCGACTTGCCGATGACGAGGCGGCTCATGCGATCCGTCGTCGGGAAGAAGACGTCGAAATCGACCGCACCCGTCGAGATCTTGGTGATCGCCTCGTCCATGGTGTCGAAGAACGTCTCCTCGACCTTGACGTCGTACTCCTTCGCGAAGTCCTTCTTGATCCGCGGCCACAGGTAGCCGTTCCAGTTGTAGATGCGGAGCGTTCCGCTCTCCGGCTCGAGGCCGGACGCGATCATCGGGTTGTCGTCGAAGAGTGGGTGTGTAACGGGATTGGCGGGCGTCGCGATGTTCAGCTCGGGCGGCGTGAACGCGCCCTCCTCGCCGCCGCCGCACGCGGCCAGCAACGTTCCCATGCTCGAGAGCGCAAAGGCGCCCGCAGCGCTGCGCTGGAGGAACTCGCGGCGCGCGTAGCGGGGCTCGCGCGGGTGAAACGTGGCCATCCCCAATCGCTCCCTTCTGCCCCCCGGCAGGTAACCGGTGCTTTGTACCGCTCCGGGCCTGCTCACTCAAGCACAGAGCGATTGGTTGTTCAATCCTTAACGGGCTCGGCCACCACGACCAGAGCGTCCACGGCGATAGCGCCGTTCGCGCCGACGATCAGCGGATTGACGTCGATCGACTCGATCTCGGAGTGTGTCAGGGCGATCCTGCCGAGCGCGACGAGGGTGCGGGCGACCGCGTCCGCGGCCTCGCTCACGCCGGCCTCCGCGACGAGCTCGAGCGCTCCGTCGACGTCGAGGGGCGGGACCGTGGCGGCGACTCGTGCGAGCTTCTCGACAGCTCCCCCGCCGGCTCCGACGACGAGCACCGGCCCGAAGTCGGGGTCTCGCGTCATGCCGCACAGCACCTCCAATCCGGATGTGACCTGCTTGGCGACGAGAACACGGCCGCCGAGACGGCGGGCGGCCTCGGCCGCCTCGGTGGGTGAGCTCACGTTCGTGACGACGCCGTCGTCCCTCGTCTTGTGAGCCGGGCCATCCCGCTTCACGACCACGGGCGAGCCCAGCTCCTCGGCCGCTCGCGCGGCTTCGTCGGGGCCGGTAGCCCGCCGACGTGCGGCGAACTCCACGCCGAAGCGCTCCAGGACGAGTGCGGACTCGTGCTCGGGCAGCGACCCCGGGGTGAGGAGATCGGAGAGATCGGACGCCGCGTCGTCGGTTGTAGGCGCTCTCCACGGACGGCGCAAGGCGACGTGTGCCAGGGCGCGCAGCGAGTCCCGTGGGCCACGCAGTAGTGGGACGTCAAGCTCGCGGGCGAGCTCCTGGAAGCGACGAGGCGGGTCCGCTTCGTGGACGGTCGTCATGGCGCAGAACACGCCGTTCTCGGTCGCGAGACGTCCTAGCGTGCGCAGCGTCAGCTCGCACCAGCCGTCGTTCGAGGAGTCGCGGAACTGCGACAGGTCGGCCTGGCCGAGCAGGATGTCGAACGCGCGTGACTCCGCCATCAGCTCGAGCGAGCGCGGGTAGACGTCGCTCTCGTCGGCGATACCCCATGCGTCGAGCGGATTCCCAGGCTCGAGAAAGTTGGGGAAGGCGTCCGTCAGGCGCCCTGCGAGCTCGCTCGGCAACGGGTGGAACGGGACTCCGGCTGCCTCTGCCTGGTCGGCCAGCAGCGCGCACTCGCCGCCCGATTCCGAGATCGCGCCGATTCGCGACCCGGTGGGCCAGCGCTGCCTGCCCAAGATCTCGAGCGTCTCCACGAGCTCGTGGAAGTCGGAGACCTCGATCGCGGTGTACCTGCGCAGCACGGCCGAGAACGCCTGCTCCGAGCCCACGAGTGCGCCCGTATGCGTGAGGGCGGCGCGTGCGGCTGCCTCCGATCGCCCGACCTTCAGGCAGGCGACCGGCTTTCCGGCCTCGGCGCAGGCGGCGAGGGCACGCACGAATGCAGCCGGTCGCCGAACGGTCTCCAAGAAGAGACCGATCGCGCGCGTCTCCTCGTCGGCGGCGAAGAACGCGAGGAAGTCCGCGGCGTCGGTTACCGCTTCTGCCCCGGAGGAGATCACGCAGCGGAGCCCGATGCGCCCGCCGAGCGAGAGGAAGGCGTCGGCGATCGATCCCGACTGGCAGAGCACCGCGACGTGCCCGGGAGCCGTGGTCTCCGGTGGCCGGCCGTTCCACGCAGCAGGCCCATTCGGGACGACGACCCCCATGCAGTTGGGCCCGAGGAGCGTCGCGCCGAGCTCACGCGCCCTCGCCGCGAGGCGCTCCGTCGTGGGCTTGGCCGCGGCTCCTGCCTCGGCCCCGACTCCGGGGACGACGAAAGCGCGCACACCGACTGCAGCGGCCTCCTCGAGTGCCTCCTCGACCCGCTCGTGGTTCACCATCAACATCGCCGCCTCGGGCACTTCCGGCAGCGCCGCCACACTCGGATAGCAGGGCAGCCCCGCGACTTCCTCGTGGTTGGGGTTGACCCCCCAGGCCCTCATACCGCTGCGGACGACGGTCTCGACCGCGGCCGGGTTCCGCGGGGACGCCCCGACGACGGCCAGCGAGCGCGGGAGGACGAGCTGGCGCACAGTGCTCACAAGCGCCATTCTCGCGGTTAGCATCGCCCGTCATGGCACACGAGAAGCGAGTCGAGATCCGGTGGCGCGACGTCGATGCCTATCTGCACGTCAACAACGCGGTCTACGCGACCTATCTCGAGGAGTGCCGGGACGAGTGGATCGATCGAGCGCTCGAGGGCGTGAGCGACACCTGGGACTTCGTCCTCGCTCGCGTGGCGATCGACTTTCGTCGCGAGCTGCGCCTCGAGGACGATGAGGTCGTCGTCTCGTGCAGCCTCGCTCGCATCGGCAACTCGAGCGTCGGTCTCCGTGAGCAGATCCGCACTCGCGAGGGGGAGCTCGCAGCTGAGTCGGAGGCCGTCCTCGTTGCGCGCGATCGTGAGGCTGGGCGCTCGCGGCCCCTGACGGACACCGAGCGTGCAGCCTTCGAGCGTGTTCTCGACGCTCCTTAGCCCGCTTCCGCTCGGGCGGGTCGAGATCCCGAACCGAATCGTCTCGACCGCGCACCAGACGACGCTCGTCCACGCCCATCTACCGACGGACGACTTCGTCGCCTACCACGAGGCCCGCGCGCGCGGCGGCGTCGGGTTGATCGTGCTCGAGGCGACCGCTGTCGACGAGAGCGGGCTGCTGACGTCGCACACGCTCGGCGGGTACCTGCCCGAGATCGTGGACGGCTATCGACGCGTCGCCGCGGCCGTGAAGCCGCACGGGACGAGGCTCTTCGTGCAAATCTTCCACGGAGGGCGCGAGCAGATCGCCAGTGCGCCGCGGGCGCCTGCGCTTGCGCCGTCGTCCGTGCCGAGTGCACGCTTCCGCACGGAGCCGCGAGCAGCGCGGCCCGCCGACCTCGAGCGCATCGTCAACGGCTACGGACGGTCCGCTGCGCTCGCGGCTGAAGGCGGGCTCGACGGCGTCGAGGTCTCGGCCGCGCACCGATACCTGATCGAGCAGTTCTTCGATCCGGCGCTGAACCTGAGGTCTGACGAGTGGGCCGACGGTCGTCGTCTGTTGGCGGCAGTCCTTCGTGCGGTCCGGTCGGTCGCCCCTGGGCTCGGCCTCGGTATTCGCGTCTCCGGAGACTCGGAGCGCGGGCTCGCGATCGCCGAAGCCGCAGTAGCCGAGGGAGTGGACTACGTCTCCGTCGCTCTCGGCGACTCCTCGACGTACCTCGGCTCCGTGGGAATCGTTCCTCCTGAACCGGTGGAGGAGGATGCCGTCGCGGCGCACGTCACGCGCTTTCGACTCGGGCCTCCGCTGATAGCCACGTCGCGCATCGTCGACCCGGACAGGGCCGAGCGGCTGATCGCAGCCGGGCTGGTCGACGCGGTCGGCATGACGCGCGCGCTGATCGCCGACCCCGACCTGCCCACGAAGGCCGGCGCGGGTCGCAGCATCCTGCGCTGCATCGGGTGCAACACGTGCATCGCCCACTACCACGCGGGAACGGCGATCGCGTGCGCCGTGAACCCGCGCACCGGGCGCGAGCTCATGCTTCCCCGCCAGACGCCCGAGAGCCCAGCTTGTCGCCTCGTAGTCGTCGGCGGCGGCCCGGCTGGCCTGTCAGCAGCCGCGAACGCTGCCGAGTCCGGCCATCGGGTCGTGCTCCTCGAGCAGTCCGCTCGGCTCGGCGGCCAGATGGCGTTGACCCATTCCGCGCCCGGAACTGGGGAGATCGGACGCCAGCTCGTCACGCTCTTCACGGGACGGCTGGACGATGCGGGTGTCGACGTTCGACTCGAGACCGAGGCGGACCTCGAGGCTGTGCTCGCTCTCGAGCCCGACGCCGTCGTGGTCGCGACCGGCGCGCGTCCGTATCTCCCCGATGTCAGGCTCGCCGACGTCGAGGTGGCTCAGTCGTGGGACGTCCTGGACGGGCCTGCTCGGAGCGGCGTTCGGGCGGTTGTCGCCGACTGGGGCGGCGATCCCTCGGGACTGGACGCTGCCGAGGTGCTCGTCGCGGCCGGAAACGAGGTGACGCTCGCCGTCGCGGCGGTCGCAGTCGGCGAGGCAGTGCATCAGTACAGGCGAAACCTCTACCTGCAGCGGCTCTATCGGAGTGGCGTCCGCGTGCTCCACCACCATGGGCTTGCCGGTGCAAGCGCCGGTGACGTCGAGCTCTCGAACGTGTTCGCCGCCGAGCTGCGGGTCCGTGTCACGGCCGACCTGCTCGTGCTCGCGCAGGGCAGAGTCCCGAACGACGGGCTCGCGCCGGAGCTCGTCGAAGCAGGTCTCCGAGTCGAGGAGGCAGGCGATTGCCTCTCGCCGCGCTCGCTCGAGGAGGCCGTGCTCGAGGGCACGCTCGCCGCCCGACGGGCGTGTGCGTTTGCATAGGCTCCGCGCCGTGATCGTTCCGGAGCTTCCCGCAGACGTTCGGGCTCTGAAGGAGGCTGTCGGGCGCTTCGTCGAGGCTGAGGTCTATCCGCTCGAGGCGCGTATCGCCGAGCGGGGCTCGATCGATGCGGCCGAACTTGCCGCTCTCCGCCGGAAGGCGCGAGACGAGGGGTTCGCGATGCTCAACATGCCCGCCGACGTCGGGGGTCGGGAGCTCTCCATGCTCGGACAGGTCGCGCTCGAGGAGGAGTCCGGGAAGGCGACGAACGGGCTCGGCTTCGCCGTCGTCGACCGTGGCCCGCGCGAGCTCTACGAGATCGCGACAGCGGAGCAGATCGAGCGGTACGTCCTCCCGATCGTGCGCGGGGAGTATCGCGAGGCGTGGGCCCTGACCGAGCCGGGTGCGGGATCGGATCTCACCGGTCTCGAGGCGACCGCAGTTCGGGACGGCGACGAATGGTTCCTCGACGGCGAGAAGTGGTTCGTGACGAGTGAAGGCGACCCCGGCGTCTACATCGTCCTCGCCGTGGCGGAAGGGGAACAGACGCTCTTCCTCGTCGATCCGGGCTCGGCCGGGCTCGAGGTCCGGCGCACGCCGGGCTTTCTCCACGACCCGTACCTCGACCACCACCCCGAGATCACCTTCGCGAACTGCCGCGTGCCGGACGCGAATCGCATTCCTGCCAGTGGCGATGCCGGGGCCAAGGAGTGGATTCTGGTCGAGCGGCTGTTCATTGCGGCCCGCTGCTGCGGCGCAGCCTTGCGTCTCGTCGACCTTACGACGGAATGGGCCAAGAAGCGCGAGGCGTTCGGCTCGCCCATCGCCGAATATCAGGGCGTCTCGTTCCCGCTTGCGGACTCGCTCACCGAGCTGCACGCGGCGCGTCTCCTCACGTACCACGCTGCGCATGCCTTCGACGTGCTGTCGGATCGCAGCATCGTCCACGGCAAGGTCGCAATGGCGAAGCTGTACGCGTCCGAGATGGCCGGACACGTGGCCGACCGCGCCGTGCAGGCCTTCGGCGGGCGGGGGTACATGGTCGAGAATCCAGCGGGGCGGTTCTATCGCGAGCTGCGTGTCGACCGGATCTGGGAAGGCACCAGCGAGATCCAGCGCTGGGTGATCTCGCGCGGCGTCTTCAAGCGCGGGGCTGCCCCTTACCTCGGCTGGGAATAGAGCCGGGCGGCGCTGAGCGCGCCTTGTGCCACTGTGTCACAAGGCGCGTGTGACCGGGGAAGCAGGTGGCGGCGTATTCGTTGCGTCACCGAACTAGCGGAGGTTCTCTCGATGAAACGCGTGCTCCTTCTCACTGCCGCAGGGCTCACCGTCGTCGCGCTCGCCGGCGCGGTCGGGCTGCCCGACATGGCCGGCGCGCAGGACGCCTCGTCCACCCAGGACTCGATCACGGTCAACGGCGTCGGCTCGGTCGACGCTCGCCACGCAGTGGGTCAGCGTCTACCCGTACACCGACGATGTCGGTCAGGTGAGCGGCTACGCGGCGTCGAACAGTGTCTCCGCCGTGAGCGACGTCGGCGACGCTCCTGCGCTGATCGACGCGGCGGCCGAAGCCGGCGCGAATCAGATCTCCGGGCCTGGTCTCAGCTCGTCGAACGCCGAGGCGTTGTACCGGCAGGCGCTCGTCAAGGCCGTCGACGAAGCTCGCCTGCGCGCCGAGGTGCTTGCGAAGGCCGCGGGTCGCTCGCTCGGCGCCATCACGGCGATCATCGAGGGTGGCGCCGTCGCTCCCGAGCCGCTGTACCGCACCTCGGCGCAGGCTGCCGACTCGTCCACTCCGATCGTTCCGGGCCAGCAGGAGACGTCCGCGACGGTCAGCGTCACGTTCTCCCTCCGCTGAGCCGGTTCAGGTGGGCGCCGCCGTTCTGTTCGGCGGCGTCCACGGGACACGTCGGCGGAAGCCGCGGCGATCGCGGCCGAGCTCGACCGGAGCGTCGGACGGGGCTGGAACGGCCATCTGGCGCGCCGGCCTGGCACGAGGCAGAGTCGCCGGTATGGAAGAGCGCACCTTCGACGACGACGACGCAAAGCTACTCTTCGAGGTGCTCTTCGACATCAAGGCGCTGCTCGCGGGCCTCGTCGACTACGTCGTAGGTGGTGATGACGATGGGGAAGAAGAGGAAGAGGTTGACGAACCGTGAGTGGTGGGCGAAGTACGGCCCACGGTTCGAAGAGACGGACCGCAAACTGCTCGAGCGCATCGCGTACTACGAGCAGAGGATCGCGGAGCGCGACGCGGCCCGCGAGGCCGCAGCAAAGGAAGGCGCCGCGTAGTTGATTTCGTCCAGCGCGGGCGCTATTGTGGCCGGCCTGTGATGCTCTTCGCGCGTATCTGAGACACCGGTTGCCGGGGCCCACCGGTGGATCCTTTGAGACCTCTCAAAGGAGCCCAGGGCCGGGCACTGGCTTGCACGATTCTCGCTACGCACAAGACCGAAGGAGCATCAGGTGATCGACATATCCGAAGCAGTCATGGAGGCCGCGCCGGCGCACAAGGGCGCAGCCGTCGAGGTGCACCAGCTGCGCAAGGAGTTCCGTCGCAAGGACTCCCGGAAGCGTGGCGAGAAGCGCGGCGAGCGTCGCTCACGCGTGGCCCTCGACGGCGTGTCGTTCACGATGGAGAAGGGTGAGACCGTCGCCATCCTCGGCCAGAACGGGTCCGGGAAATCGACGCTCGTTCGCCTGCTCTCGACGCTGCTGTTGCCGGACGGCGGCTACGCGCGCCTGCTCGGCCACGACGTGGTCGAGGAGCCGCGTGCCGTTCGCCGGCTCGTGAACCGCGTGTCAGTGGAGGCGTCGTTCTTCAAGAAGATGTCCGCCGCCGAAAACCTCGGCTATGCCGCGCGCTACTACGGGATGACCTCGAAGGACACGCGGGACGAGATCCCCGCGATCCTCGGGCGGGTCGGCTTCCCCCCGGATCGGCGCGACGAGCCGATGGAGGCGCTCTCGCGTGGCATGCAGCAGAAGGTCGCGCTCGCGCGCGCTCTTCTGACCTCGCCCGTCGTTCTCCTGCTCGACGAGCCCACGACGGGGTTGGACCCGCGGTCGAAGCTCGAAGTTCAGGAGTTCATCCGCGAGATCCGCGAGACGCACGACTCGACGATCCTGCTCTGCACGCACGACCTCACCGAGGCGGAGGGCCTGGCCGAGCGCGTCGGCATCCTCGACCGCGGACGGTTGCTCGCGCTCGTGCCCGCCGACGATCTGAAGCAGCGCTACGGCGCCGAGACGCTCGAGGAGGCGTTCTTCGCCGCGACCGGCCGTGAGTTCGCGGCCGAGGAAGACGAGGACGACGACGACCGGGAGGTGTTCGCGTGAAAGCCATCGGAATGACACTACGCGCCGAGCTCGTCGGCGCCGGCGGCGTCGTCGAGCGCAACTTCTACCTCACCAAGCGCTACATCTGGTGGGACCTCGCCTGGTTCTTCTGGACCGTCGCGAACACGCTCACGATCGTCTTCATCGCGCAGGGCATCGAGTCGACGGGCGGGCAGATCGACGTCAACGAGGTCGCGACGAGCCTCCTCATCGGCGCGGTCGTCTGGGCCTACCTCGGCGTCCTCTTCGAGTTCCTCATGGAGACGGTCGCCTGGGAGCGCTGGGAGGGCACGATCGAGTACACGTTCATGGCCCCGCTGTCGCGCGCCATGCATCTCGCGGGCCAGGGTGTCTTCGCGATCTCGTACGGGCTTCTTCGCGCCGTGTTCCTGTTCACCGTGTGCGCGCTCTTCTTCGACCTCTCGATGCCCGACGCGAATTTCCTCGGCGCGTTCATCGTGCTCGCGATCGCGTCGATCTCGTTCATCGGCATCGGCGTGATGACGTCGGTCCTGCCGCTCATCTCGCCGGAGAAGGGGACCCAGCTCGGGTTCGTCGCCCAGGGGACGCTGCTCGTCGTCTCGGGCGTCTACTACCCGGTCGACGTGCTGCCCGGCTGGATGCAGTTCATCGCGAAGTTCTCGCCGGCGACGTACGCCCTCGAAGGGGCGCGTAGCGCGATCATGGACGGTGCCCCGCTGTCGGCGTTGTGGAGCGACATCTGGCCGCTCCTCATCATCGGCGCGGTCTCGATCCCGCTCGGCCTGTGGGTGTTCTCGCGGGGCGAGCTCTACGCGAAGCGGCACGGAAAGCTCAAGCGGAGCGGCTGATGGACGCGGCGGTACACGTCGAGGGGCTGCTCAAGGTCTTCGACGTCCCCGAGCGGGACGAGGGCCTCAAGGCGGCGACGAAGAGCCTCGTCCGGCGGCGGACGCGCGAGGTGCGAGCCGTCGACGGCATCTCGTTCGAGATCGCGCCGGGCGAGATCGTGGGCTTCCTCTTCCCGAACGGCGCCGGCAAGACGACGACACTCAAGATGCTCTCCGGCCTGCTCTACGTGTCCGGCGGTGAGGCTCGCGTGCTCGGCCACACACCCTCGAAGCGCGAGCGGGACTCGCTTCGGGTCGCGAAAGCAGACACAGCACGCGTAACCGCGCGGCTGCTCGGCGAGCAGGACGTGCTCGATTTGAACGTGGAAGACCCGCCGGTCGAGGACGTGATCAAGCTCGTCTTCGCGCGGCATTGGTCGAATGAGCACGGTTCCCGTCGATTCAGGGGGCCTGCAGGTCGGGCGCCTACGCTCGCTCGCCGACTTCTACGCGACGTCGTTCCGGCTGTCGATGATCGCGCAGTTCCAGTACCGCGCGGCGACGTGCATGTACCTCCTCGGGATGGTCGCCGAGCCGGTGATCTACCTCGTCGTCTGGTCGACGATCGCGGACCAGTCGGGTGGCTCGGTCAACGGGATCAGCGCGAGCCAGTTCGCGGCCTACTACATCGTCTGGACGCTTCTTCGAGGGAATCTTCCAGAAGGGCCGCTGGCCGGTCGGGATCTACCCGGACTGGCTGAAGTTCGGCATCACCTTCCTCGTGCCCATCGCGTTCGCCATCACGGTTCCTGCGGAGGCCGTCACCTCGCGGCTCGACTGGCAGACGCTCGCGTTCGCGGCCGTCTTCACCGTTGCCGCCTTCGGCTTCGCGCGCTGGTTCTGGCGTTACGGGCTCCGCAACTACCCGGGCGCCTCGGCGTAAGCCATGACGCGCTGGCGTGCCGACCGAACCTGGCTCGTCTATCGCGGTGCGGAGTCGTTCGGCATGGCGCTCGGGTGGACGCTCGCCCCTGTGTACTTCGTGCAGGAGGTCGGCATGGATCCGCTCCAGCTCGTCCTCACCGGAACGTTCATGGAGATCGGCTACTTCCTGTTCGAGGTCCCGACGGGCGTCGTCGCCGACTCGTACAGTCGGCGAGCGTCCGTGATCGTGGCGCAGGTGATCATGGGTATCTCGTTCGTCGTGACCGGCCTCGTGACGAGCGTGCCGCTGATTCTCGCCGCCGCGGCGCTCATGGGCTTCGGCTGGACATTCAAGTCGGGCGCGATCGACGCCTGGCTCGCCGACGAAGTCGGCCCGGAGCGGCTCGGCCGCGAGTACCAGCGCGGGGCGCAGGTGGCCCGCATCTTCACGCTCGTGGGAATCGGGGCGGCGGTCGGCCTCGCGCTCGTCGATCTCAGCCTGCCGATCGTCGCCGGCGGGCTCGTCCTGGTCGCACTCGGCGGCCTGCTCGTGCTCGTCATGCCCGAGACGGGATTCGAGCCCGCCGCGCCGGAGGAGCTGTCGGCGCTTCGCTCGATGACGCACACCGCGCGGCGTGGGGGACGGCTCATGCGAGCGCGGCCGATCCTCTTGCTCATCCTCGGGATCACTTTCTTCGGCGGCATGTGGAGCGAGAGCGTCGACAGACTCTGGGAGGCGCAGTTCCTCGTGAACATCGGCGTGCCCGCGTTCGCCGGGTTCAACTCGGTCATCTGGTTCGGGATCCTGAATGCGGTCGCGGTTCTGCTCGCGATCGCGATCGCGCAGCCGCTCTCACGTCGCTTCGCGAACGCGAGCTGGCGGGGCATGACCTGGAGCCTCTTCTGGCTGGACAGCGTCATGGTGGCCACGACGGTCGCCTTCGCGTTCGCCGGGAACTTCGGTACCGCTGTGCTCGCGTACTGGGGCATCTGCGTCGCGAGGTCGCTCGCGGGTCCCGTCTACTCGACCTGGCTCAACGCCAACATCGAGGACTCGAGCGTGCGGGCGACGGTCATCTCGATGACGAACCTCGGGGACTCGGCGGGTGAGTGGGGTGGCGGGCCGGCGCTCGGCCTCGTGGGAAACGCGTTCGGCATCCGCGCCGCGCTCGCCACGGGAGCCGCCGCGCTCACGCCCGCGCTCCTCCTCTACGGCCTGGCGCTCCGCCGCGGCGACGAGACGACGAGCTTCGACGCGGTGCCTCAGCCCGAGGGCTGAACAGCGCGGTCTCGGAGGTTGTCAAATGGTAACCTGAGCACGTGTCGGACGTCCCCTACCTCAGCGTGGCTCAGGTCGCGGCGCGGCTCGGGATCACGCGCCAGGCCGTTCTGAAGCGGATCCGCAGCGGTCGCCTTGCAGCGACGAAGGTGGGCCGTGCCTACGTCGTCCCTGAGGCCGCGCTCGGCGCGCCGCCCATCAACGACGATCCCGTGCTCGCGGAGATCGTCCGGCGCCTGATCGAGGCCTACGAACCGGAGTTTGTCTACCTCTTCGGCTCCAGCGCGCGGGGCGACGCAGGCCCTGACAGTGACTACGACGTGCTTCTCGTGGTTTCGGACTCGGCATCGCCGGACCGCCGTGACCCGCACCTCGCCTACGAGGTGCTCTGGGGTGTTGGTGTGGCGGCGGATGTTCTCGTGTGGGGCCGATCCGACTTCGACGATCGTGCGACGGTCGTCACGTCGCTGCCGGCCGTCGTGCTGCGCGAGGGCGTCCTCCTCCATGCCGCCTGATGCGCGAAATCGCGAGGTCGCGGGCTGGCTGGCCCGCGCACGGGAAGACCTTCGAGCGGCGGACGTCGATCTGGCCGCAGATCCGCCGTTGATCGCGGATGCCGCCTTCCACTGCCAGCAGGCCGTCGAGAAGACGCTGAAGGCGTTCCTGACACGGTACGACCACCCGTTCCGGAATACGCACGACATCGGAGCGCTCGCGGTTGCCTGTCTCGAGCACGAGCCCTCGCTCGAGCCTTTGCTACGGCGAAGTGCCCCGCTCACGGCCTATGCCTGGCGTTTCCGTTACCCCGGCGACATCTCGGAGCCGAAGGGCTCAGAGGTGGAGGAGGCGCTCGCTATCGCGCGGCGAGTCGTCGATGCAGTGGAGGACGTCATCTCTCGCGACTGCTAGAGTCGCGCGGTCTGTGTGAGGCGACGTGGCCTCGGACGGGGGAAGCCCCCAGTCCGGGGCTTTTTCCATTTCAAGGCGCGCGCGAGGCGATCCTCGACGGAGCTCCGCTGTCTGCGATGTGGGACGAGATCTGGCCGGTCCTGATCATCGGCGCTGTCTCGATCCCGCTCGGCCTCTGGGTGTTCTCGCGAGGTGAGCTGTATGCGAAGCGGCACGGGAAGCTGAAGCGGTCGGGATGACGGTCGCCCATCACTGGCGCGACCAGCCGCGATCGCGGACACTACTCCTCGGCGAGCTCGGGCAGGCTGCGGAGTCGCCACACCGGTGAGGGCAGGAGCCAGAGCACGCCCAGAAGCGCACCGGCGGCGCCGATCCAGAGCGTCTGCCGCAGTCCGAGCGTGCTCCCGAGCAGCCCGCCAGCCAACGCGCCGAGCACGCGCACGCCGTAGTTGACGAACGTGTACGCGCCGGAGACGCGCGACCGCAACCGGTGCGGAACCACCGCCGCGAAGAGCGATCCGGCGCTGATGTCGAGCAACATCACCCCGATCGCAGAGCCGAACTCGGCGGCGAAGAGGCAGGCGAGGATGACCGCGTCGGATCCAGTGGCCAGAGGAACGAGCAGGAGCGGTGCCGAGAACAACACACATCCTGCGACGAGCGCGGGCCCGACGCCGAACCGGCGCGTCACCGTGGTCGCGACCGCCGCGCCGACGAGCCCTCCGATCGCGCCTGCGCCCAGCACGAGGCCGAGCTTCCCGGGCGAGACGTCGAGCGTGCGGGTGGCGTAGAGGACGAAGAGCGCAAAGAAGACGAAGTTGAAGAAGTTGATCGTCGCGGTCGCCAGGAGCATCGGGCGTACGACGGTTGAGCGAGCCACCCAGCGCAATCCAACCGTGACGCCTCCGCGCTCGGGATCCGGTGGTGGCTCCTCCGGATGGATGCGCAACAGCAGCGCACCTGAACCCACAAAGGAGAAGGCGTCGACGAGCAGCGCACCGGGTGCCGACAGCGCCTGGACGAGGAAGCCGGACACGGTCGGCCCGGCGACGTACGAGAACGCGCGGCTGCCGTTGAGGAGAGAGCTGGCCTCGACGAATCGCTCCCGTGGGACGATTGCCACGAACAGCGATGCGTCAGACACGGTGAAGAGCACCGTCAGCGCGCCGGTGGCGAACGCGATCCCGTACAGCTGCTCGAGAGTGAGCGCGTCGAGCGCGTAGGCGATGGGCACGCTGCAGAGCAGGATCGCCCGGCCTGCGTCCGCGGCGATCATCATCTGGCGTCGCCGTCCCCGCCGGTCGACCCACGCTCCGGCGTGCAGGGCGAACACGAGGTTCGGTGCCAGTGCGAACGCCACGAGATAGCCCATCTGGGCGGCGTCGGCATCGAGCGTCAACACGGCTACGAGCGGTAGCGCCAGCAGCGAGATCTGATCTCCGAGCAGCGAGACCGTGTGCGCGCCCCAGTAGTCGCGGAAGACGTTGCTCTCCCGCAGCAGCCAAGGTACGACCCGCACTGTTCGGCGGCCCGCCGCGGTGCCGTCCAGCGTCACGCGTCGTCCGGAAATGCGACCTGGAGCAGGGCGACAGGCCGCGCCCCGACAGGTCGAGCTGCCGGACGGGCGGTGCGCTCGTCGTAGGGGCCCGCCAGGCCTCGAAACGCGTCACGCAGCTCCGCCAGCTCGTCGACCGTGAGGTAGAGGAGGCTGTCGCCGAACGAAGCCGCCTCCTGCCATTCGCGAGGCTCGCTCGCGCGTCGGCTCAGCCACTGCTCGAGACGCTCCACGTAGCGGCCGAGAGCGAATCGCGTGAACATCTCCGACGCCTCCGCGAGCTCCGGCGTGTCGGCCACGTCCGGCCAGGACGTGTACAGCGCGGTCGCCCGCCACGGGCGCTCCCGACCGTGTCCGCCGGCAGCGTCCTCGACGAGCCCGAAACGCTCGAGCTGGCGCAGGTGGTACGAAGCACTGCCCGAGCTCTCTCCGATCCTGCGGCCGGCCTCCGTCGCCGTCAGCGGCCCTTCCTGCCGCAGCAGGCCGAGGAGCCGGATCCGAACCGGGTGCGCAAGCGCGCGCAGTGCGCGTGGGTCACGTAGCTCGATCTCCCTCCTCATTGCAAAGAGATCTTTGCAAATCTTTCTTTGGAACGCAAGCGCCTCCGCCGGATGACGGGTCCTCGCAGCCGCCGCCCCTGATGCCCGCAGCGGGAGAGGTGATCCGAGCCTCCTGCTAGAGTCCTGCAGTCTGTGTGAGGCGACGTGGCCTCGGGCGATCCCGCCCGGGGTCTTTTTGTTTTTCGAGGGAGGTATTCATGGCGAGACCGAGGACGCAGGCGAGCGGGGCGATGGTGAAGAGCAAGGATCGCGCGACGTCGAGCGTCGCCGCCCGGCGCGCGGTGCTCAAGCAAATCAGGGACGAGGGCGTCGAGCACATCCTCTTCTGGTTCACCGACCTCGAGGGACACCTCAAGTCCTTCGCCGTGACGCCCGCGGAGATGGGCGAGGCACTGAACGACGGCATGGGCTTCGACGGCTCGTCGATCACCGGCTTCAACGCCATCGAGGAGTCGGACATGGTCGCCATCCCGGACCCGGCGAGCTTCCAGCTCCTGCCGCGACCCGAGGACGACCACGGCCACCTCGTCGGTGCCAACGTCGCGCGGATGATCTGCGATGTCGTCACCCCCGACGGCTTGCCGTACGAGGGCGACCCTCGCTACGTGCTCCGGCGCGCGCTCGACCGGATGAGGAGCATGGGCTTCGACGCGTTCAACGTCGGCCCCGAGCTCGAGTACTTCCTCTTCGAGGACGACAAGGGGACGGAGACGATCGACGAGGGCGGCTACTTCGCGATGACCGCACAGGACGCGGCGACCGAGGTTCGCAACGACACGATCCACGCGCTCGAGGCAGTCGGCATCCCGATCGAGTACCACCACCACGAGGTCGGGCCGTCCCAGCACGAGATCGACATGCGCTATGCGGACGCGCTCGCGATGGCCGACTACACGGTCACGTACCGCCTGATCGTGAAGGAGGTCGCCGCCTGGCACGGCTACTACGCGACCTTCATGCCGAAGCCGCTCTTCGGCGAGAACGGCTCGGGCATGCACACGCACATGTCGCTCTTCAAGGGCGGACGCAACCAGTTCTTCGACCGACGCGACGAGTACCACCTGTCGAAGACCGCGAAGAGCTTCATCGCCGGGCTCCTCGTGCACGCGCGCGAGATGTCCGCGGTGCTCGCACAGTGGGTGAACTCGTACAAGCGGCTCGTGCCAGGTTACGAGGCACCGGTGTACGTCGCCTGGTCGCAGCGCAACCGCTCGGCGTTGATCCGGATCCCGCTCTACAAGCCGGGCTCCGAACAGGCGACCCGAGCGGAGATCCGTTGCCCGGATCCAGCCTGTAACCCGTATCTCGCGTTCGCCGCTCTCTTGCACGCGGGGTTGGAGGGGATCGAGGAAGGGTACGAGCTCCCGGATCCGATGGAGCGGAACCTCTACCGGCTCACCGCGACCGAGCGGCGCGAGCAGGGCATCGTGTCGCTCCCCGAGTCGCTGGGCGAGGCGATCGACGAGCTCGCCGGTTCCGACCTCATGAAGCGGGCGCTCGGCGAGCACATCTTCCCGCGCTACGTCGAGCTCAAGCGGCGCGAGTGGGACGAGTACCGCGTCCAGGTCACGGAGTGGGAGAAGGCGAAGTACCTGGCTGCGCTGTAGAGGCGAGATATATCTCGCCCCTACTTGAACTCAGCCGACGAAAGTTCCATGATGCTCGCTGCAGGGAACGCCGCAAGGCGAGCGGTGAGCCCTGTATCTGACGGCCGATCGCGGGCTCCCTGGTGTGGAGCCCGTGGTCGTTGTGCGGTGGGAATGCTGTCGCATTCCCACCGGGGAACACCGAAGGTTCAGATGATGCCTAGCTTGGTTTTCCCGACATGGCCCACACGGCGATGACGTAGGCCGCCAGCAGGGCGACTGAGATAACCATCGTCGTCTTAAGCAGGCGCGTGCCTTTGTCGCGGCGGAGGCGCCGAACGCCAATCCCACCAACGACGAGCGCGATGAGGAAGCACAGCCCACCCAGGTCGGTCACGATGAAGCCGATTCCGAGCCACACCTGGTCGGGTACGCCTTCCTCGTACCACCCCTCCTTGTTGGCAAGCCACT
>JAIBJO010000089.1 GCA_020029615.1 Actinomycetota bacterium
AGGGCAGTCGCAGCGTCCCCAGGACGAGTCCGAGCATCGAGCCGACATACCCGGCGACGAACGACGCCGCGAACGTTAGCCCGAGCTCCCAGGCCTCCAGACCGGCTCCTGGTGACCAGCCGCCAGGTTCGCGGCGCGGGCAAGGATGAACAGAAGATCCGACAGGCGGTTCAGATACACGAGCGCGAGCGGGTTCACGGTATACAGGCCCGACGCGACGAGGGCTTCACGCTCGGCGCGACGACACGTCGTTCGCGCCACGTGAAGTCTCGCGGCAGCCTCGCTCCCACCCGGCAGCACGAAGCTCCTGAGCTCGGGTAGCTCGGCGTTGAACCGGTCGCAGTCCTGCTCCAGCCCGTCTACCTGGTGCTGTGTGACGCGCAGGCGTGCGTCCTGCTCCATCGGAACGGAGAGGTCGGCGCCGAGGTCGAAAAGCTCGTTCTGAACGCGGCCGAGGACCGCGCGTATGTCGTCGGGGCAGTCGGCGGCCAGCGTGAGCCCGACCGCGGAGTTCAGCTCGTCGACGGTCCCGTAGGCGGCGATACGGGCGTCGAGCTTCGAAATGCGCGATCCGTCGCCGAGCGACGTCTCCCCCGCGTCGCCTCCGCGCGTGTAGATCTTGGTCAGACGTACGGGCTCGTCGCGCTCGCGAGGCACGAGACGTAGATTAGGCGGCATGGACGCTCGGCCGGCCCGGATCGACGAGTCCGACACGAGCCCGCCGTGTTCATCGCATCGCTCCGAAGTCCGAAGGTCACCGCCCGAATCCGTGCGGATCACCAGCGAGTGCCGTCGATGGGGTCTGGCTTAAGCCAGACCCCAGGGCGCGGGAGCCTCGCACGCGCCGACCTGGAAGACCGGGTCTGGCTGAAGCCAGACCCCAAGACGCGCGCCCGGGGTCTGGCTTCACCCAGACCCCGGGCATACCTCGTCCCCTTTTCGCAGGATGTCAGTCTGAGATCGCTTCCTGACCGCTGGATCCGGCGTCCGCTCTCTGCGTTGTCAGGTCTGGACGACCGGCTCTTCGCGCGCCTGGCGCCCGAGGATCGAGCGGGCGATGACGAGCCGCTGGATCTCGCTCGTCCCCTCGTAGATCTCCGTGATCTTCGCGTCCCGGTAGAAGCGCTCGACCGGGAACTCCTTCGTGTAGCCGTAGCCACCCAGGATCTGGATCGCCTCTGCCGTCTGACGGCGCGCCATCTCAGACGCGTAGAGCTTGGCCTTGGCGCCTTCGGCGGTGTGCGGGCGGCCCTCCTGCTTGAGCCACGCGGCGCGATAGGTGAGGAGACGTGCAGCATCGATCTCGGTCGCCATGTCTGCGAGTTTCCACTGGATCGCCTGGAAGTCTCCGATCCGTCGCCCGAACTGCTCGCGCTCGTGTGCATACCGACGCGCCACGTCGTAGGCTGCCTGCGCGATCCCGAGCGCCTGCGCGGCGATGCCGATGCGACCGCCGTCGAGCGTGGCCATCGCTATACGAAACCCTCGCCCTTCCTCGTGCAGCAGCCGATCGCGTCCTGCTCGCGCTCCCTCGATCGCGAGGTCCGAGGTCGTCGACGAGTTGAGGCCGAGTTTCTCCTCCTCGCGCGTGACGCGTACGTGCTCGGCGCTCAGCACGAAGCACGAGATTCCCCGAGCGCCTGCCGTCGCAGGATCGGTGCGCGCGAAGAGGACGAACGTGCCGGCGCGCGACCCGTTCGTGATCCACTGCTTGGACCCCGTGATCACCCATTCCTCGCCCTCCTGCTCGGCGACGGTTCGGAGCGAGCCGGCATCCGAGCCGGAGCCCGACTCCGTGAGGGCGAACGCGCCGAGCTGCTCGCCTCGTGCGAGCGGCGGCACGAAGCGCGACTTCTGCTCGTCGGTGCCGAACGTGAGGATCGGCAGTGTCGTGGCGCTCGTGTGCACCGCGACTGTGACGCCCACGCCGGCATCAGCGCGCGAAAGCTCCTCGAGAACGAGGATGTACGACAGGAAGTCGGCCCCGGCGCCCCCGTACTCCTCCGGAATGCACGCGCCCATGAGGCCGAGCTCGGCGAGCTTCGGGTAGAGCTCGTCCGGAAACCGGTGGCTTCGATCCCATGACGTCGCGTTCGGAACGATCTCCGCTTCGGCGAGCTCGCGCGTCAGCCCCTGGATTCCTCGTTGGTCAGCCGTCAGCTCGAAGTCCATCGCGCGTCGCACTATAAGGCGAGGCCGTCGACCGCTTGTGGCCCTGAGCCACAAGCTCCTGACGAGGTGGCTACTGACCCGCTCGCCGGTGGCGGATGGGTCGAGCCCGGCGACGCACCGTCACGGCCAGGCCGGTCGGGGTGATGAGGCGACGCAGTCGCCCCGGCGACAGCTCTGCACAGAGCACCGCCGAGGCCGCCGGGCCACGCTCCCCGTAGCGAACACCCTCCGGGCGAAACGCAGGAGCCGCTCGCCAGCCCTCGTCCTGCAGCTCATACGCCTCGATCTCCTCGACGAAGAAGCCTGCGTGAGAGAAGAGCTCGTTCCAGCCGCGCTCGTCCTCCTGCCTGAACCACCCGTGGTCGCCCGGCTCGCCGAGCGGGACGGTCACGAGTAGTCTGCCATCCCTCCGCAGCACCCGTTTCAGCTCCCGGAGAGCCTCGCTGCGGGTGTCGTCCGCGCCGGCCGCTTCGAGGCCGTACACGGTGTTGTCGGCGCCGACGTGCTCGAGCGTGGATACGAGCAGCACCTGGTCGAACGAGCCGTCGGGGAACGGGAGCTGTCGTACGTCGGCCTCGACGGCTTCCATCCCCACCACGTCGCGCGTCACCAGGTCGACTCCGACGAGCTCGACCCCCGAGCGCAGCAGTGCGGCGAGGTACGCGGTCTCGGCGAAGGCATACCCGACCTCGAGCACACGGCCGGTTGCGCGCAGGCGCGAGAGCACCCATGGGATCTCGATCACCCGCTCGTCCGTACCCGGAAACGCCTGCAGCCAGCGAATCCGCTCGCGACGCGCCCTCGCGGCCAGGCCGAGCGCGACGGCGTCGTCCAGCTCCCGTACGCGGACCGATTCCTCGCTCGTCGCGAGCTCGTGGATCAGCGTGGCCCGCGACAGCGTCCCTGCGGTGAGCTTGGAGAGCGCCCGCGCCTCTGCCTCGGAGTCGACGGGTCGACGGAGGACCTGACGGAACATCGCCTCGACGAACGCCTCGTCGGAGCCGTCATGCGCCGCCAGCTCGGCCGCGAGGCGGGCGTCCATCACGTGTAGTCGTAGAAGCCGTGGCCGGACTTGCGGCCGAGGCGACCCGCCATGACGTACTGCCGAAGCAGCGGGCACGCCGCGTATTTCGGATCACCGAGCCCCTCGTGCAGCACAGCCATGATCGCGACACACGTGTCGAGACCGATGAGGTCGGCGAGCGCGAGCGGGCCCATCGGATGGGCGAACCCCAACCTCGCGATCGTGTCGATGGCCTCGGGCTCGGCCACGCCCTCCATGAGCGCGTACGCCGCCTCGTTGATGAAGGGCATCAGGATCCGGTTGGAGACGAACCCCGGAGAGTCGCGAGCCTCGGCCGGTACCTTGCCGAGGTCCTTCACGAGCTCGACGACGGCGTGGGCTGTCGCGTCAGAAGTCTGCACGGCGCGGATCACCTCGACGAGCTGGAGGACGGGCACGGGATTGAAGAAGTGCATCCCGATCACCTGCCCGGGCCGGCCCGTGGCGGCGGCCAGGGTAGTGATGGGAATCGACGACGTGTTCGACGCGAGGATCGCGTCGGCCGGAAGCAGCGCGTCGGCGCTTCGGAACAGCTGCGTCTTGACGTCCGGGTCCTCGACGACGGCTTCGATCATGAGCTCGGCGGGCACCATCCCGTCAGCCGCCCTGACGCGCGAGAGCACCTCGGCCGGGTCGGAACCGCTGCCCTTCTCGGCGAGTCGTCCGAGGCT
This sequence comes from Actinomycetota bacterium, assembly GCA_020029615.1. Classification (GTDB taxonomy): domain Bacteria; phylum Actinomycetota; class Thermoleophilia; order Gaiellales; family Gaiellaceae; genus GMQP-bins7. The sequence continues at coordinate 3,907 of JAIBJO010000089.1, forward strand.
CCGCGCCATCGTCTCGAGTGCCCGCTCGACCGCTCCGGGCACCTCGTCGTGAAGTGAGACGCGCCGCCCGGACGCCGCGAGCACCTGGGCGATCCCACTGCCCATCTGCCCGGCCCCGACCACGAGCACATGCTCGAACCGCATCGGCGGAGTATCTCCGCTACTGCCCGGGGGCGCCCGGAAGATCCGGGCGCGCGCCCCGCTTGAGGCGCCTCAGCGCCCACAGCAGGACGAGGCCGAGAATCACGAGGCCGATTCCGACCTTGATCACGCCGCCCCGCGGCTCGCCGCCTTCGGCTACGAGCTGCCCCGGAGGGACGACGCTGCACGCACTCGCGAGCCATTCGCCGCCGGGAGCGCGTGTGAGCAGCAGGCCGATCGCCTCGTCTTTGGCAACGAGCACGTCGCAATCGCTTCCCGAGGGGCTCCTGACGACGATCGTGTCGGCGACGTCGCCTTTGACCCGTTGGTCGACGTCGACCGTGAGCAGCAGCTGAGCAGCTCCCCTCGTCTGGCCCATCTGCTCCGCGACGACACGGCCGACGATGGCTGCATCAGCGTCGTCGAGACGCTCGCCGAGAGGTGCATCGGCGCAGACGCAGGCGCCTGCGTCCGCGCTCGCCGCGAGCGCCCCGAGCGCCACAACGACCACAGCAATGACTGATCTAGAAATGCACAAGTTACAACTTGTCACTAACCGTTGAAGAGCCGGGATTCCGGCCTGAAACGCGGCAGAGCCCCGCAAGTAACAACTTGTAACTTGCGTTGTCAGACCTCGAGCAGGAGGGCATCGCCCTGGCCACCGCCGGAGCAGATCGCGGCCAGCCCCAGCCCACCGCCCTCGCGCCGAAGCTCGTGCACCATCGTCGCGACGATGCGGCCTCCCGATGCGCCGATCGGGTGGCCGAGGGCGATGGCCCCGCCGTTGACGTTCACGATGTCCTCGTCGACCTCGAGCATGCGCGTCGAGTGCTTGGCCACCGACGAGAACGCCTCGTTGATCTCGACCCTCTTCACGTCGCCGATCGACTTCCCGGCAGCAGCAAGTGCCTTCTCGCCGGCACGAGCGGGCGTGCGCACGAGGTACGCATAGTCGTCGGCCACGTAGCCCTGCCCGAGTATCGTCGCGAGCGGCTCGAGCCCTCGGCGCTTCGCGAACGCCTCGGAGCAGACGATCACGCACGAGGCGCCGTCGTTCACACCGGGTGCGTTGCCGGCGGTGGTCGTCCCGTCGGGATCGAAGACTGGTGTCAGCGCGGCGAGCTTCTCGAGCGTCGTGTCGCGCCTGATGCTCTCGTCCGCCACGACCTCGCCGACCGCGACGATCTCGTCGCCGAACCGCCCACTGTCGGCGGCAGCGGCCGAGCGCTGGTGCGACCGATACGCCCATTCGTCCTGCTCCTCACGCGTGATGCCGAGCTCGCGTGACACTTTCGACGCCTGCTCGATCATGTGCAGTCCGTCGAATGTCGAAGTCAACCCGTCGAAGACCATGTGGTCGACCACCTCGCCGTTGCCGAGCCGATAGCCGAAGCGCCCTTTCGGCAGCAGATACGGCGCGTTCGACATCGACTCCATCCCTCCGGTGACGACCACGTCGTGCCCGCCCGCTCGAATCATCAGATCGGCGATCTCGATTGCGCGGATCGACGACGCGCACACCTTGTTGATCGTGTCGGCGGGAACCTCCTTCGGAATTCCCGCGGCGATCGCCGCCTGGCGTGCAGGCGCCTGGCCCGCGCCGGCTTGCAGAACCTGTCCCATCACGGCGTACTCGACCTCCGCGGGGTCCACCCGCCCCCGCTCGAGCGCAGCGCGTATCGCGACGGCTCCGAGCTCCGTCGCGGGATGCTGGGCAAGCCCGCCGCCGAGACGCCCGAAAGGGGTCCTCACGGCGGAGACGATGACCGACCGGCTCACGAAGCCAGCCTAGCCACGGCGGCCGCGCTCACGCAGTCGGTGTCGCGAAGCGCGTTCGTTTGCTCGACATCCTCCGGCCGCGGTCGTACGATGTCGAGACCGTGGCCGTCACGGTGCCGCAGGCGTCATTCGTCGTACTCGACGAGCGAAACGTGATCGTCGAGGTCAGTCCCGCTGCCCGGGCGGGTTTCGGGCACCTCCTCGGATGCGACGCGTTCGACAGCTACCCGGACACCCGCGCGCTGTTCCTGCCGCACTACCAACGCGCGCGACGAACTCAGCGCGTCGTCGAGTTCGTCCAGTACTACGACCGCTACGTCTCGCACGTCGTGGTGGTGCCCGACGGCAACCGGCTCACCGTCCGCTGGGAACGGCTCTGCATGCTCGACGTCCTTACGCTCGACGGGCTGAGGGAGTCGCTACAGGTTGCGCTGGACACGCTCGAGGCCGCCGAGGAGATTCTCCGACGGGCGGAGGTGCGCCGGTCGCTCCGCGTGGTCGGAGGCACGCGGTGAGGCTCGACCACCGTTTCTTCGTCCTCGACTACGACGACCGGATCGTCCACGTGAGCGAGGAGTACCACGAGACCATGGGGCGTTTCCTGGGCCATTCCGTCTGGGAGTACCTGCCCGGTGCGGAGAAGACCTTCCGCGCTCCGTTCGAGGAAGCGCGGCGGACCGGTCGCCCGGTCGAGGCCACCCTGTTCTACGCAGGCGGGCTCGTCGACCTTCGCATCGTCCGGTCCGGCGACTCGCTGAGAGTCGAACAGATGCGTCGCACGAACCTGGACTTCAGGACTCTTGGGACTCTTGCAGCGGGCTTGAGGCGGATCGAGGAGGAGCTAGCCGATCGAGCGCCCGAGCAACACGATCCACGAGCTCTCGCGTCTCTGCGAGTTCTTCCCTGAGGGCGGCCAGCTCGACGGCATGGGCAGTGGCCGCATCGGGTGCGCGAACGAGGTCACTGACCGTCGTCTGTGTGATCTCGCCGATCCGCCGGAGTCGAGCCAGCGACGGGGTCGTGACTCCACGCTCCCACCGGGAGACCGTGATCGACTCGACGCCGAGCTCCGCCGCAAGTTGCTTCTGGGTCAGGCCCGCGCTGCGCCGCGCGGTGCGCAGTCGAACCCCCACTCCGCCGCTCTCGTGGGTACTCAAGCTAGGTGCTTCTACCACACCGCGCGGCGGGATGCATCGGCACGGCCTCGTCTGTACGCTCAGCGATCCTTGAGCCTGACGCGCTTCCCGCACCGCTCGCAGCGCTGGTAGCGCTCGGTGAGGAAGAACGGCCGCTTCCGGCGAGGCAGGCGATGGCCGAAGAGGCGGCAGCGAAGCGTCACTCGGCTGGGCCGACCTTGACCAGCATCTTCCCGATGTTCTCACCTCGCAGCAGGCCGAGGAAGGCACGGGGTGCGTTCTCGATTCCCTCGACGATCGTCTCCCGGTAACGAAGGCGCCCGTCCGCGATCCACTGGAGCGCCAGCGCCTGGAACTCCCCGAACCGGTCGAAGTGGTCGCTGATGATGTACCCCTGGATCCGGAGCCGCTTCGTCACGACCATGAACATGTTTCGTGGGCCGGGTGTCGGCTCGACGTCGTTATAGCGGGCAATCGACCCGCAGGCGGCGATCCGTCCGTGTGTTCGCAGCGCGCCGATGGCGGCCTCGAGATGGTCGCCTCCGACATTGTCGAAGTAGACGTCGATCCCGTCCGGGGCCAACTCTGCGAGGGCCTCGCGAGCGCGGCGCTCGCGGTAGTTGAAGACGCCGTCGAAGCCGAGCTCTCGTAGCCACGCGAGCTTCTCCTCGGAGCCGGCGCTTCCGATGACTCGGCAGCCCGCGATCATCGCCATCTGCCCGGCCGCGCTTCCGACCGCTCCTGCAGCACCGGACACGAAGACCGTCTCACCTGCGCTGGGCGTGCAGAGCTCGAAGAGGCCGTAGTACGCGGTCAGGCCCGGCATGCCGAGGGCGCCGAGGGAGGTCGACAAGGGGGCGATTGCGGGATCGACAGGGCGAAGCCCGGAGCCACCGGACAGCGCCCACTCGCGCCAACCGAGCCCGTGAACCACCCAGCTTCCCTCTGGACAGGACGGGTTGCGCGACACGACCACCTGGCCGACAGCGCCGCCGGTCATCGCCTCGCCCAACGTGAACGGCGCGACGTACGAGCGCACGTCGTTCATCCGCGGGCGCATGTATGGGTCGACCGACAGATAGGCGTTTCGGATGAGTAGCTGGCCGTCCGCCGGGTCCGGGACAGTGATCTCGGCGACCTCGAACAGGTCCTCGTCGGGAAACCCCTGCGGGCGAGCAATCAGCCGGATCTCGCGGGAAACGCGCTCCATGCGACGATGATTATCCCGATGGAGTCGTTGAAAGGCCACCTCCTGATCGCCGGCCCGGCGCTGGTCGACCCAAACTTCCGGCGCACCGTGGTCCTGGTCGGCGAGCACTCCGAGGAGGGTGCGCTGGGCGTGATCCTGAATCGCGCGTCCGATGCACTGGTCGACGACGCCTTGCCTGAGCTCGGCCTGCTCGCCAAGGACCTGGGGGCGATGCACGTCGGCGGTCCCGTCCAGCCGTCGGCCGTCGTCGTTCTCGCCGACTTCGTGGAGCCCGAGCACGCCGGCTCGCTCGTGCTCGACTCCGTCGGGTTCCTCCCGGCCGAGGTGGACCCGGACTCGCTCGGCGAGCTGCGCAGAGCACGCGTCTATGCCGGATACGCCGGCTGGGGCCCGGGTCAGCTCGACGAGGAGCTCGACGAAGGATCCTGGATCGTCGAGCCCGCACTTCTCGAGGACGTCTTCACGGACGAGCCGGAGAGGCTCTGGAGCGACGTGCTGAAGCGAAAAGGTGGCCCGTTCGGGGTGCTCGCGCTGATGCCGCCCGATCCGTCTCTGAACTGAGCCCGGACGTAGACTCTCCGTCAGCGACGACGGGAGGCGACTATGACCACCATTGCTGCGCTCGACACCGAGCGCCTGGAGGCACTCTCCGCCACGTTCTCCGGAAGTCTCTTGCGATCTGGAGAGACCGGGTACGACGAAGCGCGCCAGCTCCACAACGGCCTGATCGACAAGCGTCCGACGCTGATCGCGCGCTGCCGGGGCACGGCCGACGTGGTCGATGCCGTCGCGCTCGCGCTGGAGGCCGGTCTCCAGATCTCTGTCCGAGGAGGCGGCCACAACGTCGCCGGCCGGGCTGCCACCGACGGTGGGCTCATGATCGACCTCGCCGAGATGAAGGGAATGTACGTCGACCCGCGTGCACGGACGATTCGCGCGCAAGCCGGAGTCACCTGGGCCGAGTTCAACCGCGAGACGGCTTTCCACGGTCTCGCCGTGACCGGAGGCCAGGTCTCCACCACAGGAATCGCGGGCTTCACGCTCGGCGGTGGGCTCGGCTGGCTGATGGGCGCCTACGGGCTCGCCGCCGACAACGTCCTCGCAGTCGAGCTCGTGACTGCGAACGGTGACGTGCTCGACGTCACCGCCGACTCCAATCCCGATCTGTTCTGGGCGCTACGCGGCGGAGGTGGCAACTTCGGGATCGCGACGTCGTTCGAGTTCCAGCTCCATCCGTTGACGCAGATCGTGGGCGGACTCATCGCGTATCCGATCGATGCCGCCGCCGACGTCCTGCACTTCTACCGCGACTTCACCCAGACGGCGTCGGACGAGCTCACCGTCCACAGCGTCCTGGCACACGCGCCCGACGGGTCCGGCGTGAAGATCGCGGCGCTGGCGCTGTGTCACGCCGGGACGATGGAAGCGGCGGAAGCGGAGATCGCCCCGATCCGCGCCTTCGGCTCGCCGGTGATGGAGATGCTCGGGCCGATGCCCTATCCGGCGGTCAACGCCATGCTCGACGCGAACTACCCGAGAGGCGCGCTCAACTACTGGAAGTCGAGCTTCATCTCGGAGCTGAGCGACTCGTTCATCGACGAGGCCGTCACGCGCTTTGCTTCGACCCCCTCGACGATGAACGCGATCCTGATCGAGCACTACCACGGCGCGGTGACGCGCGTGGGCCAAACGGACACCGCTGTCCCGCATCGCTCGGAGGGGTACAACCTGCTCCTACCGAGCATCTGGATCGATCCGGCCGACACGGATGCGAACGTCGCGTGGACCCGCGAGACGTACGACGCATTCCGACCGTCGTTTGCCGAGGGGCGGTGGCTGAACTACCTCGGCGACGACGAGAAGGACGACGCCGTACGTGCCGCGTATGGCCCGAACTACGAGCGCCTGGCGAGGATCAAGCGCGAGTACGACCCGGACAACGTCTTCCACCTGAACCAGAACATCGAGCCGACGTAGCCCGTCCTGGGGGTCTGGCTTCAGCCAGACCCCAGCCTCGGGAGGCCCAGGCTGCTCGTCCTGGG
>JAIBJO010000166.1 GCA_020029615.1 Actinomycetota bacterium
CTCCTCCTGCACGGGATCGGCTCGGAGGAAGCCGAGAGCCCCATCGCCGTCGACGACGCGCTCAAGGCGGATCCGGGCGAGCGCTTCGAGATGGTGCTGACGAACCCGCCGTTCGGGCGCAAGTCGTCGATGACGTTCGTGTCGGAGGAGGGCGACGTCGCGCGGGAGGACCTCGTCGTGGTCCGTGACGACTTCTGGGCCTCGACTTCGAACAAGCAGCTGAACTTCGTCCAGCACGTGAAGACCCTGCTCGCGGTCAACGGTCGCGCGGCCGTGGTCGTGCCCGACAACGTGCTCTTCGAGGGCGGCGCGGGGGAGACGGTGCGGCGCAAGCTCCTCGAGGAGTGCGACGTGCACACGTTGCTGCGGCTCCCGACCGGGGTGTTCTACGCGCAGGGCGTGAAGGCGAACGTCCTCTTCTTCGACCGCAAGCTGGCGTCGGAGACGCCGTGGACGCGCGAGCTCTGGGTCTACGACCTCCGCACGAACCAGCACTTCACGCTCAAGCAGAACCCGCTTCGCGAGGAGCATCTGCGCGACTTCGTCGCCGCGTTCGGCGCGCGCGTGGAGTCCGAACGCTTCAAGCGGTTCACGTACGACGAGCTGCTCGCGCGAGACAAGGTGAGCCTCGACCTCGTCTGGCTCCGCGACGAGTCGCTCGAGGACCTCGAGAACCTCCCCGCGCCGGACGTGATCGCGCAGGAGATCATCGAGGATCTCGAGGCGGCGCTCGCGGAGTTCGCTGCCGTTGCGCAGTCGCTCGGCGAGCCCGTCGAGCGCCAGTCGGGGAGCTAGCGCCGGCGCGAGCCGTCGCAGACGCTGGTCTGCAGGATCTTCCGCGCCGAGCCACGCGCGAAGATGCGCCAGCGCTCACCCCTGCGAACGACGATGCTGACCGAGGTGGTGGCGGCGCTTCCGTCGGCGAAGACCCGGTGCCCGGTCTGGACGCGGACGATAGTCGGGCCACGTCCCTTCACGTAACGGGTCACCTTGAAACGCTGGACGCCGGTTGCCGTCGGTCGATCGAGCGCGACGCTGTCGAAGATCACGTCCGCGCGTGCCCGCTGTTCGGCCGGCGTCTGGAAGATGCACGACGCGTGAGCCGTCGTCGCACCGAACAGAGCGGAGATCGCCGCCGCGCCGATCGCTAGCGCGAGTCGCATGTCCCTCGTACGCCGCGGCATCGCGGTGGCGTCACGCTCGGCGTGGCGGGAGCGGGACGAAGACGCTCGTCGTGCGCTGGTACTCGGCGTAGTCCGAGCGGGAGCGGAGGGCCTGCGCCTCGGTCGCCGGGATCCCCGTGACGCGGAAGAGCAGGAACAGCAGCCCGGCCGGCACGATCCACGCGATCCACCCGTGCGGCGCCGTCGTCGCCACGAGCGCGACGCCGCACCAGTTCGTGAACTCGAAGAAGTAGTTCGGGTGGCGCGACCAGCTCCAGAGGCCACGCCTCGCTGTCGTTCCCGCCGTGGAGGCGTCGGCGCGCCAGGCTGCGAGCTGCCGGTCGGCGGCGATCGTCCCGAGGTTGCCGATCGCCCACACGGTGACTCCGATCCAGACGAGCACACCGAAGCCGGTCTCCGGCTCGAGGGCGATGAACGCGAACGGGAGCGAGAAGAAGACGACGAACGCTGCCTGGAACTGGAAGAACCAGAAGAAGTTCCGGTTCGCGCTCTGCCCCCACTTCGCGCGGAGCGCCCGGTAGCGGCCGTCCTCCTCCTTCCCGCGGACTCGGTCGAAGTAGAGGTAGGCGCCCAGCCGGAACCCCCAGATGGACGCGAGCGCGGCGGCGAGGGCACGGTGAGCCGCGTCGCCGTCGGCGAGCAGTGCGTACAGGATTGCGGCGCACGCGATGAGGACGGCCCAGGCGACGTCGACGTGACTCGCGTCGCGAGCCCGCACCTGCACGGTCCAGAGGACGGCCATGACGACGGACGCAAGCACGGCGCCGGCAAGGAGGAGCCCCCGAACCGAGCCGATCAAGCGAGCTCGTTCCAGCGGCGATAGCGCACCGCGCGGCGGGCGGTTCGCTCGTCGACCCCGCGCTCGATGAGCGTCTGGCGCGCCTCTCCTTCCTGTGCCATGCGGAGGAAGAGCCACGCGATGGCGACGATCGTGACGACGGAGCCCTCCAGCATCATGATCGACCCGGCGAGGCTCTGGTCGGCCTCCGGTGAGAGCCCGAGATACTCGCTCCCTGTGTCGTACACGTCGTAGAACGGGGCGCCGGCCCAGATGAACACGTTGCCCATCACCGTCGCGACGAGCCGGACGCCGACGATGTAGGCGAGCTTGGCCCCGGTCCCGAACCATTCGGGCGCGGGGAGGGTCTCGAGAACGGGTAGCCACAGGACGATTCCTGCGGAGAAGAAAGCTGCGTGCTCGAGCGCATGGACGGCGCTGTGCTCGACTGCGGCCTCGTACATCGCGGGCAGGTGCCAGAGGACGAGGTTCGCGGACCAGACGGGGAACGCGACCAGCGGATTCGCCAGCACGCGGAGGCGCATGACTCCCGGGAGCGCGAGGACGGGCCGCAGCAGCGGCCCGGTGAGCCCTGCGAGCAGCAAGAGCGGTGCGAGGTCGCCGAGCAGCAGGTGCTGCGTCATGTGGAAGGAGAAGAGCTCCGCTTCGGCGACGGCGGCGATCGGAGACGCCAACGCGACGACGAGCAGCGCGATCCCGAGGATGAAGAGCGCGATCCGCCAGCCGGGCACCGGCTGGTTGCGGCGCGCGAGCGTGTGCGCACGCATCGCATACGCGCCTGCGATCAAGGCGATCGGGGCGAGCTGGAGCGGGTCCACGGTCCAGCTCGTGACGAGCGAGACTGCAGTCAGGTCTCCCCAAGGCACGCGGTCACTGTAGAGCGATCTCATCCAGATGCTCGACCGAAACTCACGCGCCAATTGCGGTCGAGCACCTTGTGGCTCAGAGCCACAAGGTGAGTCACTCGCCTCGGGTGAGGCTGCGTAGACTCGTTGCGTGAGCACCGAGCGCTCGACGTACGCGGCTTCTGGCGTGTCGATCGCGAAAGCCGACGCCGTCGTGGGGCGTCTCCGCGCTGCCGTCGAGTCCACGGGCGCCACGGGCTTCGGCGCCTTCGCGGGCCTGCATCCGCTCGACGGCGATCGCTTCCTCGCAGCGTCCACCGACTCGGTCGGGACGAAGCTCATCCTCGCAAGGCAGCGCGGCCGGCTTCGGACCTGCGGCGCCGACCTCGCCGCGCACTGCATCAACGACGTCGCGACGTGCGGCGCCGACCCC
>JAIBJO010000090.1 GCA_020029615.1 Actinomycetota bacterium
GTCTGCCGAGTCGCCCACGCGCTCGAGAAAGTCGGCGACGAGGCGCGACTTCCCGATTCCCGCGGGACCGAGCAGGGTGACGAGCCGGCACGACCGTTCGTCGAGGACGTCCTCGAAGTCACGCCAGAGACGGTTGCGCTCGCGCTTCCGTCCGACGAGGAGCGCCTCGGGATGGCGAGCGAGCCCCTCCGAGTCGGGGAGAACCTCGAGGAGCGAGAACGCTTCGACGGGCTGCGCCTTTCCCTTCAACGCAAGAGGCTCGGTCGCCTCGACCCGCACTGCATCACGCACGAGACTGTGCGTCTCGGCTCCGATGAACACGTCGCTCGCGCCTGCCGCCTGCTCGAGCCGCGCGGCAACGTTGACTGCATCGCCTGTAACGAGCGTCTCGCCCTCGCCACCGACGACGACCTCCCCCGTGTTGACGCCGATGCGCGCTTCGAGCCCGTGCTCCGCAATCGCCGTCCGCATCTCGGCGCGGAGGTCCTCGAAGTAGCGGCGCATGCGCGCCCGCAGGGCCTCGGGATCGGTCGACTCCCCTAGCGCCGTCGAGCCGACGAGGTCGCAGAAGAGAACGGTGACGACCTTGCGCTGCTCGCGGGCGGGCGCGGCGGCCGCGAGCTCCGCGCCGCAGGCACTGCAGAAGCGCGCGTCGCCCGCGCTGTCACGCCCACAGTTCGGGCAGGCCGCCATGCTGAGCGGAGTCTAGGAGGACGTCGTCATTCGTCGAACCCTCACGCTGCCAGCACTGCGACCTGGTACTGCGAGATCGCGGGGTCACGCGTGACGATGGTCAGACCCTCGAGCTGTGCTTGCGTCACGAGCATCCGGTCGAACGGGTCGCGATGGTGAGGCGGGAGGGCCCCGATCGCCCACGCGTGCTGCGGGCTGATCGGGAGGAGCTCGAAGCCCCACTCCCGGAACTCGCCGACGATGTCGTCGACGGGCGGGGTGAGCTTCCCGAGCGCGGCCTTCGTCGAGATCTCCCAGATGGACGCCGCACTTACGACGACCGTGTCGGCGGCCACGATCGCCTCGCGCGCCTCGGGCCGGAGCACGTCCGGCTCGCCCGTGAACCAGATGAGCGCGTGCGTATCGAGGAGCAGCCTCACGCGTCCGCGCCGCTGGCGAACGTCTTTGCGATCGCTTCGTTCACCGCGACACTGTCCCAGTCCTCGGCCAGAGCCCAGCGGCCACCCCAGCGCCCCGGGACGCGGGGCCGTGCATCGGCAACCGGCACGAGCCTCGCGACCGGCCGACCCGCGCGGGCGATGACGATCTCCTCCCCCTGCTCCACGCTCTCGAGGAGCCGCGAGAGCTGCGTCTTCGCGTCGTAGACGTTGACCGTTCGCACCTAGTCTAGTCTAGTTGGTCAGATACCTCACCCGCAAGCCGCGGCTCGGCGTCTCGATCGTGTCGGGAACCGAGCCCCGCGTCGCTACGAGCGCACGGGCTGCAGCTCGGCGAGCTCGATGCCTGCGGCGAGCGTCACCGCAAGACCGGGGTCGAAGCGACCCGCACCGACTTCCCGCACAGAAGCGGATCCGGCGGCGACAGCGACTCGAATCGAGTCGTCGGGCGAGCGCTCGTCTCCGACCGCGGCCAGGAACTGCGCGAGAAGGACGTCGCCGGAGCCCACTCCCGACACCGGCTCCACGTGCGGCGCGAAGGCCCGTATCCGCCTCGTCTTCTTGCCGAAACGCAACAACGCGAAGCACCCGTTCTCGAGCGTGATGAGCACGTTGCGCGCGCCCATCTCGGCGATCGCGTCGAGCGCCATCAAGAAGTCGTCGTCGTCCTCGAGCTCCTGCCCCACGAGCTGCTCTGCTTCGCGCTGGTTGGGTGAGACGAGGAACGGGCCTGACTCGACTCCGAAACGAAGCGGCTCGCCTTCTGAGTCGAGCACGACTCGGACGTCGCGGCGAGAGAGATCGCGCACGAGGTCGGCATAGAACGTCGTCGCGACCTTTCGAGGGAGCGACCCCGACAGCACGATGAAGTCGGCGCCCCGCGAGAGGTAGTGGAGCTTCTCCGTGAGCATCTCGAGCTCGCTCGCCGTGACCTCGGGCCCCCACTCGTTGATCTCGGTATGAGTGCCGGCGGTCGGGTCCACGACCGCGGTCGACGTACGCGACTCGGCTGCGATCCGGACGAAGTCGTTGAGGATCGCTTCGGAGGTCAGCTCCTCGATGATGCGCGTGCCCGTCCTCCCACCCGCGAGCCCGGTCGCGACGACGGGCACGTCGAGCAGCTTCAGCGCGCGAGCGACGTTGATCCCCTTGCCTCCTGCGAGCGTGAGAACGTCACTCGACCGGTGGCGGTATCCGATCTGGAAGACCGGCACCGTGAGCGTGCGGTCGAGCGCCGCATTGGCCGTCACTGTGACGATCACGTGACGATCCCCAGGAAGTTCTCCGCGGTCTGTGTCACAAACCACCGGGCCTTCCCCAGCAGCCCGGGCTCTGAGACTGCTGCAGCGGCCACGAGGTTCGACGACGCGACGAGCTCGTTCTGCTCGTAAACCTCCACGCGGCCGAGTCGCTGGCCCTTTCGCACCGGAAGCGCCACGGACGACGGAGCAACGACGCGCTCGACGAGCGGAACCCCGCGCCGGATGCTGCGGGCGACGGATCGTGGGGCGACGAGCTCCACGACCGGCCGGCCGTAGCCTGTCTCGGCCTCGGCGTACGTGCGGCTCGCGTCGATGACCGTGACGGGCCGATACTGCGTCAGACCGAACGCCAGGAGCTGCTCGAGCGCGTCGTTGCGTGAGCTTCGCGTGTCACTTCCGAGCACGGTGCCGTAGACAGTCGCCCCGCGCGCGGCGGCCGCAGCGGCTTGTGACCATCCGGCTCCCCGGGTGTGCCCGGTCTTTCCTCCGACGAGGGGCGGCCAGCTCACGAGCAGGTCGTCGGTCGTCGGGAAGACCCTGCCTCCGGGAAGCGAGACGGTCGACCTGGAGAGCGCGTCACGGATGAACGGGATGCCGAGGGCGTATCGAACGAGCGTCGTGGTGTCGCGCGCGCTCGAGACGTGACCGCGAGTGTCGAGGCCGTGCGGGTTCTCGAAGTTCGTATCGGTGAGGCCCAACTCTTCCCCCTTTGTATTCATAAGCGCAACGAACCTCGCTGTCGAGCCTTTGCCCACGTCGAGCGCGAGAGCCTCGGCCGCGTCGTTGGCGCTCCGGACGAGCATCGCCCTCAGCAGTGTCGCGATCGTGAGCTCCTCGCCGGCACGGAGATAGACCGTCGACTCGCCGACTCCGGCTGCAAGCGGGCTCACCCGCACGATGTCAGAGAGGCCGGCGTGCTCGATGACGACGATCGCCGTCATCAGCTTCGTGATGCTCGCGATCGGTCGCTGCTGGCGCTCGTTGCGCTCGGCGAGCAGCGCGCCGTCCTGACCGACGAGATACCAGGCGGAAGCGTCGATGGCGGGAGGCGGCGAGGAGGCCTGTACGGGCGCCACCGGTGCGGCGGCGATGACGACGACCGCTGCGAGTAGTGCTCTGCGCATCAGCGGGCGGACACTGTACTCCACGCGCCAGGGGTCAGCCCCGGCGTCTCACCAGCCTGCGGCCGCCCACACCTGCGTCGACAGCCGCTCCGCCTCCGCCGCCGCCGCCGACCGCCAGTCGGCTTCGGTGTCGCGGTACGCGTAGATGACCGAGCGCGAGGCCGTGACGAGGGCGCTCGCAGCCCCTGCGGTGAAGGCTCGCGCGACATCGGCAGGCGTCGCTCCCTGCGCACCGACTCCGGGAAGCAGGATCGGCGACTGCGGAAGGAGACGCCGCGCTTCGGAGACCGCCCTCGGGTGCGTCGCGCCGACCACCGCGCCGACGCTCGACAGCTCGTGCTCGCCCACGAACGGCTCCCCCCACTCCCGAACGAGCTCGGCGACGTGATGCCACAGCGGCCGCCCGTCCGAGAGCGCGAGGTCCTGAATGTCTGCAGCGCCGGCGTTGGACGTCCGCACCAGGAAGAACACCCCGGCGCCGTGCCTGCGGCACGCCGCGAGAAACGGCTCGACCGAGTCGTGGCCGAGGAAAGGGCTCGCGGTCATAGCATCGGCAAGCGGCGGATCGCCGTCGCGGGGCTCGACGAACGCCGCCGAATACGCCCGCGAGGTCGAGCCGATGTCGCCGCGCTTCGCGTCGAGCACTACGAGGAGCCCCGTCGAGCGTGCGTACTCGCAGACCTCCTCGAGCGCGCGGAAGCCGTCCGCGCCGAGCGCCTCGAAGAACGCCGACTGCGGCTTCACGGCTACGACGTACGGCCCCACGGCGTCCACGATCCCCCTGCAGAACCGGGCGACCGCCGAGGCGGCAGCCGCCCGCCCCAGCACGGCCTCTCCGCGAAGCTCCATCGGCAGGAGATCGAGCCGCGGGTCAAGCCCGACGGCGAGCTGGCTCTCCTTGCGAGCGACGGCCTCGGCGAGCCGGTCGGCGAAGTTGACGACCTCCACGATTCAAGGCTAGACGGGAGGCCGGTGCACCTGCATGGCCTCACGGCGGCGCGGGGCTGACGAACGGGGTCTGGTCTGCCTCCCGTAAGGCAAGGGCGAGGCAAGCCTCGCCCCTACGCAGCGATGATCTCGGTGGCGTCGAGTGCGACGACTCGAAGCTCGGGCGGTGGGCGCCGCAGGAACCCCGAGATGACCACGAGGTCCTGGGCATCCTCGGCGTCGAACGAGGTGGCCTGGGACGCCGCAGCCGCGAGGCCGGCCCGGAGCTCGAGTCGTCCGGCGGCTCCCCTCGGAATCGTCCGGGCGGCGACGCGTCCGCGCGCCACGAAGAACGCGCGCCAGAAGGCAGGCCCTCGCGCAGGGGCGAGGATGCACAGCTCCTCCGCGCGAAGCTGCTCGAGCTCACCGACGCGCGCGACGACCTCCTCGAGCGCCGCGACGCGATCTCGCACCCGCGCGGCGTCCTCGAACCGAAGATCGCGGGCGAGACGACGGAGCTTCGCGCGCAGGGGTACGAGCGCGACCGCGAGATCGTCTCCCTCGAAGTCGCCGAGCGCACGCGTAGCGAGCTGTGCTCGACGCTTGCTCGCGATCGGGCCGAACCGGGTCGGCGTCGCGACGACCGTCCAGCGATCGGCACGCCGCTCGAGATACGACTGCGCGCGGCTGCCTCGTGCGTTCGCCGGCGGACGGAGCTCGCGAATGAGCCGCAGCTCCTCGAGCGCCGCTTCGAGCTCCGACCCCAGCTCGTGCCACTCCACACGGGCGAGCGCTCCGAGCGCGGCCTCCACCGCGGGCCGTTGCCGATCGCCCGAGAAGTACGAGCGCAGCCGTGCGCGGAGATTTCGCGCCTTCCCGACGTAGAGCACCGTGTCGTTGCGGTGTCGAAACAGGTAGACGCCGGGCGTCGTCGGCGCCCCTGCGATGAGCGACCGCCGCGCGTGCAGCTTGCGCGCACGCGGCGCCGCGAGCTCGATGACCTCGGCGAGCGTGCGCGCGCCGCGCTCCTGCGCGAGCCCGAGCAGCGCGATCAGGATCTCCGCCGTCGCGAGAGCATCGGGGAGCGCGCGGTGGCACGGCTCGCACGAGCTGCCGAAGAAGTGCGCGAGCTGGCTCAGCGAGAAACGCTCGCTCCTACGATGGAGGAGCCGGCGCGCGAGCCAGACGGTGTCGACGACCGCAGCGGCGACTCGCCGGCCCGTCAGCCGCTCGACCTCGCGGTCGAGGAACCCGACGTCGAAGCGTGCGTTGTGGGCGACGAGAGGCGCGTCGCCCGCGAAGCCGAGGAAGCGGCGAACCGCGATCTCCGACCGCGGAGCGCGACGGAGCTCGCCGGGCGTGATCCCCGTCAGGTTCGCGATGGCCGGCGGCAGCGGCACCCCGGGATCGACCAGGGTCTCGAACGTCTCGTGGATGGCCAGCGCGCAGACGCGGACCGCCCCGATCTCGCACATGCGGTCGCGTTTGGCAGAGAGGCCGGTGGTCTCGAGGTCGAAGACGACGAGCTCGGCGTCCTCGATCGCCGTCTCGCTGCACGCGTCGTCGGCGAGGCCGACCCGCGCTCCGAGCCAGCACAGACGAGCGTCGCCGTCGACGACGTCGGCGAGAAGGCTTCTCGCGAGCGTCGCCGGCGCTCGCTCGAGCGCGAAGAGAGCGCGGGCGGCGTCCTCCACCGAGACCGCGCCTCTGCGCGCCTGCACGAGCTCGACGAGCCGGTCGGCGGCGTCGAACGAGAGCTGCATGCGCGGAGCCTACACGAACATACGTTCGCATAGGCTCCGCGCTAGATCTGCGCGCGCCCCTCTAGAGAAGCGCGAAGCGGTTCTCTAGCCGCCCTTGACCGCAGCCTTGAGCGTGCTCCCGGCAGAGAACTTGGGAACGGTTGTCGCCGGGATCATGACCTTCGCGCCCGTGCGGGGATTGACTCCCATGCGCGCCGCGCGCGCCGAGGTCGAGAACTTGCCGAAGCCCGTGAAGGTGACGGCGTCGCCGTTCTTCAGCGCGGCCGTGATCGTGTCGAGCACGGCATCTACCGCGGTGCCGGCATCACGCTTGGACATACCGGCCCGATCGGCAACGGCGTCCACAAAATCCTGCTTTGTCACAACTCTCCTCCTGACGTCGGATTCGGGTTCACGGAACCGAAGGAGCCTAACACCCCATCGTATTTGGCTCAACCATGCCGTTTTGCGGCGGTTTTATGCATCTCCAGGAGCTCTTGCGCACGAAAGAGGGCCCTGAGACGCACGCCGAGACGCGCGAGAGCATCGCTGCCGCCCTCCTCCCGGTCGACGACGCAGACGGCATTCCGGACCACGAGCCCCTCGTCACGGAGGGCCGACACCGCCTCGGCGAGAGCGCCACCGGAGGTGACGACGTCCTCGAGGAGGCACACCAGCTCGCCCTGTTCGAACGGGCCCTCGATCCGTCTCGCCGTGCCGTATTCCTTGGTTTCACCGCGCACGATGATGAACGGTAGCCCGGACGCCATCGCTGCCGAAGCTGCCAACGCCACCGCCCCGAGCGCGGGCCCGGCGAGCCGGACCGCCTCGGGCTCGTGCTCGAGCGCGGCCTCTGCGAGGCGCTCGCCGAGGGCGCGGAGAATGTCGGGCTCCGTCTCGAAGCGGTACTTGTCCAGGTACCAGGACGAGCGCTTGCCCGACCGCAGCACGAAGTCGCCTTCGAGCAACGCCCTGTCGACCAGGAGCTCGCCGAGCTCGTCGGGTGTCACGAGCGAAGGCCGGCGCGCGCGATCGAGGCGAGCCGCTCGAACCCGGCCGACGACGGCTCGAGAACGATCGACGAGCCGTCCGCATACGAGACCCCGGCTCGCTCACGAGAGCTCGAGCCGTCCCCGAAAAAGCGCCGCCAGGCCCAGATCGCCAGGGCAGCAAGGACGGCAAGCCGAACGAGCTTGCTCACTCGCCGGCCTCCGTCGTCTTCCGAGCCGTCCTGCGCTTCTTCTTCGGCTCGGGCTCGGAGATGCCCTCGAGGCACGTCCGGAGGTCGTAGACGACGAGACCCGAGGTCGGATCAGAGAACGTTGTCGCAGCGATCAAACGTCCGCCGTCGCGCAGAACGAAGAACGCGCCCTCCTCCAGCTCGACCTCGACCCTGGTGACCTCCTGCGACTGGCCGCTCAACTCGAACGCGGCGCCCACGAGCTCGAGAGCGGAGCCGGCGAGCGCCGCCCCTCGCGCGGGATCGTCGTGCGTCGACGCCAGCACCGACCCGTCGGCGGCGAGCACGACGGCGGCCTCGATCTGCGAGGAGAGCTCCGCGAGCTCACGTAGTGCCTGCGCCGCGTCCATCGGCGCCCGACGCTAGCAGCCTTCAGCGTTCGGCCGCAGCGAGAGCCCTCGCGAGCTCCCGGGCCGCCTGTGCGCGATGCGAATGCTCGGCTTTCCAGCGGTCGCCCAGCTCGGCGACCGTCGCCGACGTGCCGAGCGGCACGAGAATCGGGTCGTACCCGAAGCCTTCGCTTCCGCGCGGCTCGAGTGCGACCACGCCCTCGAGCGTGCCGTGCGCTGCGAGCTCGTCGCCGTTCGGAGCCACGAGGACGATCTCGCAGACGTACCTCGCTCGCCGGTCAACGAAGCCCTCGAGCGCTGCCAGCAGATCCTCGACGTGCCGAGTGGTCCAACGGGCCGACGCGACACCGGGTCGACCCCCGAGCGCGGCCACCTCGATTCCCGAGTCCTCGCCCGCGACCCACGCATCCGCCGGTGCGTGGAGGCGGCCGTGCCTCGCCTTGATCCGGGCGTTCTCGGCGAAGGTCTCACCGCCCTCGACCGGCTCGTCGGACGTTACGAGCAGCTCGATCTCCCAGCTGGGCAGCGCGTCGCGGAGCTCGCGGAGCTTGGAGGGATTCCGCGATGCCAGGAGGATCTGCACGTGTAGGGGCGAGATATATCTCGCCCCTACGGGGGCGGTGTCGCGGCAGCCTCGGCCTGTGCCGAGGTCAGGTCGTCGATCCCGCCGGCTGCGAGGTCGAGGAGCTCGTCGAGCAGCTCCCGCGAGAACGGATCCCGCTCGGCCGTCGCCTGGACTTCCACGAGACGCCCGTCGCCGGTCATGACGACGTTCATGTCCGTTTCGGCCGTCGCGTCCTCTTCGTAGTCGAGGTCGAGCACGGCCTCGCCCTCGACGATGCCGACCGAGACCGCGGCGATGGACCCGCTCAAGGCTTTCGACAGGCCGAAGCGCTCGAGAGCACGGCTCGCGGCAATCCACGCTCCCGTGATCGAAGCGCAGCGCGTGCCGCCGTCGGCCTGGAGGACATCGCAGTCGAGCCAGAGCGTGCGTTCGCCGAGCGCCTCGAAGTCGCAGACCGAGCGGAGCGCGCGGCCGATGAGACGCTGGATCTCGACCGTTCGCCCATCCGGCCGCCCGCGGGACACGGCGCGCTGTGTTCGCTCTCCCGTAGACGCAGGGAGCATCGCGTACTCGGCCGTCATCCAGCCGCGGCCGGACTTGGAGAGCCAGCGCGGCACACCCTCCTCGACCGTCGCCGTGCAGAGCACGATGGTCTTTCCCTGCGCGTAGAGCACTGAGCCGTGCGGCTGCTCGAGGTAGTCCGGCTCGATGTCGAGGGGACGCAGCTGGTCGGGCTTCCGGCCGTCGTGCCTCACGCGACTGCCTCCAACGTCGCGACCTCGACGTACTCGGCCGACCCGATCGGGAGCTGCAGGAAGCGGCGTCCCATCTCGCAGAAGAGCCCGGGGTCGCCCGTCGTCAGGAATCGGTAGGCGCCCTCACGGCTGTCCGCGTTCTCGATTCCCTTGCGCTCGAGCGTCTCGGCGACCTCGCGTGCCGTTTCCTCGGCGGAGAACACGAGAGTGACGCCGCGCCCGAAGACGCGCTGAAGGACCGGACGGATGAGTGGATAGTGCGTGCATCCGAGGATCACCGTGTCCACACCCGCGTCCTTGAGCGGCGCCGCGTACTCGCGCACTGCAACTGCGATCTCCTCGCCGAACGCGCCGTCAGCCTCGATGAGCGGAACGAGCCTCGGGCACGCGATCGAGACGACCTCGGCGCCGGCATCGAGCGCGCGCACGAGCTCGGGGTAGCGACCACTTGCCACGGTCGCCTCCGTCGCAAGAAGCCCGATCCGACGGTTCCGCGTCGCGAGCACAGCCGCGTGCGCTTCGGGTGCAAGGACTCCGATCACCGGGACGGTCAGCAGCTGCTGGAGATCCGGGAGGGCTGCGGCGGTGGCGGAGTTGCACGCAGCGACGATCAGCTTCACGCCCTGCTGCTCGAGATAGCCGGCGATCTCGGCGGCGAAGCGGCGGATTTCGACGAGCGGCCGCGGCCCATAGGGAAGGCGGGCGCCGTCGCCGAGGTACACGAAGTCCTCGTGCGGGAGCGTGACGAGGCACTCGTGCAGGACGGTCAGACCACCCATGCCCGAATCGAAGACACCGATGGGGCGGGAATCCATGAGCGAGGAGTGTAGGCCGACGCGACGTTGTTGGGGTCTGGCTTAAGCCACACCCCAAGCCCTGACTGGACAGGTCGCAGGTCTGACTCCGCTGTCCGAACGGCGCTACCCTTTACGTCCGTGGTGAAGGCCTGGCTAGTGGCACTCGCGGCCGCACTCGTACTCCTCGTCGGGAACGCACCGGCCTCGACGCTTGCGAAGCAGGACGCGGTGATCCCGATGGACGACGGCGTCTCGATCGCGGCGACGCTGTACGTGCCTGAAGGAGATGCACCGGTCGGTGGCTGGCCCGCGATCGTCTTCCTGCACGGCTTCGGACGCGATCGAGGCGACTCGAACGCGCTCGTGGAGGGATACGGGCTGGTCGATCGCGGCTACGCGCTCCTCACCTACGACGCGCGTGGACACGGATCGTCCGGAGGCCTCGTTTCGGTCGCCGGCCCGCGCGAGGTGGCGGACGCGCGCGCGGTGCACGCCTGGCTCGCCGCACGTCCCGACGTCGCGGACGCCAGGATCGGCGCCT
>JAIBJO010000091.1 GCA_020029615.1 Actinomycetota bacterium
CGCTAGGTGGGGAGTCAGCGGTTCCCTGAACCCGAAATCCGCTCCATGCGGGGCCGAACGCCGTCCGAGGGACGGTTCGTCGGGACTGGGTCTGCGCACGCAGCGTTGACGATCGGGTCCCGCGCACTGGGAGCGTCCGAACCGCGTCAGGTCCGGAAGGAAGCAGCGCTAAGGACTCCCTCTCAGGTGCCGCGGTACCGCCCGATCCGAGCGAGCGACGCAGGTACCTCCGGTGACGCCGATCTCGAAGACGGAGCGCGCGGCCGGGCGCTCTCCGCGGAGCGGAGAGCGCCCAATTGCAGGGCAGCGCTGCCTCTCAGCACGCGCGCCAATGTTTCGGCGCGTACAGCGCCGATCCCCGTGACTTCTCGGAGCTCCGCTTCCGATGCCGCCGCAATAGCGGCGATGCAACCGAACCGTTCAACGAGGCGGCGGGCCGACTCGGGGCTTACGCCTGGGATCGTCGCAAGCACGCCCGCCGGTGATACGGCCATCCGGCGCCGGCCACGTCGCCATACGGTGCGGCCGTCTGCAGAACGCATGCGAACTCCCATGAGCCGGAGCCAGATTGCTGTATCCCCAACAGGGAGCCGCACGATCTCAACCGCCACGCCCTGCGAGCGAAGACACTCGGGAACAGACGAACGCCGCTCCTCGACGTCAGCGAGTATCTTCACCTGATCCGCCATGAGCTCAGGATGCCGAACCACCGGCAACGAGAACAGCCGACTCCGTGACATCTCACGAACAGATGTGTGAAGCGATTAGGCACTTCTCCGCAGGAGAAGTGCCTTGACGGCGCTCTACCGGAAGTACCGTCCCCAGGGCTTCGACGAGGTCGTCGGCCAGGAGGCGGTCGTCCGCACGCTGCAGAACGCGATCGAGCACGACCAGGTCCGCCAGGCGTACCTCTTCTCCGGGCCGCGAGGCACAGGGAAGACGTCGATGGCGCGCATCCTCGCAAAGGCACTCAACTGCGCCGGAACGCCGGGCCCGTCCGCATCGCCGGACAAGACCTGCCCGGTCTGCCTCGCGATCGCGAACGGCACCTCGCTCGACGTCGTCGAGATGGATGCTGCGTCCCAGCGCGGGATCGACGACATCCGCGAGATCCGTGAGCGCGTCGTCCTGCAGCCGGTCGAGGGTCGCTACAAGGTCTACATCCTCGACGAGGCGCACCAGCTCACCGGGGCCGCGTGGAACGCTTTGCTGAAGCTCATCGAGGAGCCCCCGCCCCACCTCTTGTTCGTGTTCTGCACGACCGAGCTCGGCCAGGTGATCCCAACCGTTCGCTCGCGCTGCCAGACGTTCGCCTTCCAGCGGCCGCGGCTCGCCGAGCTCGTGACGCTTCTCCGTCGAGTGGCGGAGGGTGAGGGGATCCAGGCGCAGGACTCCGCGCTCTCCCTGATCGCACGCGCCGCCCGCGGCTCGTTCCGCGACGCCGTGTCCACGCTCGACCAGCTGGCTGCGGCCACGAACAGCTCGATCGATGCGCAGGCCGTCCTCCAGCTGGTCGGCGCCGTCGAGGAGGAGTCGCTCCTGCGCCTCTGTGACATGGTCGTCGACCAGGACACCGCCGGTGCGCTGGTTTTCATCGAGGAGCTCGCGGAGCAGGGGCAGGACCTCGGGCGCCTCGTGACCGACCTACTGGAGCACCTCCGGCATCTCCTGCTCGTGCAGCACATGGGCCACGTGCCGGAGTCGCTTCCGGTGACCGAGGAGACGAAGGAGCTCCTTCGTCAGCAGGCCAATCAACTCGCGGAGCCGACGGTACTGCGACTGATCGACCTGCTCGCCGTCGCCGTCGACGACTCGCGCCAGGGCGGTGACCCGCGCCTTCCGCTCGAGCTCGCGATCGTGAAGGTGACGCGGCCGCACGCAGACCTTTCCCGCGAGTCCCTCGCTCACCGCGTCGAGCTGCTCGAAAGCCGGATCTCCGCCTCCGGCGGACCTCCGGCTAATGAGGAAGAGCTAGCCCGGACCGAACTCGAGCCCGCACCTAGAGCGCAAGGTGGGGAGCCGGAGGCTCCACACATTGCGCTCGAGCAGGTCGCCGACGCCTGGCAACGCAGCGTAGTCGAGGCCGTGCGCGAGCGCTCGATCCCGGTCGCGAGCCTCCTGAGCGAGGCCACGCCTACCGTCCTCGCCGATGACACGCTGACGCTCGAGTTCCCCGCAGGCACCGATTTCCACCGGCGCCAGGTCGCCGAGCCCCAGAACATCGGCCTGCTCCGCGATGCGCTCTACGAGGTGACCGGGCGCAGGCTGGCCGTGGTGCTCGAGTCGGGCGAGGCTGCGGGCGACGTCGCCTCTGCGGACGACGAGCCGCTCGCGGAGGAAGACGTGTTCTCGCTCCTCAAAGAGACCTTCGACGCCGAAGAGGTGGAGGCCGACGAGTCATGAAGTTCGACATGAACAAGATGCTCCAGGAAGCCCAGCGCATGCAGGCCGAGCTCGCCAAGGCGCAGGAGGAAGCCGCGAGTGAGGTCGTGGAGGCATCGGCGGGCGGCGGGATGGTGACCGTGAAGGCGAACGGGGCAGGCGAGGTCGTCTCGGTGACGATCGACCCCCGGGCCATCGACCCGGAGGACCCCGAGCTCCTCGCCGACCTCGTGCTGGCCGCGGTCAACGAGGCGCTTCGCTCGGCGCGCGGGCTGATGGAGTCGAAGATGTCGGGTCTCATGCCCGGCGGTCTCGAGGACCTGGGCGGACTGCTCCTCGAAAGCTGATCCCGGACCGGGACGTGTCCGACGGCGACGGCTAGGCTCCTGCCGTGCTCAGCCCTGCCGTCGAGAACCTCGTCACGCAACTGACGAAGCTGCCCGGGATCGGTCGCCGCTCGGCGCAGCGACTCACGTTCCACCTTCTCGCCACCCGGCCCGAGGACGCGCTCGAGCTCGCTCACGCGATCGAGGACGTCAAGGCCCGAGTCCGGTTCTGCCGCGAGTGCGGGAACCTGACCGAAGAGGATCTCTGCGGAGTGTGCGCGGACGAGCGGCGCGACCGCTCGGTGATCTGCGTCGTCGAGCAGCCAGTGGACGTGGTCTCGGTCGAGCGGACCGGCGAGTTCCGCGGCCTGTACCACGTCCTCGGTGGCGCGCTCTCCCCTCTTGACGGAGTCGAGCCGGCCGACCTACGCATCGACGGGCTGCTCGGCCGCGTCGATCGAAACGGGGTCACGGAGGTCGTTCTCGCCACCAACCCGACGATGACCGGAGAGGCGACGGCCGCCTATGTCGCCGACCGTCTGCGCGGGAAAGTGCAGGTCACGCGGCTCGCGAGCGGGCTTCCGGTCGGTGGCGACCTCGAGTACGCGGACGAGGTCACGCTCGGTCGGGCGCTAGCCGGTCGTCGCGAGATGTAGCAGCCCGCACGTTTACTGCGGAAATTGCGCAAATCACAGCCGCAGGCCACTTGCATCGCGGCTCCGCACTTCATAGATTGCGCCCTAGTGAACCGGCGGGCCCTCGGGTCAGTCGGTTCACTATTTTTGTGACGAGCCGTGCGTAGCAACCTGCGTATCGGGGTCGTCGGAGCGACCGGCGCTGTCGGAGCCATCACGCTCGACCTGCTGCGGGAGCGGGGCTATGACGCCGTGCGCGCGTTCGCGTCCGCGCGCTCCGCCGGCTCGACACTCGACGGCCTGACCGTCGAGGAAGCGACTCCCGAAACGCTCGGCGTCGGGGATCTGGAGCTGTGCCTCTTCTCCGTCGGAACGGCTGCCAGTCGAGAACTCGTCCCACTCGCCGCGGCCGGCGGCGCCCTCTGCATCGACAAGTCGGCCGCGTTTCGACTTCAAGAGGGCATCCCGCTCGTCGTACCGGAGGTGAACGGCGACCGGGCGCATCAGAACGAGGGAATCGTCGCCAATCCCAACTGCTGCTCGATTCCGCTGGCGATGACGCTCGCGCCGATTCGAGATGCCGTGGGGCTCCGGCGCGTGCGGGTGGCGACGTATCAATCGGCGTCGGGCGCGGGGGCACAGGCGATGGATCGGCTCAGACGAGAGTCCTCGTCCGATCACGACCTTCGCATGGACTGGGAGTTCGACGGGGTCGAGTTCGACGAGGAGGAGAAGATCCGCGCCGAGACGAGGAAGATCCTCGAGCTTCCGGACCTCCCGGTAAGCGCGACGTGCGTTCGAGTGCCCGTGCTGGTCGGCCACGCAGAGGCTCTCTGGCTCGAGACCGACACGCCACTCTCGAGTGCCGAGGCGCGCGAGGTGCTGAGCGAGGCGCCGGGGCTCCGGATCGACGAGTTCCCGAGCCCGGGCAAGGCCGTCGGCGTCGACGAAGTCCTCGTCGGTCGAATCCGCCGGGACACCACCGTCGAGAACGGGCTGGCGCTGTTCGTCGCGTGCGACAACCTCCGCAAGGGCGCTGCGCTGAACGCCATCCAGATCGCAGAGCTCGCGCTTCGCGAGCGGTCGGCTGCCTGAGGCCTAGCCGCCACGCGGCGGAGCCGGAGCGGGAGCTGGCTGGAACGCCTCTTGCACGACGCGCAGGACCTTCTCGCGCGCACCTTCCTCCACCGGCTGCAGCCCCCCGAGCGCGAGCCGTGCAAGCTCGATCCGTCCGGCCGCGCGCACAGTGCGGAAGCCGAAGTCTGCGAGGAAGTCACGCGGGAACACGGTCCGGTGGACGAGGAACCGATCGGCCGGCGAGGTTCCCTCCCGGTAGCGGTACGCGAACGCCTCGAGGGCATGCGCTCCCTTGTCGCGCGCCTCGCCGATGGCGGCGAGGAAGAGCGACTGCTCGACCCACGGCTGCGAGTCCGACAGCAGGTACGCACACGTGACGAGCACCGCGTCCTCCGACGGCGGGCCCGCGGGAAGGTCCGCCGCGCGCGGGAAGAGCGGGGCGGGGCCGTACTGCATGGAGCCGAGAACACGACCGTCGTCGTCACGATAGATCGTCCCCCAGGCACCCCACTCGGCCTCTGCGCGCTCGATCCACTTCCTCTTCTCCGGCTCGCGGTTTCCGCGGCTCTGCCACCACACGCAGGACTGGCAGACCGCAGGTGCAGTCTCCAGCGTGGCGCCGGTCAACCCGGCCAGACGGGAGCTCATTGCCTGGCCGGCGGAGAGCCCACGCCTTCGACGACGACGTCGACCGATCCGACCGTCAGGTTGGCCATTCGCTCGAGGTACTCGGCAACGCGCGTCTGTACCTCGCGAGCGACGTCCGCTGCGGCGCTCCCCCACTCGAGCTGAACGTGGACGGTCACGTCGGTGGAATCGGTCGAGGTCGAGACTTCGATCGCCCGTTCGCGATGCAGCGCACCGTCGGCGAGCCCGGCGACTCCCGCGACCTCGCGTGCCGCGTCGCCCGCATAGCGTGCGAGCACCTCGGGCGAGATCACGGACTGCCCCTCCACTGGCCCGATCGTACAACGAGCTCCGTCACCTCCGGCCTCGCGAAGAAGCGGAACGGGACGAAGGTCGTTCCCAGGCCCGGCGAGACGTGAAGCGCCGTCGAGCCGTAGCGGTAGACGCCCTCGATTTCACGCGCGCGAAGGTGTGCCAGACGAAACCTCCCGCCGGGAAACGGTACGACGATCTGCCCTGCGTGAAAGTGGCCCGCGAGGACGAGATCGAAGACACCGGGGATGCGACGGACGACTCCCGGAAAGTGACAGAGAAGGACGCGGAGGCACGCAGTCCGGTCGGCCACCTCGTCCGGGTGCGCCTCCCCTGCCGCGTAGGTCTGAGGATCGACGCCGACGATCTGGACGCGCAGGCCCCGAAGCTCGAGATCGACGCTCTCGTCGCCGAGGAGAATGACGCCCTCGAGCGCTTCGATCGCTGCCGGGTCGATGCGCTGCGAGAACGGGTCGCGGCTGTCGGCGAAGTCGTGGTTCCCGAGCACGACGAAGCACGGCGGAAGCTTGCCTCCGGGGTCAGACCCCGGGCCATGTTCCGATGCTCCGTCTTCTCCGACAACGCCTGCGTCAGGTGTTCGGACACGCGCCGAGAGATGTCCCGTTTCGACACGACCCGGGGTCTGACCCCACTGCTCGAACAGTCGCTGCAGGACGGGCATCCCGCCGCGCCGTGAGACGAGGTCGCCCGTGATGCAAACGAGATCCGGGCGACGTTCGGCAACCCACGCGAACGCATCCTCGACGGCGCGCCTCCCACGCGAGGGAGCGCCGAGATGGAGGTCGGACAGGTGCGCGATGCGGAGACCGTCGAGCTCCGGCGATACCCCCTCGAGCACGACCTCGAGAACTCGCCGACGAAGCCAGCCGGCTTCGAACCATCCCCAGGCCAGTGCTGCTGACGCAGCAATGGTTAGCGAGACCGCAACCCAGGTCATGCCACGGCCGCCACCGCGGCCGTGGTTAGAAGGCAATGAGGCACGTCAGGCCACGGCCGCTGGCGCGGCCGTGGTTAGAAGGCAACGAGGCACGTCATTCCCTAACCGTTTGAGCACGACCGCTGCGCGGTCGTGCTCAAATGGCCAGCCGCTCGGTGACGGGCTCCACCGAGACGACGTGGCGCTTGAACTTGAGCTCCGACGAGTCGAGCCCGGCGGCGACACCGATCAGCTGCGAGAGGTGCAGCACCGGCATCTGGAAGTCCTTG
This sequence comes from Actinomycetota bacterium, assembly GCA_020029615.1. GTDB lineage: Bacteria > Actinomycetota > Thermoleophilia > Gaiellales > Gaiellaceae > GMQP-bins7. The sequence goes on from JAIBJO010000091.1 coordinate 6,587, forward strand.
CCCGTCTGCTTTCGGAGCTTCGACTGCCACGCGTCGAGCGAGAGATGGCAGAGCGGGCACGGTGTCACCATCGCATCGGCGCCGGCCTCTTTCGCCTGCTCGATCGGCTGGATGAGCTCGGCCAGTGCGACGTCCTCGCGGGCCTGGATGATCGGGAAGCCGCAGCACTTGATCTTCGCCGGATAGTCGATCGCCTCGCCGCCACAGGCGGCGATGATCCGCTCGAGCGACTCCGGCTTGTCGGGGTCCTCGAAGCCGAGCAGCTTGGACGGTCGCAGGATCTGGCAGCCGTAGAACGGAGCGATCTTGAGGCCCTTGAGCCCCTTGTGCGCCGCGCCCTTCAGGAGCTCGTAGCCCTCGCCCACGGAAATCAGCCAAAGGAAGTGCATGACCTCGACACCGCCCGAGTACGGAGGGGCGCCGACCGATACGAGGTTGTCGTTCACGCGCGCGAGCAAGGCCGCGTCGCCCCTCAAAGCATGGTTCGCCTGGCGAAGGTTGAGCGTGCACACGTTGCAGACGGTCATCAGGGTGTCGGCGCCGGTCGCCTCGGCGTAGGCGAGGATGCGAGCGTTCAGGTGGAGGTAGTAGTCCGGCTCGGCCTCGTGGATGTCGCCGGCGCCGCAGCACGTCACCGCCTCGAGCTCGACGAGCTCGAGCCCGACCTTCGGCGCGAGCGCCTGCGTCGAGGTGTCGAGCTCCTTCGCCGACAGCGACGCCAGGCAGCCCTTGTAATAGGCGACGGTTTTCACTGCCCGGCGCCCTCGCCGGGGGGCAGCGGCTCGGGGAACGAGTCGGGCCCGTACGGGTCACGCTCCTCGGCACCGCTCTCGTGCACGAACTCGAGCCGCGCGAGCGCATGCTCGCTCTGCACGATCCCGGCCGCACCCTGCGCACCCTCCTGCTTGACGATGTCGTACAGGGCGCGCGCCTCGTCGACGTGCTTCGCGACATGCGGTGGGAAGGGCGGGGGCACCTTGCCGTGCTTGAGCAGCCCCATCGCGAACGTGACCTCCTTCATCGACTTCGCGATCCCCTGTGTCTTCGGCACGAGCTCGGTCTCACGCAGCCACCCTGTCGTCTTCGCGGACGTGACGAACCACTTCGCGTGCCTGGCACCCATGTCCGAGTCGATCCCCTCGCGCATCGCCTCGGCGCCGAGCTTTGCGATGGCGTCGCGCGGGTCGACGCCCTTCGGGCAGCGCTCCTGGCAGAAGTAGCAGCGCGTGCAGTCCCAGATGCCATGCTCCTCGGAGTAGGACTGCAGCCGCTCGACCGTGGCTCTGTCCCGCGCGTCGCCGACGAACCTCATCCCCTTGGCGAGCGCGGCCGGGCCGAGGAAGTCCGGGTCGGCCTCCATCGAGTTGCACTCGGAGACACAGCAGCCGCACATGATGCAGAGCGACTCCTTGTGGATCGTGTCCATGCGCTCCTGGGAGACGATGTGCTCCTTCTCGCCGGGGTCGGAGTAGCCGGGCTCGAGCCATGGCTGGACGGCCCGGATCTTCCCCCAGAAGGGGTTCATGTCGACGACGAGATCCTTGACGATCGGCATGTTCCCCATCGCCGAGATCACCGGTACATGGCCCGACTCCGCGATGTCGACCATGCGCGTCTTGCACGCGAGGACCGCGGCGCCGTCCATGCGCATCCCGCAGGAGCCGCAGATCATCATCCGGCAGCTCTTGCGGTAGGCGAGCGTTCCGTCGTGGCGGTCCTTGACGATGTCGAGCACGTCGAGGAGGGTCGCCCAGTCGGGTGCGTCGACCTCGTACTCCTCGAGCGCCCGCTCACCCTTGACGGCGTCGTAGCGCCAGATCTTTAGGGCCATCTTCACGACTTCAGTAGGTCCTCTCCTGGGGCTGCCACTTCGTCATCGTCACGGGCTTCCAGTCGAGCTGGACGGCTCCATCCTTCCACGTGACCAGGGTGTGCCGAAGATACTTCTCGTCGTCTCGGTTCGGGTAGTCGTACGGGCGGGCGTGCGCGCCGCGGCTCTCCTTGCGCGCGATGCCCGAGACGACCATGCACTCCGCGAGCTCGAGCAGGAACCCGAGCTCGAGCGCTTGCGTGAGGTCCGAGTTGAAGACCTCTCCCTTGTCCTCGACGACGACGCTCTCGTAGCGCTCGCGCAGCGACTGGACAATCGCCCCCTGCTCGAGCATCTGTTCCTCGCGGCGGAACACCCCGAAGTTCACGTGCATCGTCTCGGCGAGCTCGTCCCGAATCTGCCAGGGACGCTCGCCCGCAGTACGATCGAGGAGGGCCTTCAGCTCGCGCTCCGCGTCGGCCTCGACCGCCGCCGGGACCTCGACGGTCGTGTTCGCGAGCGCCCACTCGGACGCGTGTCGACCGACGCGCTTGCCGTAGGTGATCGTCTCCATGAGCGCGTTGCCGCCCAGGCGGTTGGCACCGTGCACCGAGACGCAGGCGACCTCTCCCGCCGCGTACAGGCCTGGAAGCGACGTCTGCCCCCAGACGTCCGTGTCGACGCCGCCCATGTGGTAGTGGGCGCCTGGCCGCACCGGGATCGGCTCGTAGATCGGATCGACACCGGCGAACGTCATCGAGAGCTCGCGGGTCCCATGCAAGCGCTCGAGGATCCGCTCCGCGCCAAGGTGACGTAGGTCGAGCATGACGTTGCCGTTCAGCCCGCGCCCTTCGTCGATCTCGGTCTGCTCGGCGCGGGAGATCACATCGCGTGAGGCGAGCTCCATCGCATTCGGCGCGTAGCGGACCAGGAACCGCTCGGCCTTCGCATTCAGCAGGTAGGCACCCTCGCCGCGGCAGCCCTCCGTGATCAGAACCCCCGTCGGAGCCAGCGTCGTGGGGTGGAATTGCATCATCTCCATGTCTTTGAGGGCAACGCCCGCACGGAGCGCCATCGCCATTCCGTCACCGGTGCACGCGTACGCGTTCGTGGTTCCGGTGTACAGGCGCCCCGCGCCTCCGGTCGCGAGGATCACGGTCTTGGCACCGATCGACTGGAGGCCACCACGCAGAAGGTCCCAGGCGATGACGCCCTGGCAGCGACCGTCGTCGACGACGAGCTTCCACGCGAAGTACTCCTCGTACGTGGGGATGTCGCGTTTCAGCACCTGCTCGTAGAGCACGTGGATGAGGACGTGACCCGTGATGTCCGCCGCGTAGGCGGTCCGCGGCTCACCGGCGGCCCCGAAGGGGCGCTGCGCGATGCGACCGTCGGGCGTGCGCGAGAAGACCGCTCCCCAGTGCTCGAGTTGGTAGACGTCGTCCGGCGCCTCCTGGCAGAGGATCTCGATCGCGTCCTGGTCTCCGAGATAGTCGGAGCCCTTCACGGTGTCGAATGCGTGCTTCTCCGGGTCGTCCTCGGAAGCGTTGCCGAGGGCCGCGTTGATACCGCCCTCGGCCGCTCCGGAATGGCTGCGAACCGGGTGGATCTTCGAGATCATCGCGACGTCCGCGCCTGCGTCGAAGGCCTCGATCGCTGCGCGCATACCAGCGCAGCCGGCCCCGACGACGACGACGTCGTGCATGACCTCCATCGCGAAGGACGCTACCTGATCGACTTCTCGCCTCTCGGGAGAACGATCAGGCTCTGACGAAGACCGCGCGTGCACTCGTGGCCGCCGTCATCGGCACCGAGCAGGAGCGCTTCGAACCACGACAAGCACCGCTCCACGCGCGGAGCTTCCACCCGTTTGCCGGGCTCGCGGTGAGCCGTACCGGGCTGAACGACGGGAACGTCGCCGAGCACTTCGGCCTGCAGGCGATTCCCGTGCGCGCGCTTCGCACGACGCCCCTGCCGGCGACGCGAACGGTAAGCGGGAAGGCAGCAGGCGCAAAGAGGGCCGAGAGTTCCACGCCCGACGTCACCGTGACGGTGCATCCGGCAGCGCCCTGGCACGCCGAGCCCCAGCGAACGAGCCTCGAGCCCGGGCCCGGAGTCGCGGTCAACGCGAGGCGCGTGCCCCCGTTCCAGGTCGTCGTACAACTCTGCGCGCAGAGCAGGCCCGGCACGTCGGCGGAGACCGACCCCTGGCCCGATACCACCAACGCGAGCGGCACCTGGCTGTCGACGCGCACGAGCCACGGCGAGTCCTGCGCGTCAGGCCACGCTCCGCTGTGACCGTAGTAGTCGTCCCTGCCGGGATCGAGCACCTTGGCCGACAAGGGGACGCCAGCGATCGAGGGGAACATCAGGTCGTCGACGTTGTCGCACACATGCCCGCCGTCTTCGTCGGGGCAGGCGTTCGGCGCGCCTCGGGGCACCGCGCCCAGCGTGTGCAACACCTCGTGTGCGCCAACCGCCGCCGTCGAGACACCGGCACACGACCGGTAGTAGACGACAGCGAGGCCGAATCCGGAGGAGTCGCTCCCGCCCTGCCCGCAGACGTTCTCGTCGGAGACGGGGCCGTCGTAGTAGACGACGTACTTCGTGAACGTCGAGCGCAGCCCGGCCGCGCTGACGGCGTTGAACACGGCCACGAACCGCCCGCGGAGCGCCTCCAACGCATCGCCCGATTGCGAGAGGCGAACAGTGGTCACGTCCAGCTGGAGCCCACACGGGAACTGCGCCAGGTCGTTCCGAAGGAACCGCGTCGTATCCTGCGCGTGCCACCAGGACTCGACCTCGTCCGCATCGGTCTGCATGACGCTCGCGATGTCCGAGAGCCGATCCTGGCCGTCAGAGGGGATCGCATACACCCAGTGCACCGGATTCCCGGCCAGAGCGTTGGGGCTGCGGTCAGTCTGAGACGCGGTGCCGCACCACGTGGCAGCCGTACGAGCCGAGCCTGCGGGAAGCGTGAGCGGGCGCACGCTCGACAGGGTCGATGTCCGGGGCAGCATGCGCTCCGTAGCCGGCTCGCGCGGCGCCCCGTGAGCTGCGGCGCCTCCGACGGTACTGAGCGCCGCCGCGAGCGTCGCCGCGGCGACAGCTCGAGTCACGGAGTGGCCGCCGAGACCCGGACTCGCCCGAGCGCCCCGCTCTGCGTGACGCGAATGAAGAGGGAGCGCTGACCGCACACGGACCCCGTCAGTCGCTTGAGTCGCTGCCCGACCCACTGCGCACGCCGAATCACGCTGCGCCTGTCCGCACCGACGAGCGCGATCTCGTGAGTGCCACCGTTCGGAACCGTGGCGCTGACGCTCAAGTCGCCGTCGAGCGCAGACGGCAGCGGCACGAGCCACACTTTCTTCGTCCACTTGCCGAACACGCGGGTGAAGCCGGCCGTCCTCCCGGCGTTCCACGGCTGAAGAACGTCTCGCTCGGCAGCCTGCAGCGCCGCCGCGTTGGGAAAGAAGCTCGGCGCGATGATCCGCCAGGTCGCAGTCGTGATCCCGGCCTTCTGCTCGTCCATGATCCGATATGTCTCGGCCCACGCCTCACCGGGGTTCACCGCGTAGTTGACCCCTTCGTTCCCGGGGTGCGCCTCCTTGCGCGCCACGCGACCGCAGACGTCCATCGCGCTCGCCCAGTGCTTGGGGCCCCAATCGATCGCAACCCAGGGCGAGTTGAGCCGGTGCATCGCGACGTGGTGCCCGTATTCGTGGCGCACCACCTCCTCGGGGCTCACGTCTGCGACGGCTTCGCCGAGAGTGACCATTTGATCGCGGGAGTAGCAGCCCAGCGCCTGCTCGCCGCATATGCCCTGAACCTCGTCGAGCGTGGCGACGTAGGTCGTCAGGAGCGCGATCTCGGGACCGTGCGTCAAGCCTGCGAGGAACTCCGCCCAGCCTTCCGGCGTCGTCTCGAACGGGAGCGAGTCCGAGACACGGACGTCGACCGTCTCGCCGGTCGAGGTGGCGATGGGACCTCCACGCCAGGTGGTCGCAGCACGCGCGAGATTTCTCGCGCGGAACGCCGTTCCCGGCGCCGCGTCGATCGCTGTCGCGAATGCGAGCGACGTCGACTGCGGCTGCGGCTGCGGCTGCGGAGCGTCCGGTCGACTTGCCGCGGCCGCGGCAACGAGTGCGAGCGCACCCGAGACGACGACAGCGAGCGTCCTGATTCTCGGGGGCGCCACCACCGTCCTCTTATAGCCATGTTCGGATGAGCGGAGGGTAAGAACCGGCATTAAGGCTCGGTTGCCGCGCGGCGACGAAGACCGGCCGCCGGCGCGAGACGGAGTTCGCGCCGGCGACCGACCCTGCCTACTTCAGGCAGGTCGCGTACAGGCTGACGTTCGCGGCTGCCCCGGTATTGAGGTTCCCCAGGAAGAAGCTCCACGTCGTCTCGTTGGAGGGATACGAGTCGAACCCGACTACGACCTGATCGGACGAGTACCCTCCACCGAGGACCTTCTGGCCGGCATCACAGACGACGGTGAAGGACCCACCCGCGCCGGCGGCGAGCTGCCCCGTACCCGTCTTGGTCGTCACGAGACCCACCGCGGAGCTCGCCGGCCGGGCGCCCGCGGGCGACAGAGTGAGTGCGGCCTTCGCGCCCAGGGCGGCGACCTGTGCAGGCGTCTGCCCACCAAGCTTCTTCGCGTTGTCAGCAACGAGCGCCCGCTTGGCGAGCGGCACTGCCTGTACCACGACGGCGCCCGCGGTACCGCCGAGCGCCACAAAGAGAGCGACCATGGCCACGACGAGCGCCGGGCTCGGCCGCCTCATCTTCAGACCGTTCATGCGAAACCTCCCTTTCCTGCGCCGACGTGAGTCCGCGCGTTGTGTGGGCATGACTCTGCGAGACACTGCTCAAGAAACGCTCAAGACGCTAGCCCTGCTTGTTCTGTTAGGACTCGGGACATCTGAGACAAATCGTTCTCGACACATCTGAGACGTTCTCGAGAGATCTGAGACACCGCGCTCCAAGACGCGCAGCCTGCCTT